>JAXDPA010000039.1:0-41226 GCA_034668685.1 Sphingomonadales bacterium | reverse complement strand
CGCGCTCGACCTGATCGGCCAGGCCACTCTGCTGCTCGGTGAGGCCGGTGCGGCGGAAGGCGCGGGCCGTGACGGCGACCGCCTGGCGTTCCATCGCGATGTGCTCGATTACCGCAACTGCCTGCTCGTCGAGCAGCCCAACGGCGATTTCGCGCAGACCATCGCGCGGCACCTGCTGTACACCAGCTGGCAGCATCTGCTGCTGCAGCGCCTGACTCAGTCGAGCGACCGGTTCCTGGCGGAGTTCGCGCACAAGGCGGTCAAGGAGGTCGCGTATCATCGCGAGCTCGCGGCCGAGTGGACGATCCGGCTCGGCGACGGCACGGAGGAAAGCGGGCAGCGCATGGCCCAGGGCCTCGACTGGTGCTGGCGCTTCCTGCCCGAACTGTTCGAGGTCGACGCGACCATGCAGGATGTGATCGAGCGCGGCGTCGCGCCCGATCCGCGCGGCTTCGAGGAAGACTATCGCTCGGCGATTGGCTCGGTGCTCGCCGAAGCCCAGCTCGAAACGCCGCCCGACCAACGCCCGATCCTCGGCGGCCGCCGCGGCCATCACAGCGAGCATCTCGGCCACCTCCTCTGCACGATGCAGTTCCTCCCCCGCACCTATCCGGAGGCGGTGTGGTGAGGGCCCGCACGAGCACGAAGAGCAACCCCCTCCCCCTTGATGGGGGAGGGCAGGGAGGGGGTGGACTCTCCGCCGGCACAATGCCTGGCTCGCAGTCCACCCGTCCCCAAATCCTCCCCATCGAGGGGAGGGGGATCGAGGCGATCCGCCAAGTCCTCGCCTCGGTGCCCGACCCGGAGATTCCGGTCGTCTCCGTGGTCGATCTCGGCATCGTGCGCGCCGTCGAACCTGACCGGGTGGTCATCACCCCCACCTATACCGGCTGCCCGGCGACGCAGGTGATCGAGCGCGACATCCGCGACGCGCTCGACTCGGCCGGCTACCGGGCGGTCCGAATCGACACCGTGCTGTCGCCGCCCTGGACCACCGACTGGATCAGCGCGGAGGGGCGGGCGAAGCTCCACGCCTACGGAATCGCGCCGCCGACCCGGGGACCGGTCCATTGCCCGCAATGCGGCTCGACACACACCGAGGAAGTGAGCCGCTTCGGGTCGACGCCCTGCAAGGCCCTGTGGCGCTGCCGCGACTGCGCGGAGCCGTTCGACCTGTTCAAATGCCACTGAGCCGGATCATCGTCATGCCGGACTTGATCCGGCATCCAACTTTTCTCCCATGGGCGCCGGAAAGAAGGTGGACCCCGGATCAAGTCCGGGGTGACGGAGGGGCGCACGGATGAGCGTCAACTTCCACAGCCTCGAGGTCGCCGAGATCGTCCCCGAGACGGCGGAGGCCAGCTCGATCCGCTTCCATGTGCCCGAAGCCTTGCGCGAAGCCTTCCGCTTCCGCCCCGGCCAGCACCTCACCCTCAGGGCCGAGATCGGCGGCGAGGAGGTGCGGCGCAATTACTCGCTCTGCGTCGCGCCCGGGGACGGGGAGCTCAAGGTCACGGTCAAGCGGATCGCCGGCGGGCTCTTTTCCAGCTGGGCCAACGAGGCCCTGAAGCCCGGCGACCGGCTCGACGTGATGGAGCCGCACGGCAGCTTCACCTGGGATTTCGAGCCGGGACGGTCGAACCATTATGTCGCCTTCGCCGGCGGCTCGGGCATCACGCCGATCATGTCGCTGATCCGGACGGCGATGATCGAGGAGCCGGAGAGCCGGTTCACCCTGCTTTACGGCAATCGCGACAGCCAGTCGGTGATCTTCCTGGAAGCGCTGGCCCGGCTCAAGAACCGCTACATGGAGCGACTCGAGATCCACCATTTCCTCGCCGAGGAATCGGAGGATATCGATCTGTTCAACGGCATGCTCGATCTCGCCAAGTGCGAGGCGGTGCTCGACGCTTTGGTCGATCCGGCCGAGGCCGCGGCCTTCTTCATCTGCGGACCGGGTCCGATGATGGACGCTGCGGAAGCCGCGCTGAAGGCGCGCGGAGTGGCGCCGGAGCGGATCCACATCGAGCGGTTCACCGCCGACCGGCCGCCCGAGGCACTCCAGGCCCAGCTCGAGGCGATGTCGCGCCAGGCGCGCGGCCTCGACATGCTGGTCACCCTCGACGGCCGCAAGCGGCGCGTGCCCTTCTCGGCCGAGGCCGGCAACATCCTCGATTCCGCCCGCCTCGCCGGCCTGCCGGCGCCGTTCGCCTGCAAGGCCGGAGTCTGCGCCACCTGCCGGGCGCGGGTGGTCTCGGGCGAGGTCGAGATGGCCGCCCGCTACGGCCTCACCGACGAGGAGATCGCCGCCGGCTACGTCCTCACCTGCCAGTCCGTCCCCAAAGGCGAAGGCCTCGAGGTCGACTACGACGCGTAGGGGGCTTATCGCCGCCCGCCGCCCCGCGAATAGCCGGAGCGGGCGCTCGCATAGTCGCCCGACTGCTCGACCTGGTCGTGATAGGCGATGACGGCGTGAACCGCATTCTGCATCGCCCGCATGCGCTGGCCGAGCGGCGCCGAGGTCCGGCGGATCATCACCGCCAGCGCATAGGCATGGCCGTCGGGCGCGGTGATCACGCCGATATCGTTATAGCCGGCCTGGACCCCGCCGAGCACCTGGCCGGTGCCGGTCTTGTGGGAGAGGGTCCAGCCCGCCTCGAGCCCGCCCTTCAGCCGCTGCGGCCCGGTCTTGGTGTGCGACATGATTCCGAGCAGCCGCTGGGTCGAGGCGGCGGAGAGCAATTCGCCCCGCTTCAGCCGGGTCAAAGCGTCGACGACCCCCAGGGGCATCGCCCCGTCCATCGGGCTTGCGATGTAGCGCTCGAAGGCGGCGCGTCGAGCCGAGAGGGGGAGGGCGTCGCGCGCGCGGTAGAAGCCGCCGTTGGTCGCCCAGCTCTGCTGCCATTCGATTCCGGCGATCGCGCTCTGCAGCTTGCGCTCGCCGGGGCCGAAGCGGATGCCGTTGATGCCCTTCTCGCGAAGGAAGGCGTGTACCGCGTCGGGGCCGCCGGCGCGCCATAGAACGGCATCGTTGCAGGTATTGTCGCTCTGCTGGAGCGCGCGAGTCATCAGCTCGGCGATATTGGTGGTATAGCTGCCGTTGCGGATCTGGGCGGCGATCGGCTGGTGGAAGAGGGTGATGTCCGCCTTCGTCAGGGTGACGGGGGCGGTGAGGCTCAGCTCGCCCTTGTCGGCCTTGTCGAGCGCGGTCAGCGCCACCCAGAATTTGCTGACGCTCTGCTGGGGGAAATAGGTGTCGCCGTCATAGGCGGTGGTCCAGCCGGTCTGGACGTCCTCGACCGCGATGCCGATGTCGCCGTTGAAGCCGGTGCCGATCGCTCGGATCTCGGCGGCGAGGGCGCGATGCGCGGCCTCCTCGGCCGGCGCGTAGCTCGCACGGGGCTGGTCGTAATCGCCCTGCGGCTGCGCCTGGATCATGGCCGACGGCCCGACCGTCGACAGCGCCGCCGCGCCGAGCATCGCCAGCCGTCCTTTACGCTTGCGCGTCCCGTACATTGGAACCCCTCCTAAGCCCTTCCACCCAATCCGATTCATCATAGATTCCAGGGGCTTTCCGCCAGCTTAATCTTGAGGCGCGGCGACGAGCCGTGGCGCCGCTGCGACGGACTCACACCTCCAGGCGGTCGTCGGGCCGAGCGACCAGGGCGTAGAGCGCGGGCATCAGGAAGATACTGATCAACAGGCAGGCGAGCAGGCCGCTGACGATGACCAGGGCGAACGGCCTCTGCGTGTCGGTGCCGACCCCGGTCGCCAGCGCGGCCGGCAGCAGCCCGAGCGACGCGACCAGGGCGGTCATCATGATCGGCCGAAGCCTCAGGATCGCGCCCTCGCGGATCGCCTCCGCCACCGGGGTCCCGGCGAGGCGCAGCTCGTTGACGTAGGAGATGTAGACGATCGCGGTCTGCACCGAGACCCCGAACAGAGCGAGGAAGCCGATCGCCGACGAAACCGAGAATTCGGTCCCGGTGAGCCACAGCGCCAGGATCCCGCCGACCGGCGCCGACAGGATGACGCCGACGATGGTGATGAACGGGAATTTGAGATTCTTGTAGAGCACGAACAGCAGCATGAAGATCAAGAGCAGGGTCACCGGCACGATCACGCTCATCTGCGCGCGCGAGGCCTGGTATTCGCTATATTCGCCGCCCCAGTCGAGCCGGTAGCCCTGCGGCAGCGGCACCTTGGCGTCGACCTGCCGCATCGCGTCCTGGACCGTCCCGGCGAGGTCGCGCCCCTCGACCGAGAATTGCACCCCGATGAACCGGCTGTTGTCCTCGCGATAGATGAACGAGGCGCCCTTGGTGACGGAGATCAGGGCGAGCTCCTTGAGGGCGATATGCTGGCCGCCGGGCGTCGGCACCAGGATGTTGCCGATCGCCACCGGATCGTCGCGATATTGCGGCGCCAGCCGGACGACGACGTCGAACTGCTTCTCCTGCTGGACGACCTGGGTGGCGACGTCGCCGCCGATCGCGGTCTGGATCAGGCCGTTCACGTCGTCGACGTTGATCCCGTAGCGCGCGATCTTGGCGCGATCGATCTTGATGGTGAGGCTCGGCTGGCCGAGCTCCTGGACGAGGGTGACGTCGCGGACTCCGCGCACCTGCTGGAGCACCCGCCGGATCGCCTTGCCCTTCTGCTCGAGCGTGGTGAGGTCGGAGCCGAACACCTTGACCGCCAGGGCGCTCTTGAGTCCGGTCTCGGCCTCGTCGACCGCGTCCTCGGCGGGCTGGGTGTAGTTGAAGTCGATGCCGGGAAAGGATTTGAGCTTTTCGTCCATCGCCGCGATCAGCGCCGCCTTGTCGCGGTAGCGGCCGTGCCACTCGGAATAAGGCTTGAGGCCGACGTAGAATTCGGCGTTGAAGAAGCCGGTCGCGTCGGTGCCGTCGTCGGGCCGGCCGTGCTCGGAGGCGACCACCGTCACTTCCGGGAACGAGCTCAATATGGCGCGCACCTCGGGCACGACCTTGGCCGATTCGTCGAACGAGATGGTGTAGGGCATGGTGGCGCGCACCCAGAGCGCGCCTTCGTCGAGATGCGGCATGAACTCGGCGCCGATCACCGGGGTCAGCAGCAGGGCGCCGCCGAGCAGCAGCGCGCAGGCGATCACGGTCCGCTTCGGGAAGGCGAGGCAGGAATCGAGCCCGCGCCGATAGGCCGAGCGGATCCATTCGAAGATCGCGTTGCGCCGCTCGGTCACGCCCCGCCGCATCAGCCAGGCGCAGAGCACCGGAAGCACGGTCAAAGTGACGATCAGCGAGCCGATCAAAGCGAAGATCATCGTGTCCGCCATCGGCTTGAACAAAGTCTTCGACGGCCCGGTCAGCACGTAGATCGGCAGGAAGCTGACGACGATGACGGCGACCGCGTAGAAGAGCGGCCGGTCGACCTCGGCGGCGGCGTCGCGGATGATCTGGACGGTGCTCGCGCCGGAATCCCGGCGCAATGCGAGCTGGCGGTAGATATTCTCGACCATCACCACCGCCGCCTCGACCAGGATTCCGAAGTCGATCGCGCCGATCGACAAGAGGTTCGCCGAGGCGTGCTGAAGATCGAGGCAGGCGAAGGCGAACAGCAAGGCGAGCGGGATCGTCACCGCGACGATCAGCCCGGCGCGGATGTCGTAGAGGAAGAAGATCAGGACGACGATGACGAGCAGCATGCCGCGCAGCAGGTTGCCCTCGACGACATGGGTGGTGATCCCGACCAGGTCTGTTCGGTCGTAGAAGGGGACGACCTTGACGTCCTTGGGCAGGATCCGCGTGTTCAGCTCGCGGGTCTTCTCCTCGACCCGCTTGAGGACGTCCTGGGTCTTCTCGCCGGTGCGAAGCATGATGACGCCTTCGACGGCGTCGTTCTGCTTGCCGATGCCGAACTGGCCGAGCCTCGGCGCGATCCCGAGGGTGACCTGAGCGATGTCCTTGACCAGGGTCGGGACGCCGTCATGGACCGCGACGACGACGTTGCCGATATCCTCGAGCGTCTCCAGCCGGCCGACCCCTCGGACGTAATAGAATTCGCCGCCCTGGGAGTAGAAGCCGCCGCCGCCATTGCCGTTATTCGCGCCGAGCGCGCTCTGGACCTGCTGGATGGAGACCCCCGCCGCCGCCAGCTTCACCTGGTCGACCAGCACCTGATACTGCATCTCGCCGCCGCCGAAGCCGGAATCGTCGGCCACTCCGGGCACCGAGGCGAATTGCGGCTCGACCACCCAGTCCTCGAACGTCTTCAATTCGGTCGGCGAGCGGTCCGGGCTTTGCAGCGTGTAGCGGTAGATCAGGCCGGACGGGGAGGTGAGCGGCGAGATGGACGGCGTGACGCCTTCCGGAAGCGAGATGTCGCCCAGCCGGTTGAACGCCTGCTGGCGGGCGAACTCCCGGTCGGCGCCCTGATCGAGGGTGACGACGACGTCCGACAGGCCGTAGAGCGAGACCGAGCGCATCACGGTCGTCCGCGGAATTCCGTTCATGCCGGTCTCGACCGGGACGGTGATCAGCCTTTCCACCTCCTCGGCGGCGTGGCCCGGCCATTGGGTGATGATCTCCACCATCGGCGGCGACAGATCGGGATAGGCGTCGACGGGAAGCCGGTTGAGGGCGCGCAGGCCCACGCCGATCAGCAGGACCGTCAGAAGCCCGATCAGCAGCCTCTGCTGCAGGCTCGCGCCGACGATTCCGTTGATGAACGACGAGCCCGGCGGCGGCGGCAGATCGGGGTCGCGCGGATGGTCGCTCATTGGTTCTGCATGAACTGGAGGAAGAGCGCGCCGTCGGTGACCACCCGGTCGCCGACCCCAAGTCCGTCGCGGATCTGGTAGACCAGCCCGTCGCGGTCGCCGAGCGTGACGTGCCGGCGCGCGAAGCTTCCGCCAGGAAGCGCGAGATAGACGAACGGCAGATTCTCGTCGTCGCGAAGCACCGCCGAGACCGGTACCACCACGCCGGCCGTCTGCTGGGGCGACCGGATCGACACGTCGACATACATCTGCCGCTTCAGGAGCGCCCCCGGATTGGTGAGCACGATCCGCGCGATCACCGCCCGGCTGTTCGGATCGACCGACGCCGAGATGTTGTCGACCAGGCCGTGGAAGGTGCCGATCCCCGGCCCGGCGTCGACCGTCGCCGGGCTTCGCGGCCCGATCGCGGCGACGTCGCTGTTGGGAATCTCGGCGAGCACCCAGACCCGCGACAGGTTGGCGATGGTGACGACCGGAGTGGTCCCGCCCTGGAGAAGCTGGCCGAGCGCGACCGGCCGGTCGACCACGATACCGGCGATCGGGGCGCGGATGACGGCGCCGGAGGAGATTCGACCGGCCCCGATGGCGCCGATCGTGCCCGGATCGACTCCCGACGCGGTGAGCGCGTGCAGCGCGGCGGCCCGGTCCGCCTCGGCGCTCGCGGCGTCGGTCTGCGCCTGCGCCGCCTCGCGCGCGGCGATTCCGTCGTGCGCGGCGAGGTCGCGGTCGGCGGCGGCGATCCGGCGGGCATTGTTCGCGGTGACCACCGCCTTGCGGTACGCACCGGCGGCCGCGGCATAATCGGCCGACTGGACGATCGCGATCGGCTGGCCCTTGGCGACACGCTGGCCGAGCGCGACGAGCAGCCGGGTCACCGGCCCGTTGAACGGCGAGACGACGGTCGTCGACTGGTCGTTGTCGTAGTCGACCGTCCCCGGCGCCTTGATCGTCCGGGTGAAGGCGGAACCCGTCACCGTGTAGAGGTGGATATGACGAAGCTGGTCGCGGGTCAGCGTCACGTTGGCGACCGGCGCCTGGGCGTTGTCCGGCTGGCTGGTCGCGGCGGAGCAGCCGGCGAGCAAGGCGGACGCCGCCGCGGCGAGGAGCAAGGTCTTATTGCGCATGGGGATTGCCTTCGAGATCGGTGCGGCGCCACCAGCCGCCGCCGAGGGCCTGGAACAAAGCGGCGGTGTCGGCGAAGCGGCTGGCCTCGGCTTGGACGAGGGCGAGCCGGGCCTGCTGGTAGCCCTGCTCGGCGCTGAGCACGGCCAGGTAGCCGGCATAGCCGTCCTTGTACTGGAGTTTTGACAGGTCGAGCGTCCGCTTGGCGGCGTCCGCGGCGGCGGCGGTGGCCTTCAGGGTTCGGGCGTCCTGGTCGAGCGCCGTGAGGGCGTCGGCGACCTCCTGGAAGGCGGTGAGCACGGTCGCGCGATATTGCTCGGCGGCCTGGGTGTAGGCGGCCTTGGCGGCGCGCTGCTGGTGCTTCAGCGTCCCCCCGTCGAAGATCGGAGCGAGCAAAGCCGCGCCGAGGTTCCAGAAGCCGGTGCCGGGGCCGAACACTTGGCCGATCGACAGCGCCGTGCTTCCGGCATTGGCGGAGAGCGTGATGTTGGGGAGCCGGTTGGCGGTCGCGACCCCCACCTGGGCGCTCGCGGCGTGCATGTTGGCCTCGGCCTGGAGCACGTCGGGCCGCTGAGCGACCAGGGCCGAGGGCAGGCTGACCGGAAGGTCCTGCGGCAGGGAGAGGCCGGCGAGCGCGAACTTCTCGGCCGGCGCCTCTCCCGGGAAGCGACCGGTGAGGGTGGCCAGCAGATTGTGCTGCTGGTCGATCTGCTTGACGAGCGGCGGAAGCGAGGCCTCGAGCTGGGCGAGCTGGGACTGCTGGGAGGCGACGTCGAGGCCGCCGACATAGCCCTTGCGCTTCTGGTAGCCGGTGATGCCGAGCATCTTGCGGTCGATGTCGATCAGCGCCCGGGTCGCCTCGACCTGGTCCTCGAGCGACGCGAGCTGGATGGCGGCGGCGACGACGTTGGCGCTCAAGGCGATGTCGGCGGCGATCATCTCGTAGCGGGTCGCTTCCTCCTGCGCCGCCGCGGCCTCGGCCGTGCGCCGGTTGAGGCCGAAGACGTCCGGCATGTAGGAGACGCTGAGCTGGGGCGTGACCAGGGTGTAGAGGAAGGCGTTGTTGCTCGGCACCGGGGCGAGCGCGCCCGAAGGGTCGCGCTGGCGGGTGATCCCGACCCCGGCTGACACCTGCGGCAGGAAGGCGCCGTGCTGCGCGCGTGTATTCTCATGGGCCGCCAGAAGTGCCGCCTGCGCCGCCTTGAGGTTCGGGTTGTTGGCCAGCGCCTGGCGGACCAGGGCGTCGAGGGCCGGCGAATGGAACAAAGTCCACCAGTCGGCCGGGATATCGGCGCCGCTGGTGAAGCGCTGCGCCTCGCCGCCCACGACACCCGGAGTCGCCACGGTCGCGGCGGGAAGCGGCGCGGCGGTGTAGCGCGGCACCTCGGGCGCCGCGGGCTTCTTGAAATTAGGGCCGACTACGCAGCCGCTCAGCAGCAGAGCGAGCAGGGCGGCGCGAGCGGGGCGAAACGAAAGAGGCATGACCCATATCCCGAAGTGGACCGCCCGGGGGGCGGATTCCGCGCGCCGATCGCGGCGCACGCCGATCACGAGGGCGGCCGGAACGGATCCCATGCGCGAGCGCCAAAGCGGTCGCGCGTCAGCGTTCCGGGCGCCGGCTCAGGCCAGCGGTGGGGGGAGGGGCGGTCTCAGGGAGAGGCCGGCGAGCGGCGGGCGGTCCGTCGCGTGAAGGAGCATGGTCTCGCGCGGGAAGGTCGGGGCGGCCGACGGCGACGGCGGCAGCATGGCGGCCAGCGCGGGCGCCGAGCTGGTGTTCGACGTCGACCCCTTCTTCGAGGCGGCGGCGTCGGCCGTCTCTTCCGCGAAGGCAACGGCCGCCTTGCCCGAATCGGCGCTCTGGCGCGCGGCGACATGGGCCGCGACGCTGGCGTGTCGGCAGACCGACGTGGCGAGCGCAGTGCCCTGGCCGAGGACGAGGGCAAAGAGCACGAACAGGATGAACAGGGATCTCACGGGGACACGAGATAACATTCCGGACGGGATGCGCAACGTCATATGTTGTCACAGGAAGGCGCGCAGCTGCAGCCAGGCTTCGCGCTTGGCTTCGAACGGCAGGGTGTAAGCGGGGCTGCTCGAGGGGAGGGGGATCAGCGCCAGCGGGCGCCCGGCGAGCTGCCTGAGGCCGAGCGACGCCGAGCGGCCGCCGTTGAAGCCGACCGCGCGCAGCTCCGGCAGGCTGTCGGCCAGCGCGGCGAGCGCATTGGCCTCGATGCCGCGGATGTTGCCGTCCAGGCTGCCGCGCCGGGTCGCCGCGCCGATCGTGTCCCACAGGCCGACGCCCGCCGCGAGCAGCCGTTCCAGCCGCGCCTCATAGGGCAGAGGCTCCAGCGCCTCGCCGGCGACCGCCCCGATCAGTCTCCAGAAATGGTTGCGCGGGTTGCCGTAATATTGGCGGCGGGCGAGCGATTCCTCGCCGGGCAGGCTGCCCAGCACCAGCACCCGGGTGCGCGCGTCCACGACCGGCGCGAAGGATCGCTTGACCGTCTCCATCGCGGCGGAACTAGCGCCCGGCGCGGGAACCGCAAGTGACGCCATGACGGCGCCGATTGACATGGGCCGGCCCGCGCCGCACCTCGGCGGCGATGACCCGCATCGCCCTCTACCAGGCCCGCACCGGCATCGATCCGGCCGCCAATGCCCGCGACCTGGTCGCCGCGGTCGTCGAGGCGGCGGCCGGCGGCGCGGCGATGCTGTTCACGCCCGAGATGAGCGGCCTCCTCGACCGCGACCGCGCGCGGGCGGCCGCCAGCCTTCGAACGCAGGAGGAAGATCCCGTGCTCGCCGCCGTGCGCGAGGCGGCGGCGCGCGAGGCGATCTGGGTCCATCTCGGCTCGCTGGCCGTGATCGGCCCGGAAGGAAAGCTCAGGAACCGCGGCTTCGTGATTGACGACAAAGGCGAAATCCGGGCGACCTACGACAAGCTCCATCTGTTCGACGTCGACCTGCCGACCGGCGAGAGCTGGCGCGAATCGGCCGCCTACGAGGCGGGGGAGGGCGCCGCCGTGGTCGACACGCCGGCCGGTCCGCTCGGCCTCTCGATCTGCTACGACCTGCGCTTCGCAAGCCTCTACACGGCGCTGACCGACGCCGGCGCCGAATTGCTCGCCATCCCCGCCGCCTTCACCGTCCCGACCGGGGAGGCGCACTGGCACGTGCTGATGCGCGCCCGGGCGATCGAGGCGGGCGTGTTCGTCATCGCCGCCGCCCAGTGCGGCCACCACGAGGACGGCCGCTACACCTACGGCCACAGCCTCGTCGTCGGTCCCTGGGGCGAGGTGCTGCTCGACATGGGCGGCGCGAACAAAGGCATCGGCTTCGCGGAAATAGACCTCGGCGACGTCGCCGCGGTCCGCGCGCGGGTGCCTGCCATCCGTCACCGCCGCCCGATCCCGCCGGTCGCTCGCGCGTGATCATCTTCGATCTCAAGTGCGAGCCACAAGGCCATGTCTTCGAAGCCTGGTTCGGCTCGACGGACGATTATGAATCGCAGCAGGCGAGGGGCCTCGTGTCATGCCCGATCTGCGGCGCGCTTCAGGTCGCCAAGGCGCCGATGGCGCCGGCCCTGGGTGCGAACTCCAACGCCGCGGGTCCCGAGCTCTTCTCGGGCGATCCGCAGCGAGTCAAGGCGATGCTTGCCGCCGCGGCCGCCGTCCAGAAGCAGATGTTGGAGGGCTCGGAGGCCGTCGGCGACCGCTTCGCCGCGGAAGCGCGCGCCATCCATCTCGGCGAGAGCGAGGCCCGCGCCATTCACGGCCGCGCCACCCGCGCCGAAGCCGAGAGCCTGGTCGAGGAGGGCGTGCCCGTCGCCCCGCTGCCTTTCCCGGTACCCGATCCGGCCGAGGAGAATTGACCCGGGCGCCCGACCCGGCCTAACCGAAAGCCGGCGCGACCCCGTAGCTCAGCAGGATAGAGCATCAGATTCCTAATCTGAGGGCCACAGGTTCGAATCCTGTCGGGGTCGCCAACCTGTTTCGTGGGACGAGAATGAGATGGCCGACCAGCGCGACCCTTCCGACGGCGACCTCGTCCGGCCCGCGCCCAAGGTCGCGGTGCCCCCCGACGTCGCCGAGGCGGTGCGCACCCTGATCCGCTGGGCCGGCGACGATCCCGACCGCGAAGGGCTGCTCGACACGCCCGCCCGGGTCGCCCGCGCCTGGAAGGAATATGCGAGCGGCTATGCAGAGGATCCGGCCCAGCATCTCAGCCGGACCTTCGACGAGGTGGGCGGCTATGACGAGATCGTGCTGCTCAAGGACATCCCGTTCCAGTCGCACTGCGAGCACCATCTTGCCCCGATCATCGGCAAGGCATCGATCGCCTACCTCCCCGCCAATCGGGTGGTCGGGATCTCCAAGCTCGCCCGGGTCCTCCACGGTTTTGCCCGCCGCCTCCAGGTCCAGGAGCGTCTGACCGCCCAGGTCGCCGACTGCATCTGCGAGCATCTCCAGCCCCAGGGTGTCGCGGTGGTGATCGAGGCGAGCCACGCCTGCATGACCGCCCGCGGGGTCCAGACCCCCGGCGTGATGATGACCACCAGCCGGATGATGGGCGTGTTCAGGGAAGACGAGAGAAGCCGGAGGGAAGTCCTTGCTTTGATGGGATATTAACTCCTCCACGCCCCTGGGAGGAGCTACACCGCCTCCACCACCGCGCGCCTCAGCGCGTCGATCCCGAGCCCCGTCTCGCTCGAGGTCGTCAGCACCTCCGGATGCGCCGCCGGGCGCTTCGCCGCCACCGCCGCCGTTGCGACCGTCACCGCTTCCAGCTCGCTCGCCTTCACCTTGTCCGCCTTGGTCAGCACCAGGCGGTAGCCGACCGCCGCCGCGTCGAGCATCTTCATCACCTCGAGGTCGACGTCCTTCAAACCGTGGCGCGCGTCGACCAGCACGAGGGCACGCTTCAGCACCGCCCGCCCGCGCAGATAGTCGTTGATCAGGTGACGCCACTTCCTGACCACGTCCTTGGGCGCCTTGGCGAAGCCGTAGCCCGGCATGTCGACCAGCCGGAAGCGCAAGGGCGCGCCGACGTCGAAGAAGTTGAGCTCCTGGGTCCGCCCCGGCGTGTTCGAGGTGCGCGCGAGGCCGGTCCGGTTGGCGAGCCGGTTGAGGAGGGACGACTTTCCCACGTTGGAGCGCCCGGCGAAGGCCACTTCCGGCACGTCCGGATCGGGGAGGAATCTCAGCGCGGGCGCCGACTTCAAGAAGGCGATGGGGCCCGAAAAGAGCTTCCGCGCCGCCTCGTCCAGCGCCGCTTCCTCGTCCTCAGCCCCGCCGCTCACGCCTTGGCCGGCTTGCGCCGTTCCTTCAGCATCTCGGGGGAGTAGCGGGCGTAGAGCCACCTCTGCTGGGCCAGGCCGTAGAGGTTATTGAACACGTAATAGAGCTGCAGCCCCGCCGCGAACGGCGCGAAGATGAACATCATCATCCACGGCATGATGGCGAACATCTGCTGCTGCACCGGGTCGGTCGCCGGCGGGTTGAGCTTTGTCTGGAAATACATGGTGACGCCGAACAGGATCGGCAGGATGCCGAGCGCGAGATAGGTCGGCGGCGTGAAATGGAGATAGCCGAACAGATTGACCGGGGTCAGTGGGTCGGGCGCCGAAAGGTCCTTGATCCACAGGATGAACGGCTTGTGGCGCATCTCCACCGAGACGAGCAGCGTCTTGTAGAGCGCGTAGAAGATCGGGATCTGGAGGAGGATCGGCAGGCACCCGGCCATCGGGTTGACCTTCTCCTCCTGGTACAGCTTCAATATCTCCTGCTGCATGCGCGGCTTGTCGTCCTTGTGGCGCTCCTGCAGCTCCTTCATCTTGGGCTGGACGACGCGCATCGCCGCCATCGAACGGAATTGCTTCTGCGCCACCGGGAACAGCAGGGTGCGGATGATGAGCGTCAGGCAGATGATTGCGAATCCGAAATTGCCGATCGTGTCGTAGAGCCACATCAGCAGCATGAAGATCGGCTTCATGAACCAGCGGAACCAGCCCCAGTCGATCGCGCGCTCGAGCGGCGTGCCGAGCGAGGCGGTATAGCGGTCGAGCAGCTTGACCTCCTTGGCGCCGGCGAAGAAATGGGAGCGGTAGCTCAGCGCCTTGCCGGGCTGGACGATCGCCTGGGCGGGCGCGAAATCGGCCTGGAAGCTGCCGCTCCCGGCGTGACGGAACGAGGCGTCGACATGGCTCGCCTGGTCCGGGACGAGCGCGGTCAGCCAATATTTGTCGGTGAAGCCGATCCAGCCGCCGTTCGATCCGAGCCGCTGGTCGCCTTTCTCGGTGAGGTCCTTGTAGGTCCAGCTGTAATTGGCCGCGCCGTCGAACACGCCGACCGGGCCGATATGGGTCGAGAAGCTGCTCTTGTCGTGCGATTCGCCGGCCCGGCTGACCAGCGCCCAGGGCCGAACCGCGACCGCGCCGCCGGTGGGGTTGGAGACTCTTTGCTCGACCGTGAACAGATAGGAATCGTCGACCGCGAAGGCGATGTCGAAACGCAGGCCCTGCGGATTGGTCCAGGTGAGCGTCACTGGGCTGCCCGGCGTCAGGTGGCCGCCGCTCGCCGTCCAGACCGTGTCGGGCCCCGGGAGGGCGACGCCGTCGCCGCTCCAGCCGAAGCTCGCGAAATAGGCGTCCGGCGCGCCGGCCGGGGAGAGCAGCCGGATCGGCGGCGAGTTGGCGGCGATGCTCTCGCGGTGCTGGGTGAGGAAGAGGTCGTCGATCCGAGCGCCCTTGAGATCGATCGAACCGTGCAGCCGCGGCGTGTCCACTCCGATGCGCGGCGTCGAGCGAAGCACCGTCGCCCGGTCCTGGGTCACGGCCGGCGTGTTCGGCGAGGGGCTCGCCTGCGGCCGGGGCAGGGGGACCTGCTTGCCGTTCACCGTCTTGGTGGCCGGCGGGTTGGCGGTCGGGATGAAGCGTGCGGAGAGGAACGTCCAGCCGATCAGGACGAGCGCCGACAGCACGACGGCCAGGATCATGTTGCGCTGCTCGTTCACGGACGAAATTCCCTCAAGGTACCGGATCGGGGCCCGAACCGCCCCAGGGATGGCATCGGGCGAGTCGCCTGGCGGCCAGCCAGCTCCCCCTCAGCGCGCCATAGCGCCGGAGCGCCGTGATTGCATAGGCCGAGCAGCTCGGCTGGAAGCGGCAGCTCGGCGGCAGCACCAGGGACGGGCCCTTCTGCCAGCCCTTGGCGACGAGGATGAGCAGCCGGGCGATCACTGGGCATTGCCTTCGGGGCCAAATACCCCACCCGTTCGGCCTGATCTTGTCGAAGGCCTTTCCTTCCCCCTTTCAGCGGAGGAGGAAGATAAGGAAGGGGCTTCGACAGGCTCAGCCCGAACGGTGTTCGCTGAGAGTTTCCGCAAAGCCCTGCCCAGCTCGTCGCGGAGAAGGCCGAAGTCGCGCTCGACTCCGCCGGCGCGGCCGATCAGGACATGGTCGGCGCCGGGAACGCCGCGCTCGGGCAGAAGCTCGCGGGCGAGCGCCCGGAAGCGCCTTTTCATCCGGTTGCGCACCACCGCGCCGCCGATCTTCTTGGTGACGGTGATCCCGAGCCGCATGGCGCTATCCGCGTCACCGCGGTCGCGGACAAGCAGGACGAAGCCGGGCATGGGGGCGCGGCGGCCGCGATTCGCGGCGAGGAAATCGGCCCGCCTGGTCAGGATCGCGTAAGGTCGGCCGCTCAGGCCGACAGGGTCTTGCGGCCGCGGGCGCGCCGCGCCGCCAGCACCTTGCGGCCGCCGGCCGTCGCCGTCCGGGCACGGAAGCCGTGGCGCCGCTTGCGCACCTGGTTGCTGGGCTGGAATGTCCGCTTCATCGCTCATTCATCGAAAACTGAAACGGCCGCCCTCCGGGGAGCGGCCTTCCTCGCCCGCGCCGATACGCAAGGAGGCCTCGAAAGTCAATCGCTCCGCCCCGGCTCGGATGCCTGGTCGACGTGCATCGCGCCCATGTGAAGCTCGGCCGTCTCGACGGCGTCACCGGCCTCGAGATCGGCCGGTGCCTCGGGGGGCTTGGCGGCTTCGGCGGCCTCGCGCTCCTTGCGCCGGGCCTCGCGCCTGATGTGGCTCTGCCGCCTCAGCCCCCAATCGGCCCAGGCGCCCTTCTTCGGGTGCTTCTTCTTGAGCCTGACATACTGCTTCTTCGCCCAGTCGCTGTAGCGAAGTACCAAAGTCAGCCCCGCCGCGAAGACGACGATTCCGCCCGGCCCCGGTATCGGGCCGACGATGGGCGTCACGGCGATCAGCAGGAAGCCGACGACCATCAAAGCCGTCCGAACCGCCGGCTTCTCCGTCTGCCTTGACCACCAATGCTTCATCGCCAGCGATGTGGGGGTGCTGTGTTAGCCGCGCAAGACGCCTTAGAAGGCCATCTCCTGCCCGAACCGGCTGCTGGCGATCTCGGCGGTCGGGCCGTTGGTGGTGAAGCAAAGCCAGGGCTGGCCTGAACGGACCTTGTGATGCGCGAGCGTCGAATCGCTGAGCGGGGCGAGCGCCTGGGCATTCTCCAGGCCCGTGACCTTGTTGACTTCGCCGCAGGCGCCATCCGGCTTCTCGCTGTTCACCATGTAAAAGGATCTGACGTTCTCATGTTCGCACGTCACCATATATCCGCTCATCCGTCCCTCCCGGATTCGATCCGCGGATCTGTCGCGTCGTCCGCGCCGCGTTGGTCGGCCTTCCGCGGTGCGCCGTCAAATCGCGCGACCGCGGCGAATTGCTGAAAGCGTTGACTAGGACAGGCTTATCCTCTGAAAAGAGGGTAGGGAGGGCAGGCAATTCATGGTCGCGCATGTCGCCACTGTGGCGTTCCTCGGGCTCGAGGCCCGCGCCGTCGAGGTCCAGGTCCAGATTTCGAGCGGCCTGCCGAAATTCCTCGTCGTCGGCCTGCCCGACAAGGCGGTGGCGGAGAGCCGGGAGCGGGTCCACGCCGCCCTCGCCGCGATCGGCCTCTCGCTCCCGCCCAAGCGGATCACGGTCAACCTGTCGCCCGCCGATTTGCCGAAGGAAGGCTCGCATTACGACCTGCCGATCGCGCTCGGCCTGCTCGCCGCGATGGGCGCGATCGATAGCGAGACGCTCGCCGGCTACGTCGCGGTCGGCGAGCTCGGGCTCGACGGCCGGGTGGCGCCGTCGCCCGGAGTCCTGCTCGCCGCGATGCACGCCTCGGCGCGGAGCCTCGGGCTGGTTTGCCCTGCGGCGCAGGGTCCCGAGGCGGCGTGGGCCGGCGACATCGAGATCGTCGCCGCGCCGGACCTCATCGCCCTCATGAACCATTTCCGCGGCAGCGCGGTACTCGCGCCGCCCCGGCCGGGCGAGGCGGCGCTTAACGGGCTCGGCCCGGACCTCGCCCAGGTGAAGGGCCAGGAGACCGCCAAGCGCGCGCTCGAGATCGCCGCGGCCGGCGGCCACAATCTCCTGAGGACCGGGCCGCCGGGCGCCGGCAAGTCGCTGCTCGCCGCCTGCCTGCCCGGAATCCTGCCCGAGCTCACCCCCTCCGAGGCGCTCGAAGTGTCGATGATCGCCAGCGTCGCCGAGGCTCTGACCGGCGGCCGGCTGATCCGCAACCGCCCGTTCCGCGCGCCGCACCACAGCGCCTCGATGGTCGCTTTGGTCGGCGGCGGCCTGCGCGTCCGCCCCGGCGAGGTCAGCCTCGCCCATCTCGGCGTGCTGTTCCTCGACGAGCTTCCCGAATTCCAGCGCTCGGCGCTCGATTCGCTGCGCCAGCCGCTCGAGACGGGCACCGTCTCGGTCGCACGCGCCAACGCGCACGTCACCTTCCCGGCGCGCGTGCAGCTCGTCGCGGCGATGAACCCGTGCCGCTGCGGCCATCTCGGCGATCCGGCGCTGGCCTGCTCGCGCGCCCCGCGCTGCGCCGCCGATTATCAGGCCAAGGTCTCCGGGCCGCTGCTCGACCGGATCGACCTCCATGTCGACGTGGCTGCCGTCGCCGCCGCGGATCTCGTCCTGCCGCCACCCGCCGAGGGCTCGGCCGAGGTGGCCGGGAGGGTAGGGGAAGCGCGCCGAATCCAGACCGGGCGCTACGCCGCCCACGGGATCCGCACCAACGCCGAAGCCGACGGCGACCTGCTCGATTCGGTCGCCACTCCCGACGAGCCCGGCCGCCGGCTGATGGGCCAGGCGGCCGAAGCGATGCGCCTCTCCGCCCGCGGCTTCCACCGGGTCCTCCGAGTCGCCCGGACCGTCGCCGACCTCGCGGGCAGCGAATCCGTCCGCCGGGTCCACGTCGCGGAGGCGCTCAGCTACCGCAGGCAGGCGCCGCGCGCCTAGCGCGCGTGCCTCCATTGCGGGCCAGCGCTCTCAGAAAAGAGGAATGTCCGTTTTGGCCGGGCGCAGGTCGCTCCGCGCGCCGAAGTGCGGGCGGTCGCTCCGCGCCTCGTCCGAAACCACGTCGAACGCGACGCTGATGCGATCCTCGTCGACCCGCGAGGGAATCGTGCGGTGCCGATAGTGCGAGGGCGCCAGCAGCAATATGCCCTCGCGCGGCTGGAAGCGCGTGACGGGAAGGAAGTCGGGCATCGCCCGGACGATCGCGCCGGGCGGGCCGAACTCGATGCAGCCCGGTCCCGCCCCTTCGGCCGACACGGCATCCGGCAGTCGGACATAATAGACGCCGCTCAGCCAGCCTCCCGGATGGAGGTGCCATTCCTCGAAATCCGCGTTGCGCTGCAAGAGCCCCCAGGTGCGAAGGTGGGCGCAGGTCGGGCGTGCTTCCGCCCAGGGGTCGAATCCGGACGTCGCGCCGGGATAGGCCGCGACCAGGGTCTTGATGGCGCGCATCAGCAGCCGGACGAGGTCGGGGTCGGCCCCGGCGAAGAGGCTGTGGATGCGAGAGCTGCCGCGATTGGCCTGGTTCGCGGGCAGTGCGCCAAGGCGATGGGGATTGGAGAGCAGCTCCTTGGCCAAGGCCTGGTTGAACTCGGCAAGGTCGCGAAAGCCGTCCGGTACGGGCAGGGATTGCATCGTCACGCGCCCTGGGTCCGTGAGGATGGCCCGCGCTTTGTCCCGTTCGCCGTTCAGGGCGAGGGCGATGCCCCAGTCGTAGAGCAATTGCGCGTGGCGCATCCCGCGCGCCGCGAGCTCCTCGCAAATGGCGAGCGTCTCGGCGGTGCGGCCTGACTCCCGAACGATCTTGCAAAGGCCGCGGCACGCCTCGCGGTGGCCCGGGTCGCCGCGAAGCACGGCCCGGAACTCCGCTTCAGCCTCGCCGAGCCTCCCCAGCGCCCAAAAGGCGGCGCCGCGCTCATATTCGGGCTCATCGGCCTTCGCGAAGAGGTCCAGCGTCTTGCGGTATTCGAGCAGCGAATTGTAGCAGCGGGCGAGGCGGGCCCGAGCGTCCGGCGGCGGCCGATCCCCCCGCAACGCCGCTTCGAACGCATGCGCGGCCGCCGCAAAGTCGTATTGGTCGAGCTCGAGGTTCGCGAGGCGGTAATGGAGGACGGCATCATCCGGGCGCGCCTCGATCGCGCGGCGGAGCACCGCCCGCATGGCGCTCGGATTGGCTACATTTTCATGGTCGGCGGCCCGCCAGAGGATCGGCGCTGCCACCGTCGGGACACGAGGCTCAGGAGAGGTTTTCGGTAAAATCTGTGTGGCTGGCGGTGTGGGTCTCTGCCGCGCTGGCGACAAGGTGGCGGACCTTCGGGGTCTGCCACTCCCGGGAAGCGGGAACGGCGGGCACGCCGTGGCCGGAAACCTTGTCTTGCTTCGGCATGTCTTAATCTCCTGACGTGCTTCAAAGCATAGAGCGGCTTGTTGGGAAAGCAAAGCCGCAGGCGGAGCTCCAGGGCCTAGAGGCCGTCGATCCAGGCCGCCAGCTCGGCCAGGCTCGTGAGCTCCCGGTAGCGCGGATGCCCCACCGGCGCGTCGGCGGTCTCGTGCGCCCAGCACAGTTCGAACGGGACGAAGGCCGCCCACGCCCCGGCCTCGAGCGCCGGCAAGACGTCGGAGCGCATCGAGTTGCCGGCCATCACCGCCTCGTCCGGCGCCGTCCCGTAGCGCTCGAAGATGCGGGCGTAGGTGCCGGCCGTCTTGTCGCTGACGATCTCGACCCCCTCGAACCTTTCGCCGAGGCCCGAGGCCGCGAGCTTGGCTTCCTGGTGGTGGAGGTCGCCCTTGGTGACCAGCACCAGCCGCCCGAGCCCCGCCAGAGCGTCGAGCGCGTCCGGAACTCCGTCGAGCAGCTCGACCGGATGCGCCAGTATCTCCCGCCCCAGCGCCAGGATCCGCGCGACCGTCGCCGCCGGAAGCGCCTCGACGCCGAGCTCCAGCGCCGTCTCGATCATCGACAGCACATAGCCCTTGGCGCCATAGCCATAGGCGCCGACGTTGCGGTGCTCGACCGCCTCCAGCCGCGCCTGGACCGCGTCGGCGGGCGCGAAATCCTCCAGCAATTCGGCCAGCGTCCGCTGGGTCCGCGCGAAATAGGCCTCGTTGTGCCAGAGCGTGTCGTCGGCATCGAGGCAGATCAGGCGGATCGCCATTATTGCAGCCGGGTCGCCTTCAGCCCCTTGTCCGCGAGCATCCGGATGACCGAATCGCTGCCGGCGAGGTGGCCCGCGCCGACCGCGACGAACACCGTGCCCGGCTTGTCCAGCCGCGCCTTCAGCCAGTCGCTCCAGCGCGCGTTGCGCTCGGCCATCAGGGTTCGCCTCAGCTCCGCCGACATCTGGGTCTCGTCGTCGAAGGTGCGGGCGATTCCGGCGACGTCGCCCGATTCCCAGGCCTTGAGCATCCCGGCGAACTCGGTGCGTCCCTTCTCGGGCGAATCGAGCAGCCCGACCAGGAATTTGCGCTGCGCGTCCTCGGAGAGATGGTCGAAATAGCCGAGCTGCTGGTCGATCGTCTCAAGCCCCTCGATCGGCTTGCCGCTCTTGCGCCACGGCTCGATCAGGCTGTGCTCGACGCCGGCATTGGGGTCGAGGCCGAGCCTCTTGAAGGTGACCCCGGTGAGCAGAAGGCCCGCCGCCCAGGTCTCCATCTTGTCGAGCGCCGCCTCGGGAATGCCGCTCTCCGCGATCATCGCCTTCAGGGCATCGCGCTTCTCGGCCGGCACCCGCTCGGCGAGCGGCGGCAGGTTGGGAGAGACCGCCACCTTCATCAGGCTGGCGATCAGCGCCGACGGGTCGTCGAGATTGGCGACTTCCAGCACCAAAGTGTCCGATCCGGCGAGGGCCGTCTCGAACGCCGGAGTCCGCCATTGCTCGCCGTTGGGCAGCAAATGGAAGCTTCCGAACAGGTAGATGGTGGTGTCGGCGTCGGCCAGCTTCCACATCGCCGGCTTCGCGACGTGCGGTGCCGGCGGCGCGGGCGCCGGGGCCGCCGTCGCTCCGCCCGCCATTGCCGCCGCCGCGAGCGGCCCCAACATTTTCCTCAACCACGAAAAACGCATCATCTTCTCCTCGCCGGGGCAGGGACGTCCCGCCGCTCGGTTTCTTGACCGTCTCTGCCCCATGCGCCAAAGCGTCGCCACCCTTTGTTGCACGTGCGAAAGCAGCTTCCATCTTGGCCGACCGCCCGCCGAGCTTCCAGCGCCTGATCCTGACGCTCCACGATTACTGGAGCCGCCAGGGCTGCGTCATCCTCCAGCCCTATGATCTGGAGATGGGGGCGGGGACTTTCCACCCCGCCACGGCGCTTCGCAGCCTCGGCCCGAAGCCGTGGAAGGCCGCCTACGTCCAGCCCTGCCGCCGGCCCACCGACGGCCGCTACGGCGAGAATCCCAACCGGCTCGGCCATTATTACCAGTATCAGGTGATCCTGAAGCCGAGCCCGCCGGACCTCCAGGCGCTCTATTTGGGCTCATTGGCCGCGATCGGCATCGACTTCACCCGCCACGACATCCGCTTCGTCGAGGACGATTGGGAAAGCCCGACGCTCGGCGCCTGGGGGCTCGGCTGGGAGGTGTGGTGCGACGGTATGGAAGTGACGCAATTCACCTATTTCCAGCAGGTTGGCGGCTACGATTGCAAGCCGGTCTCAGGCGAGCTGACCTACGGCCTCGAGCGCCTCGCAATGTACGTCCAGGGCGTCGACAACGTCTACGACCTCGCCTTCAACGACGACGGCGTCACCTATGGCGACGTCTTCCTGGAGAACGAGCGCGAGTTCAGCGCCTACAATTTCGAGGCCGCCGATACCGACACCCTGCTGCGCTGGTTCAAGGACGCGGCGGAGGAGAATGCCCGCTGCATCGCCGCCCGGCTCCCGCTCCCGGCCTACGACCAGGCGATCAAGGCCAGCCACATCTTCAACACCCTCCAGGCCCGAGGCGTCATCTCCGTCGCCGAGCGCCAGGCCTACATCGGAAGGGTAAGAGATTTGGCGAAAGGCGCCTGCCAGGCCTGGATGGACAAGAACGGGTGGGCGGCGTGAGTTTTGGTTCACGCGAAGGCGCGAAGACGCGAAGGGTCCAGAGCGAACCGGCGCGCAGCGCCCTTATGCCCGGTGCCCGCGAATTTGTTGAAGCGGCTTCGCCGCCGCAGCCCCTTCGCGCCTTCGCGCCTTCGCGTGAACCCATAACAGCCTTCGTGGCGGTCGGCGGCCATGGCTGATTTTCTCCTTGAGCTCCTATCCGAGGAAATACCTGCCCGCATGCAGGACAAGGCGCGGGAGGATCTCGCCCGCCTGTTCGCCGCCGAGCTCGGCAAGGCGGGGCTGAAGGCCGAGGCGCTGGAAACCTATGCGACGCCCCGCCGCCTCGCCCTCATCGCCCGCGGCCTTCCCCCCGAGACCGAAGCCGTCCGCGAGGAGACCAAGGGGCCGCGCGCCTCGGCGCCGCCGCAGGCGCTGGAAGGCTTCCTGCGCAAGACGGGCCTGACCCGCGACCAGCTCGAAGAGCGCGACGGCGTCCTGTTCGCGCTTGTCGAGAAGCCGGGCCGCCCGACCGCCGCCGTGCTCGCCGAGGCGATCCCGGCCCTGATCCGCGCCTTCCCCTGGCCCAAGTCGATGCGCTGGGGCACCGCCTCGGCCTCGACCGAGAGCCTGCGCTGGGTGCGCCCGCTCCAGGGCCTCGTCGCCCTGCTCGGCGAGGAGATCGTCGAGTTCGAGATCGCGGGCCTCCGCTCCGGCGCCGCCACGGTCGGCCACCGCTTCCACCACAGCGGCCCGATCACGCTCGGCGGCGCCGGCGATTATGTCGAGAAGCTCAAGGCCTGCCACGTGATCGTCGACCAGGAGGAGCGCAAGCGCCTGGTCCGCGGCGGCGCCCGCGCCGCCGCCGAAGCGGCCGGCCTGGCCCTGGTCGAGGACGAGGGCCTCGTCGCCGAAAATGCCGGCCTCACCGAATGGCCGGCGCCTCTGCTCGGTGGCTTCGACCCCGCCTTCCTCGACCTGCCGGGCGAGGTGATCCAGCTCACCATGCGCACCAACCAGAAATATTTCGCTCTGACGGGTGGGGAGGGGAAGCTGGCCCCGAGCTTCCTCTGCGTCGCCAACATCGAGGCCGCCGACGGCGGCGCGGCGATCGTCAAGGGCAACGAGCGAGTCCTCTCCGCCCGCCTCGCCGACGCCAAATTCTTCTGGGAGCAGGATTTGAAGGTCCCGCTCGAGGAGCAGGCGAAGAAGCTCGGCCAGATCGTCTTCCACGAAAAGCTCGGCACCGTGGCGGACAAGGTCGAGCGGGTGGCCAAGCTGGCGCAGTGGCTGGTGGAAGAGGGGATCGTCGGGGGTGGAACGGGCGGTTCAAGTCACTCCCCTGCTACCGTCACCCCAGCGAAGGCTGGGGTCCATGCTGATTCCTCACCCGGCACGGATTCAGCAGGGATGCCAGCCTCCGCTGGCATGACGATGGAGGACCTCGCCCCCCTCGCCCACCTCGCCGACCGCGCCGCCCGACTCGCCAAGGCCGACCTCGTCACCGGCCTGGTCGGCGAGTTCCCCGAGCTTCAGGGCATCATCGGCGGCCACCTCGCCCGAGCCCAGGGCGAACCCCCCGAAATCGCCGACGCCATCCAAGACCATTACAAGCCGGTCGGCCAGGGCGATGAGGTGCCGACCGACCCGGTGACGGTGGCGGTGAGTTTGGCGGACAAGCTGGATACGGTCATCGGTTTCTTTCTGATCTCGCAGCCACCTAGTGGCTCGAAGGATCCCTATGCGCTTCGGCGAGCCACCATTGCCGCCGCCACCTTGCTGGTCTCGCAATGTCTCAGAATGCATCTCTTCCAGGCTATCGCAGTCGCTTACGCCGGATATGCCGGCACGCTCGTCGCGTGGGCCAACCGGCTCGAGGTCGAGTCTGGTCCAGTGCTGCAGCAGGCAGCTGAGGCTAAGACGTTGTCGGATTGGCCGGAGACTGCGGCTTTCCTGCGGCGAACGCTGGAGTCTCTGGAAGAAGGGCAGCAGGACACCCTTGCTGCTGAAGCGCTGGGAAAAGCACTTCTATTCCCGTCTGACGAAGCGATCATCCGGAAACTCCAGGAAATCCTCGATTTCTTCGCCGACCGCCTCAAGGTCCAGCAGCGCGAGGCCGGCGTCCGGCACGACCTGATCGACGCGGTGTTCGCGCTAGGCGGGGAGGATGATCTCGTTCGCTTGCTCGCCCGGGTCCGAGCGCTTCAGGCTTTCGTCGAGACTCCCGAGGGCGCCGATCTCCTCGCCGGCTACAAGCGCGCCGCCAACATCCTCAAGAAGGAAGGCTGGGGCGATCGCTCTACGGAACAACTGCCGGCGCGAAGCGAGGGCAGGGTGAGGGACATAGGAGTCGGCGCCTGGCCTGATGACACGGGGGACGGCACTCATCCGGCGCGCGCCCGGCAACGGCTCGGCAAGCGCTCGGCAGCCCCCCGGCAGCTTCCCGGCAGCTTCCCGGACGCTTCCGGCGCGGCGCTGGGGCAACCGGGGGATTCCGAACATCTCAGGAACAAAAGTCTTTCCTACACGCCCGAAAAGGACGAAATTGGGCTCGTCGCCGCCCTCGATTCGGCAGAGCCGCGCGCTCGCGCCGCGGTCGAGACGGAGGATTTCGAAGGCGCGATGGCGGCCCTGGCCAGCCTCCGCGCCCCCGTGGATGCGTTTTTCGACAAGGTGACTGTGAATGATCCCGATCCGGCCAAGCGCGCCGCCCGACTCGATCTCCTCGCCAGGATTCGCGACGCGGTTCACCAGGTCGCCGATTTCTCGCGCATCGAAGGCTGAGCCTGTGATCGGATTTTCCGATCGATCCGCGCCGAGTGATCGAATGGATTTTTATTTTCGCGGAACTTTCGAACCTTCCAGCCGGAAAGCCGCCGAATGACCCTCTACGTCTATCGCTTCGGGGGCGGGGTCTCGGACGGAAAAGCGGGAGACCGAAACCTGCTCGGCGGCAAGGGTGCGAACCTCGCCGAGATGGCCTCGATCGGGCTTCCGGTGCCGCCCGGCTTCACGATCTCGACCGAGATGTGCGCGCGTTACTATGCCGAGGGCGAAAGCTTCCCCGACAACCTGCGCGAAGAGGTTGCCGCCGGCCTTGCCCATATCGAGCGCCTGACCGGCAAGAGGTTCGGAGACGCGGCCGATCCGCTCCTCGTCTCGGTCCGTTCCGGAGCCCGGGTGTCGATGCCGGGCATGATGGATACCGTCCTCAATCTGGGCCTCAACGCCGGGACGGTCGAGGGCCTCGCCGGCGTCTCGGGCGATCCGCGCTTCGCCTGGGACAGCTACCGACGCTTCATCCAGATGTATTCGGACGTCGTCCTCGGCGTCCCCCACGCCGATTTCGAGGAAGCGCTCGAGATCGCCAAGGAGGACAAGGGCGTCCATCTCGACACCGAGCTCGAGGCCGAGGACTGGCGCCGCCTCACCCAACGCTATTGCGAGATCGTCGAGGAGCATCTCGGCGCGCCCTTCCCGCAGGACGTCCACGACCAATTGTGGGGCGCGATCGGCGCGGTGTTCGGCTCGTGGCAGTCGGACCGCGCCAAGGTCTACCGGCGGCTGAACGGGATTCCGGGCGACTGGGGGACCGCGGTCAACGTCCAGGCGATGGTGTTCGGCAACATGGGCGAGACCTCCGCGACCGGAGTCGCCTTCACCCGCAACCCCTCGACCGGCGAGCGCGCCTTCTACGGCGAGTATCTGATCAACGCCCAGGGCGAGGACGTCGTCGCCGGCATCCGGACGCCCCAATATCTCACCCGTGACGCGCGCGAGGCGGCGCGGGCGAAGGCGCCGTCGATGGAAGAAGCGATGCCCGAGGTGTTCGCCGAATTGGCGCACGTCTTCGACCTCCTGGAGCGCCACTATCGCGACATGCAGGACATCGAGTTCACCGTCGAGCGCGGCAAATTGTTCATGCTGCAGACCCGCAGCGGCAAGCGCACCGCCAAGGCGGCGCTTCGCATCGCCGTCGAGATGGCGGGGGAGGGGCTGATCTCGGAGGAAGAGGCCGTCCTGCGCATCGATCCGGCGGCGCTCGACCAATTGCTCCACCCGACGCTCGATCCCAAGGCCGAGCGCCAGGTGATCGCCAAGGGCCTGCCGGCCTCGCCGGGCGCCGCTTCGGGCGCGGCGGTGTTCGACGCCGACACCGCCGAGACGCGCGCCGCGCTCGGCGAGAAGGTCATCCTGGTGCGGGTCGAGACCTCGCCCGAGGACATCCACGGCATGCACGCCGCCCAGGGCATCCTCACCGCGCGCGGTGGAATGACCAGCCACGCCGCCGTCGTCGCGCGCGGCATGGGCCGGCCCTGCGTGTCGGGCGCCGGGGCGGTGTCGATCGATCTCGCCGCGCGGCTGATGCGGGTCGGCGCCGCCGAGATCAGGGAAGGGGAGATCGTCACGCTCGACGGCTCGACCGGCGAGGTGATGCTCGGCGCCGTCGCCACCGTGCAGCCCGAGCTGGTCGGCGATTTCGGCACCCTGATGGTCTGGGCCGACAGGGTCCGGCGCCTCCGCGTCCGCACCAACGCCGAGACTCCGCTCGATTGCCGAACCGCCCGCGAATTCGGCGCCGAGGGGATCGGCCTCTGCCGGACCGAGCACATGTTCTTCGACGCCGAGCGGATCACCAACGTCCGGCAGATGATCCTCGCCGACGACGAGGCGGGCCGCCGCGCGGCGCTCGCCAAGCTCCTCCCGGCCCAGCGCGCCGATTTCGAGGAGATTTTCCGGATCATGGCGCCGCTCCCCGTCACCATCCGACTGCTCGACCCGCCGCTCCACGAATTCCTCCCGCACAGCGAGGAGGAGTTCGCCGAGGTCGCCGCGGCGGCCGGAGTCGGCGTCGAGGTGCTGCGCCGCCGCGCCAACGAGCTCCACGAGTTCAACCCGATGCTCGGCCACCGCGGCTGCCGGCTCGGCATCACCTATCCTGAAATCTACGAGATGCAGGCGCGGGCGATCTTCGAGGCCGCGGTTGCGGTCGCCGAGGAAAGCGGCCCAAATGCACCTGGCGCGCCGGTGCCGGAGGTGATGGTGCCTTTGGTCTCGACCCTCCAGGAGCTCGCCATCATCAAGGCCCTGATCGACCGCACCGCCGCCGCCGTCTTCGCCGAAAAGGGTCGGACCCTCGAATATCTGGTCGGAACGATGATCGAGCTTCCCCGTGCCGCGCTTCGCGCCGGCGACATCGCCGAGGCGGCCGAATTCTTCAGCTTCGGCACCAACGATCTGACCCAGACCACGCTCGGAGTCAGCCGCGACGACGCCGGCCGCTTCCTCACCACCTATGTCGAGAAGGGCATCTTCGCGAAGGATCCGTTCGTCTCGATCGACGAGGACGGGGTCGGCGAGCTGATCGCCCTCGCCGCCGAGCGCGGCCGAGCCGCCCGGGACGGCCTCAAGCTCGGCATCTGCGGCGAGCATGGCGGCGACCCCGCCTCGATCGCCTTCTGCGAGCGCGTCGCCCTCGATTACGTCAGCGCCTCCCCCTACCGCGTCCCGATCGCGCGGCTGGCGGCGGCCCAGGCGGCCCTGAGGCACCGCCAGGCGAAGGAGGCGCTGGGGCTGTAGAGCCTGAACGAGGAGGTTGAAACTATTCCACCCGTTCGCCCTGAGCCTGTCGAAGGGCCTTCTTTCTTTCCAAGGGACAGGAAAGGGCTTCGACGGGCTCAGCCCGAAGGGTTTGGTGCAACTGGCCAATCGGCGCGGCTAGCTCTTGCGGCTCAGCGTCCGCATCGCTTCGTCGAGCCCGGCGAGCGTCAAGGGGAACATCCGGTCGTGCATCAGCTCGCGGACGATCTGGGTCGAGGCGGAGTAGCTCCAGTACTGCTCCGGCGTCGGGTTGAGCCACACCGCGCTCGGATAGGTGTTGGCGAGCCGCTGCATCCAGACCGCGCCGGCCTCCTCGTTGAAATGCTCGACCGAGCCGCCCGGATGGGTGATCTCGTAGGGGCTCATCGAGGCGTCGCCGACGAAGACGAGCTTCCAGTCGTGGCCGAACTTGTGGAGGACGTCCCAGGTCGGGGTCCGCTCGGAGAAGCGGCGGCGATTGTCCTTCCACAGGCTCTCATAGGGGCAATTGTGGAAGTAGAAGAATTCGAGGTTCTTGAACTCGGACGTGGCGGCCGAGAACAGCTCCTCGCAGACCCGGACGTGCGGATCCATCGAGCCGCCGACGTCGAGGAAGAGCAGGAGCTTCACCGCATTGTGCCGCTCGGGGCGCATCTGGATGTCGAGCCAGCCCTTGCGAGCCGTGCCGTCGATCGTGCCCACCATGTCGAGCTCGTCCGCGGCGCCCTCGCGGGCGAAGCGCCTGAGGCGGCGGAGCGCGACCTTGATGTTGCGGGTGCCGAGCTCGACCGAGCTGTCGAGGTTGCGGAACTCCCTTTTGTCCCAGACCTTGATCGCCGAGCGGTTGCGCCCGCCTTCCTGACCGATCCTGACGCCTTCGGGATTGTAGCCATAGGCGCCGAAGGGCGAGGTTCCGGCGGTTCCGATCCACTTGTTGCCGCCCTGGTGGCGCCCCTGCTGCTCCTCGAGCCGCTGTCTCAGCGCTTCCATGATCTCGTCCCACGAGCCGAGCGCCTTGATCTCCTCCATCTGCTCGGGGGTGAGGTACAGCTCGGCGACCTTCCTCAGCCACTCCTCGGGGATCGGCACCGCCTCGGTCCCGTAATCCGCCTCGAGCCCCTTGAAGACCTTGCCGAACACCTGGTCGAACCGGTCGAGAAGCCCCTCGTCCTTCACGAAGGTCGCTCGGGCGAGCCAGTAGAATTCCTCCGGCCTCGCGGCGATCACCTCGGCGTCGAGCGCCTCGAGCAGCACGAGATGCTCCTTGAGGCTGGCGGAAATCCCCGCGGCGCGAAGCTCGTCGACGAAGGAGAAGAACATGCGCGCCCTGTACGCCGTTGGCTCTTACCCGTCACCCCAGCGAAGGCTGGGGTCCATGCCGAGTCAGCATGGATGCCAGCCTACGCTGGCATGACGCAGGTTTACCGCCCTCCTTGGTTAACCGCGCTTCAACCATTTGCGCTTAGCCCGATCACCGGAGAAACAGGGGAGACGCGCGTGGCGAGCAGGGCGGCCGGAACGGCGGACGGCGAGGCGATCAGCATCGTCGCGCGCAATTGCGGCGCGCTCGCCATCGAGTGCAGCGACGTGTCGGGCTACGTCTCGGGCGTCTCCGAGCGAATCTCGTCGAACCTTCGCACCCTCGACACGCTCGAGGAGGTGACCAGCCGGCTGCTGATGGACCAGGCCAGCGTCGCCCAGTCGACCGACGAGGCCCGGATCCTCGCCGAGCAGGCCCGCGAGAAGCTCTCCGCCGGGCGCGCCGCGATCGAGGACACGATCGCGGTGTTCGGCGGCCTTACCGAGCTGGTCGTCCAATTGGGCGAGCGGATGGCGGGCTTCGCCGCGGCGATGAGCCGGGTCCAGAACGTCTCGGCCAGCATCGAGAGCATCGCCTACAAGACCAACATGCTCGCATTGAACGCCACGATCGAGGCCGCCCGGGCCGGGGAGGCGGGCCGCTCGTTCGCGGTCGTCGCCGCCGAGGTGAAGAAGCTCGCCCACGAGACCCGCGCAGCGACCAGCGAGATCGCCGGGACCATCGCCTCGCTGACTCGCGAGGCCGAAGCGGTGACCTCGGAGATCGGCACCGGAGTCGAGCGCAGCCGCCGGGCCCGAAGCGGCTTCAACACTTTGACCGAGACGGTGCGGGACGTCGCCGACATCGTCGCCATGGTCGACCGCCAGACCGATGGGATCGCCCACTCGACCAGCCACATCCAGCAGAGCGTCAACTCGGTGAAGGAGGGGCTGACCGCCTTCGCCGCCGACGCGCGCGACAATGGCGGCGAGCTGACCAGCGTCCACAAGCGCCTCGGCAAGCTCGAGACCCTCTCCAACACGATGCTCGACCGGCTGGCCAGTTGCGGCGTGGAGATCGACGACACCCCGTTCATCCGCTTCGCCCAGGCCGGCATGCGCGAAATCCAGCGGGTCGTCGAGGCGGGCATCGCCAGCGGCGAGATCGACGAGGCTGCGGTGTTCGACACGAACTACGTGCCGATGCCCGGCACCGACCCGGTCCAGTACGAGACGCGTTTCTGCGCCTTCGCCGACAGCCATGTCCGCCCGATCCTCGACCGGCTGATGACCGAGAAGCCGCGGCTGATCGCCTGCGCCATCACCGACATCAACGGCTATCTGCCGACCCACATCTCCGAGCGCTCGCAGCCGCAGGGGCCGGATCCCAAGTGGAATGCCGAGCATTGCCGCAACCGCCGCAACTTCATCGACGACGTCACCCGGCGAGCCATCGCCAGCGACAAGGACGCGATGCTCGCCACCTACGGCATGAACCTCGGCGAAGGCCGCTATCTCCCGGTCAAGAACGTCTTCGTCCCGCTCCGCATCAACGGCCACCGCTGGGGCAATTTCGAAGTCGCCTACCGCGACGAGGCCGACGCGGCCTAGCTCCCCGGCCGCCGCGCCATGAAGGCGAGGCGTTCGAACAGCATCACGTCCTGCTCGTTCTTGAGCAAAGCGCCGTGGAGCGGCGGGATGGCCTTCGACGGGTCCTGCGACTGCAGCACCTCGAGCGGCATATCCTCGTGGAGGAGCAATTTCAGCCAGTCGATCAGCTCGCTGGTCGAGGGCTTCTTCTTGAGCCCCGGCACCTCGCGCACCCGGTAGAAGGTGTCGAGCGCCCTGGCGACCAGGGCCTGCTGGATGCCCGGGAAATGGACGTCGACGATGGCCTGCATCGTCTCCCGGCTCGGGAAGGCGATGTAGTGGAAGAAGCAGCGCCTCAGGAAGGCGTCGGGCAGCTCCTTCTCGTTGTTCGAGGTGATGACGACGATCGGCCGCTCGGCGGCGCGGATCGTCTCGCCGGTCTCGTAGACGTGGAACTCCATCCGGTCGAGCTCCTGGAGGAGATCGTTCGGGAACTCGATGTCGGCCTTGTCGATCTCGTCGATGAGGAGGACCGGCAGCTCCGGACTGGTGAACGCCTCCCAGAGCTTGCCGCGCCGGATGTAGTTGGAGATGTCGTGGACCCGGGGATCGCCGAGCTGGCCGTCCCTCAGCCGCGCGACCGCGTCATATTCGTAGAGCCCCTGGTGCGCCTTGGTGGTCGACTTGACGTGCCATTCGATCAAAGGCGCGCCGAGCGCCTCGGCGATCTCGTGGGCGAGGATGGTCTTGCCCGTGCCCGGCTCGCCCTTGACGAGCAGGGGCCGGCGCAGGGTGATTGCGGCGTTGACCGCGACCTTGAGGTCGTCGGTCGCGACGTAATTCTCGGTGCCTTCGAAACGCATGTCGTGCGGATAGGGGAGGGCCCGCCTTCCGGCAAGCGCAGGCGGCTCTCAGGCGGCGGCGCGGGCCTGGTGGCGGGTTTCTAGCAGGTCCCAGAGGCCGTAATGCTGGACCAGGATCTGCTCGGCGCCGAACAGCAGGGCGCGCCGGGTCGAGGGTTCCACGGCGAAATCGGCGGCGAGCGCTTCGATCGCCGCCGCGTCGACGATGTCGCAGGGCGGCACGTCGACCCCGAAGCGGACGGCGGCGGCGTCCAGGGCGATCCGGATCGAGGCCCAGTCGAGCACGAACGCCATCGCCGCGCCGAGCGCGCAGCCCTTGCGCTCCGAGCGGGCGAGGGTCTCGATCGCGTGGCGCTGCGCCTGCACCGTTCCGTCGGAGTCGGCCGCGCCCGGAGTCGAGGGCAGCGGGCCGGCGGCGACGGCCAAGCGGGCGAGATAGGCGCGCTCGCCGGCGAAGGCGTAGCTGGCCGAGGTCAGCCAGGCGCGGGCGGCCGGCTCGAGGGTGTGGGCCGCGGCATGGTCGACCACGCCGGGATAGCGGCCGTGAAGCAGGCAGACGAAATGGACGAGATCGGCGAGCGCGCGGGCATCGGGTCCCCTGAGCAGCAGCGGCGAACGGGGCCACGAATGGGCGGCGCTGCCATGCCCCGCGACGCAGGCGAGGAGCAGCGATCCCGGCTGCGGAGCCGGCGCCGTCCCAAGCGAAGCTGAAGCCATTCCCGACCCTCCCGAGCGCTGCATGCAGCGGCTGTAGGCCCCTTCACCTATATCAATGCCGTAAAGACGCGGTTTACGCGCTGTTAGGGAGGGGGTCAGACTCGTTAATGGTCGGACGGTGAAAACGCGGGTCGCATCAGGAGCCTAGCCATGCGGCAAGCGCTGTCGTAGCGTCGCCGCCTGTTTCGAGCGTGAGGGGAAAGATAAAGAGCATGGCGGAAGCAAAAAGCGGTCACATCCGCCTGACGTCCCACCCCGGAGCGCACCGGCGCTTTCCGCTCAACTGGGGCGCCGCCGACGTGCGCGAGCGGGGCCCCGTCGTCGCGACCGTCAATGCGGGCGGCGACCGCAACGCGATCGGCGCGCATGGCGGCTCCTATTCGATCTACCGCGCCCTCGCCATTTCTTCGGGCGCGATGGACCCGCAGGCGCGCCCGGACTTCAACGACACCTCGCCGGTCTGCGAGATCGGTCCCCATCCGCAATGGGGCGAAGCCGGCAAGATCGTCTCGCTCGATCCTTGGGGCCACCGTGTCGCCCACGATTTCGCCGATTTGATCGCCGAAGGCGTCGACATCCGCCCGACCATCGCCATCACCAAGGCGCGCCTCACCCTGCACGAGATCCAGCATGCCATCGCCGACGGGCGGATGGCGGTGGACGGCGAGATCGTCCACGAGGCCGGCGACATCTCGGTCACCAAGATCGCCATCGATCCGGTCTGGTGGCTGCCCGGAGTCGCCGAGCGCTTCGGAGTCGGCGAGGGCGCGCTGAGGCGCTGCCTGTTCGAGCAGACCGGCGGCATGTATCCGGAGCTTGTCACCCGGCCGGACCTCAGCGTCTTCCTTCCGCCGATCGGCGGAATGACCCTCTACATCTTCGGAGACCCGTCCTTCCTCGGCGACGCGACGAAGACCCTGACCTGCCGGGTCCACGACGAATGCAACGGATCGGACGTGTTCGGCTCGGACATCTGCACCTGCCGGCCCTATCTCACCCACGGCATCGAGGAAGCCACTCGCCAGGCGCAGGCCGGCGGAGTCGGCCTCATCGTCTACAACCGCAAGGAGGGGAGGGCGCTGGGCGAGGTCACCAAGTTCCTCGTCTACAATGCGAGGAAGCGCCAGCCGGGCGGCGACCAGGCGGCGACCTATTTCGAGCGGACCGAATGCGTTGCCGGAGTCCAGGACGCGCGCTTCCAGCAGCTGATGCCGGACGTCATCCACTGGCTCGGCATCCGGCGGATCGACCGCTTCGTCTCGATGTCGAACATGAAGTACGACGCCCTGGTCGGCGGCGGGGTCGAGATCGGCGAGCGCGTGCCGATCCCCGCCGATCTCGTGCCGCCCGACGCCAGCGTCGAGATGGAGGCGAAAAAGGCCGCTGGCTATTTCACCCCGGAAGGGGCGCCCAGTCCGGACCAGCTGCGCGGCGTGGTCGGCCGGGACCTGGGCAAGTTCTAGCTTCGATGGGAAGGCCTGAAGACGCGCTCCGGCGCCTGCTCAGCGCGGCCGCCGTGCGCGAGCGCGCCCACGAGATGCTCGACCTCGCTCTGGCCGGCAAGGTCGATGGCTGGCGGGTCGATCTCGGCCGCCTCGCCGGCGCCGCCGACCTCACTGCCGCCGTCACGCGCGAGGCATACCCCGATCTCGACATTCCGCTCCACGCCCGAGCCCGCCATTTCGTCGCGGGCGAGCCCGCGCTGCCCGCCGGCGGCGATCCGGCGGCCCGAGCGCGCTCCGCCTTCGACCTGGTCATCCTCTCCGTGCTGCTCGACGCCGGCGCCGGTCCGGCCTGGCGCTACCGCGACGCCGTGAGCGGCCGCACCCTGGCCCGCTCGGAAGGCCTGGCCGTGGCGAGCCAGCGGCTGTTCGAGGCCGGCGCCTTCTCCGCCGATCCCGCCGCTCCGGCCCGAGCGGACGGCGCCGCGCTCGCCGCCCTGGACGAGGCGGTTTTGGCGGCCGGCTTTCAGGTCTGCGCCGCCAACCCGCTGCTCGGCCTCGAGGGGCGGGCGGCGTTGCTGCGCCGTCTCGGAAGCCAGGCCCTGGCCCGGCCCGATTTGTTCGCGAGCCGCGATGCGACGCGTCCCGGCGGCCTCTACGACATCCTCGCCGCCCGGGCGGAGCAGGGGCGGCTGCCGGCGCCGGCCATCCTCGAGCTGTTGCTCGAGGCGCTGGGGCCGATCTGGTCCGGGCGGCTCACGCTGGAGGGCGTGGCCCTCGGCGACTGCTGGCGTCATCCGGCCCTCCGCCGGGACGACGCCACGGACACGCTGGTGCCGCTCCACAAACTCTCGCAATGGCTGGCCTATTCGCTGATCGAGCCGCTCCAGGCGGCGGGCTTCGAAGTCACGGACATGGACGGTCTCACCGGCCTCGCCGAATATCGCAACGGCGGCCTGTTCGTCGACACCGGCGTTCTCGCCCTCGCCGATCCGGCGGACGCGGACCGCGCCCATGACGTGTCGGACCCGCTCATCGTCGCCTGGCGGGCGATGACGGTCGCCCTGCTCGACCGACTCGCTCCGCTGGTGCGCGAGCGGCTCGGGGTAAGCGAGGCCGATTTCCCGCTCGCCCGAATGCTGGAGGGCGGAAGCTGGGCGGCGGGGCGCCGCCTCGCCGCCGAGCGCCGGCCGGACGGCGGCCCTCCCTTCAACATCCTCAGCGACGGAACGGTATTCTAGCCATGGACGGATTGACGATCGTCGGCCACCCGCTGGTCCAGCACAAGCTCACTTTGCTGCGCGACAAGGGAAGCTCGATCCAGCTGTTCCGGTCCGTCGTGCGCGAGACGGCGACCCTGCTCTGCTACGAGGTCACCCGCGACCTGCCCACCGCGCTCGTCGACATCGAGACCCCGATCGCAACCACCCGGGCGCCCGCCATCGCCGGCAAGAAGCTCGTCTTCGCGCCGATCCTGAGGGCGGGCCTCGCCATGGCCGAGGGCATGCTCGACCTCGTCCCCTCCGCGCGGGTCGCGCATATCGGCCTCTACCGCGATCCCTTCTCGCTCCAGGCGGTCGAATATTATTTCAAGACGCCCGAAGACGTCGCCGACCGGCTCGTCATCGTCGTCGATCCGATGCTGGCGACCGGCCACACCGCGATCGCCGCGATCGACCGGCTGAAGGAGGCGGGTGTGAGCGAGATGCGCTTCGTCTGCCTGCTCGCCGCCCGCCCCGGCGCCGAGGCGCTTCGCGCGGCCCATCCCGAAGTCCCCATCTGGGCCGCCGCCATGGACGAGGAGCTCAACGACCACGGCTACATCGTCCCGGGCCTCGGCGATGCCGGCGATCGCACCTACGGGACGCGCTAGCGCGCTAGCGCAGCTGGCTGTCCTTGCTGCCGCGGCGGTTGATCCCCCCGGCGGGCGCCCGCACGTCGCGCGCCGACTGGCAGGAGACGCAGGTGCGGGCCCCCGGCAGCGCGCGCCGCCGCCCCTCGGGGATCTCGTCGCCGCATTCGACGCAGTGGGTCTCGCCCTCGCCCTCGGCGGCCGCGAGCCGCGCCCGAGCCGCGAGCACGGCGTCCATCACGGTATCGTCGATCTGGTCCTGCACCGCGCCGTCGCGCGTCCATCCGCCCGCCATGAGCGTCTCTCCTCGAGCCTTTCGAGATCAAAATGGGGCCTGGCGCCGAGAGTTCCAAGCACCGCGCGGAGGCGACCGCGACTTTGCGCACGCCCCGTGCTACAGGAGGCGCCATGCCGATCCCCGATTTCCCGCCCCGAAGGCCGCGCCGCGACGTCGGCGGCCGGTCGTTCACCCCCGGCTTCGCCTGGCTGGCCTGGACCGAGGCGCTGAAGCGCCGCAAGCGCCGCCCCGGCAAGGACGGCAAGCAGGGCGGAGTCCCGGTCGAGCCCGACCGCCCGAACACCCTCACCGGCGGCGCCGCGGCCGAGCTCGACTTCGAGGACTGACGGCCTCTCGCCGCGTGGCGGCGTCGTTACCGCGCGCACGCCTCCGGGGCGGAGCTGTAGCGGGTCATCGAGGTATAGGAGCTGACGTGGACCGAGATGTCCTGGTTGCAGCGCCTGAGCTGGAAGCGGACCTTGCGCGCGCGGAAATCGAGCGAGATCCGGCGGAAATTCTCGAGCAGGTCGGTGCCGAGCAGCAGGGCCGGATGGTCGGAAAGTCCGAACACCTCGAACGGGGGTACGTCGGCGAACGCCATCGGCACGTCGGTCAGAGTCACCGACCCGAGCCGGAGCTCCGGGATATGCCCGACCAGCATGTCCATGGCCTTGCCGGTGACTCCGATCACGCTGACCTTCTCGAGCTTGGCGTGGCGGCGGATCAGCTTGTCGCGAAGGGCGGAATTGCCGATCGTGATCTCCGAGCCGGTATCGACGACCGCGTCGAGCGAGAGGCCTCCGACCTTCACCTCGGTGAGGATCAGCTGGCCGCGCTGCAGACGGGCGGTGACTACGATGTCGCCGGGAAGGATCTTGAGCGGCTTCGTCGCGTCCTCGACCTTGATCAGGCGCTTCTCGAAATCGAGCATCAGACGCTGCCGGCGGAGCGCGTCGATTCCGATCATGCCGGCGCCGCCTATGTCGGCCTCGCGAAGCGCGGGGAGCTGGAGGTCGTGGATCGCGCTCGGGCCGACTCCGAGCTCGGCCACTCTCACCCGGTCGACGAGGTTGCGGTCGGTCATGTTGTTGAGCACGACCGGCGTTCCGAGCGGTAGCTGGAGGTCGCGGGCGATCCGGAGGCCCACCGCGGAGGTGTCGGCGCCGCTGTCGACGATGAACATGTAGGGACCGCGGCCGTTGACGAGCACCGCGACGCTGAGCCGGGTCTCGTCCTCCCGCGCCTTGACGTCGTCGCCGCCGATCGCGAGCTGGTCGTCGATCACCGCCGGCGGCAGAGGCGCCATCGCCCCGGAGCCGGGCGGCGCCGGCCGCGGCTTGCCGACTCTCGGCGGCTCCGCCGAGACGCCGCCGGCGACGATCGACCAGGCGAGGGCCCAGGCGAGGAGGGAAGCGGAGCGCAGGATCGGCATCTCTTCGTTCGACTCCGGTGGCGGGGCGGCCAAGCTATCAGCAGCGGCGGCGGCACACCAAGCGCGGATCGACCAAAGGGCTGTTCGGCGCTGCCGGGCCTCGAGCGGAGTGGCCACGCCAGCTTGGACATCCCGTTACGGCGGTGATACGATCATCCCCCCAATCGCTTTCCCGCATACCAAGGAGGAGCGCCGCCATGGCGAAGCCGGCCAAGTTCGCCCACGTCGTCTACATGACCCGTCGCTACGAAGCGATGATCGCCTGGTACAAGGACGTGTTCGAAGCGGAAGTCGTCAACATGGACCCGGCGATCGCCTTCCTGACCTACGACGACGAGCATCACCGCTTCGCCATCGCCAATTTGGACCTGCTGAAGCCCGACGGCGGAAGCCCCGACGCGCGCGGCCAGATCGGCGTCAACCACGTCGCCTACACCTACGCCGATGTCGCCGATCTTCTCGCCACCTACGAGCGCCTCAAGGCGGCCGGGATCCATCCTTATTGGCCGGTCCACCACGGCACGACCCTGTCGCTCTATTACGCCGACCCGGACGGCAACCGCATGGAGCTCCAGGTCGACGCGTGCAGCGCGGAAGAGGGCAAGGCCCTGCTCGCCGCGACCGACAATCCGGTCGGCGTGCTGTTCGACCCCGAAGCCGTGGTGGCGCGGTGGCGGCGCGGGGAGGCGGAGGCGGCTTTGCTGGTCCAGCCGGCGGGCGACCCCTCGCCGATCCCGGCGGCGCATGGGATGACGTGACGCGCGGCCCCCGCTGGGACGGTCGCTGCCGACTGTCCCGTCGCCGGGCCCGGCCGCTTTCATCCCGAAGCTCTTTTCTCCGCGATCGCCAGGCGCTTGACTTGCGCGGGCGAGAGTTGCTCTCGAAAGGGTGCGAGCTCCGCGACATAGTCGCGGTAGCGTCCGGCGGCCCACAGCCGGGCCGCTTCGTCGAGCGCCTGCTCGAGCTGGAACTTGCGCCGATATTCGGCCCGCTCCCGCTCGATCTCCATTTCCCATTCGCGGGTGACCGGCACGTCGAGGGCGGCAACGGCCGCCTCGGCCGATTGCTCGCTTTTCTTCCGGCCGACCCATTTGTCCATCCACGAGCCGCTCGAGGCGAAGGCCTGGACGATCAGCCAATGGTCCTTGCCGTCCCAGATCACCTGCTGTCGCGGAAGCCCCTCCCTCGAAACTTCGAACCACCAGCTGCCGAAATGCCCCGGATGGTAATGGCTGTCCCTTACAGTATAGCCCGCCGCCCGGCAGGCCGCCTCGCACCGTCGCCGGAGATCGTCTTCGTTCATCCGGGAAACGGCTTGCCCAGATAGACGAGATTGCGGGTCCCGAGCAGCCGCACGTGCTGCAGATGCCCCGGCCGGCTGCGCTCGCGCGCGCAGACGAAGAAGTTGCCGTACAAGCCGTGCTGTTCCCGATCGCCATAAACGAGCGAGTCGTTCTCGTAGCGCGCGACTTCCCGCGGAACCGGCTCGTCGTCATCGCGAAGGGCGATCATCCGCCGGGTGCCGATCACCCAGATGCGCCGGATGCTCGACCCGTTCCACACGTTGAAGCGTCCATGCACCCACTTGCACTCTCCCGCTTGCGCCGGCGGCCGAGGAGTCGCGGGGGTGGCGGCGGCGAGGGCGGCGGCGAGGAGGAGCATGCGCGGCTTATCGGAGAGCGGGGCGGGCGGCGCAACAGAGACGGTTCGGCGGGACGAACGCGCTTCCGGCTGAAGGTACAAGAAAGGGCGCGCCTTCCGGAGGAAAGCGCGCCCTTCTTCGGTTCACGGCCGGCCGGTGATCCCGGCCGCCTCGCCTAGCGGCAGCGGATGTCGCTGTTCTGGTCGATCGAGCGGCCGAGCAGGGCGCCGAGGGCGCCGCCGATCAGAGTGCCCGCGGTGCGGTTGCGGCCGCCGTCGACGACGTTGCCGATCAGCGCTCCGCCGGCGCCGCCGACGATGAGGCCGGTCGTCCCGTCGCTGCGCTTGCAATAATAGCGCCCGTCGGAGCCGCGATAGACCTCGTCGGAATCGCTCAGCCGGCGCTCGCTATATTGCGGGCCGTCGCGATAATAACGCTGGGCGTCGTAGCTGGTGCTGAAGCGGCTCATGTCGCCCTGGGCGTAGCCCTGGTCGCCGTAGCCGCGATTGCCATAGCCCTGGTCGCCGTAGCCGCGTTCGCTGTTGCGGCGCGCCCAGCGCAGGTTGCGGCTGAGGGCGTCGAGGCGGGCCTGAACCGTCGCCGAATTCTCGGCCGACATGTAGCCGCCGCGCCGCATGCGCATCGCGTCGCGGCGGATCTGGCGAAGCTCCATCTGCGCGCGTCGCGCCTCCTGCGGGCTCAGCGAACCGTCGCGGACGCCGTTGTCGATCCGCCGCTGCAGATAGTCGATCCGCTGCCAGCTGTCGGACGGAGCGCCCTGCCAGAAGTCGGAGCCCTGAGCGGCATAGCCGGGCGCTGCATAGCCCGGGGCGGGGCGATAATCCTGCGCCGCGGCGGGCGCGACGGCGAGGACCGAGGCCGCCAGGGCGGCGCTTGCGAGAAATCGGGTCATGATAAACTCCATAAACAGGCCCGCGACCGCGAAGGCGGCGCGGACGGGTGAGACGCTCGAAGCAATAGGTCGGGACGCGCCCGGGGACCCGGCCTCGGCCAGGATCCCGACACCGCACCAGCGTTCCGCGGGCGCAATGGTTCCATCCGTTTGATTTAGGTTAGGAAAGCGGTGCGCGGATCGGCCTCCCGGGGCAAAGCCTGGCGGCGGCGGCTTCGGCTCGGTCCCCATCCTGCTCAGCGCACGCTCAGGCAGGGTCGGCGGATCGCTAGGATCCTTGAATGCATTGCTCCTTTCGTTATACCAGTGGTATGAAAGTCGCCGTCTCCATACCCGACCCGGTATTTTCCGAGGCCGAAGCGCTGGCCCGCCGCCTCAACACTAGCCGCAGCGAAATCTACGCCCGGGCGCTCGACGCCTTCGTCGCCACCCACGCGCCGGAACGGGTGACGGAGGCCCTGAACGCCGTCGCCGATGCCGCGGGCGCCGAGCCGGACGCCTTTACCCGCCGCGCTGCCCGGCAGACCCTCGAACGCAGCGAGTGGTGATCGCCCAGGGCGAGATCTGGTGGGCCGACCTCGCCGACCCGATCGGCTCCTCCCCCGGCTACCGCCGCCCCGTCCTCGTCGTACAGTGCGACGCCTTCAACCGCAGCCGCATCGGCACGATCGTCTGCGTCCCTCTCACGAGCAACATGAAGTGGGCGGAAGCGCCGGGCAATGTCCGCCTGACCGCGCGGGAGACGGCGCTTGAGCGGGATTCGGTCGCCAACGTGTCGCTCATCGTGGCGCTCAATCGGGCGCAGCTGACGGAGCGGGTGGGGAAGGTCGCGGAGCGGAAGCTGGCCCTGGTGCTCGCCGGAATCGACGCGGTGCTGGGGCGGTAGACGACGCGTCGGGGCTTTTGGGACGAACCCGCCACCTCACCCTGGCTCACTCGATGACGCGGACGCCTTCCCTGGCCCATTCCTTGTCGACATCGACGCCCACCTCCGCCCATTCCTGACGGGTCCAGCACCGCATCCCTCCGACGAGGCTGCCCGTGACAGGCTCCACCCGCAGGCAATATCGGGCGTGCGGACCGGCCGCCGGAGCGCCGCTGCCGGGATCCCGCGCCTCCGGGTGCGCCAGAACCGGCGAAGCCGCGACGACGACCAGGCTCAAAGCCACGGCCAATTTCCTGTGGGGCATCGTCCATCTCCTCGATGGGAGGCTCGAAGGCGGCGGAGAATAGCGCATTTCGCCAAAGCGGGACAGTCGCCAGCTCCGGTTATCCGTCATTGCGAGGAAAGGGGGCGGGAGGGAAAGCGGCCGGCTACGGTCCCCGACTAGCGCAGCTGGTTGTCCTTG
>JAXDPA010000038.1:0-5818 GCA_034668685.1 Sphingomonadales bacterium | reverse complement strand
CGTCCGGTCCGGCGCCGCCGGTCAGCGTGTCCACCCCCTTGCCGCCGTAGATGAAGAAGGTGCCGTCACTCTCCAGATGGCCGTCGAAGGTCAAATTCTCGCCGGCCTCCAGCATCGAGGCGTTGACCAGCAGCTGGGCCCCCGCCGCCACCGCCGAATCCGGCGCGACGATATTGTAGCTGTACGGGCTCGCCGAACCGCCGCCGAAGCGGAAGTCGTCGTGAGTCATGGGGACCAGGGTCTCGACGCCGGTCATCACGCCCAAGGTGACCCCGGCCGAATAATCGCCCTGAAGCGCCAGCTGGTCCTTGCCGGCACCCCCGTCGACGATATCCGCGGAGGTGTAAGCGGCGCCGAAATAGAAAGCGTCGCCCCCATCGCCGCCGGAGGCATTGTCGTTGCCGCCGTTTTCGAGGCGGAAGAAGTCGACGCCCGGAGTTCCGGTGATGGTGTTGTCACCCGAATCGCCGCGAAGTTGGTCACCCGGGCTCGCGACTCCCGCGATCGTCACCGAGACCGTGGCGGTGCCGCCGCTAGCGAGGGTGTAGGTGAAGCTGTCGGTCCCGCTCGAATTGACCGCGCCGGTCGAGGAATCGGCGAGATTGTTGTAGGCGCCGTTGGGATCGTAGCTGTAGCTGCCGTCGGCCCCGACCGTCAGCTTCGCCCCCGAGGAAAGAAGGATCGTCTGGCCGACATTGGCGGCCGACCCGTTGACCGAGGCGATTTTGAGGCTCGGCCCGTCGAGGTCGGAATCGGCGCCATGGCCGTTGTCCGAGAACAGGCTGCCGGTCTTCACGGCATTTTCGGCCGTGGACACCGAATCGTCGGCGGCGACCGCCGGATCGTCCGGGACGAGCGAGAAGAAGCGGCCGTGAACGTCGGTGCCGCCGCTGCCGTCCGAAGCGCCCCAGGCGATGGCCCAGCTGCTGTCGGAGCGGACGTCGATCACCAGGTCGTAGGCGAAGCTCGCCTCGGCGCCGACGATCTGCTCGCCGCCCTGGCGGCTTCCGTCCGGGTTGAAGACCTGGGCGCGGATGCTGCCGTCGGCGTCGGGGCCCGCATCGGACCAGGCGACGACGAAGCTGCCGTTGGGGAGGCCCGCGACCCGGGCGCCATATTGATTGGTGGCCGTGGTGGAATTGACCTGGAAGTCGCCGCCGACCTTGGCCCCGGCACTGTCGAACAGCTGGCCGTGGACGCTTCCGCCGACGCTCCAGATCGCGACGAACCCGCCGCCGGCGAGGCCTTCCACCTCGGGATAGGCGCCGGAAGCGAGGACGCTCGAAGTGACGGCCATCTCGCCCGTGACGGGGGAACCGTCGGCTGCGAACAGCCGCGCGGTCAGGCCATAGGGGGCGTTGAAGGCGTTGCTGCCGGTCGCGCCGGGGCTGTCCTCCCACAAAGCGACATAACCGCCGTTCGCCAGCGCCGAGACGCTCGGCGCGTTTTGCTCGCCGCTGACGGTCGAATTGAGGAGGTGCGCGGAATCGATCGCGGTGCCGGTGGCCGAGAAGGTCTGGGCAAAGATTCCGTTCAGGGCGCCGCCCTGGCCGTCGTGACTGTCGGTGTCGGCCCAGGTGACGACGAAATTGCCGTTGGCAAGCGCGGTGACGTCGGGGTTGCTGGGCGCCCCGAAAGCGAACATCGGGTTGTGCAGGGTCACGACTCCGCCGACTCGGGCGATCGCGCTGTCGTAGACCTGGAAGCGGATCTGATAGGGTATGCCCTCCATCCAGGTGGCGACGAAGCCGCCGTTGGGGAGCGCGGTGAGGCTCGAATGCTGATGATCGCCGGTGCCGTCGTCGATCGCGAACTCGCCGCCGCTCTTGGCGCCCGACGAGTCGAAGACCTGGCCCTTGAGCAGGTGTGGGAAGGTGCTTCCGCTCGCGCTCGAATCGCCCCAGACGGCAACGAAGCGGCCGTCGCTCAGATAGGCGCCGGTGGCGTTGTCCTGGTTCTTCGTGGTCGTCGTGTTGACGAGGAATTCATCGACGCTCGGATTGATCTTGGCCGCCGCGGTCATCGCTCATTCTCTCTCCCAGGTGGACGCCGACCTGGCGAGGGGCCCACATCCTTGGCTGGGCGGAAGAAATCGTGCCGGCCTTGCGTCGGCGCCGCCGTGGCCGGCAGCGCCCGCGAGAGGCTCGCGGCGAAGGCTTCCCCACCCCGTGAGGCAGCGTAACGTCCGGCCCGGCCCGCCGCAATAGCCTTTCGTTACAGCGGCTTGCCGGCTGTCCGGACCGGCAGGGCGGGATGTTTTCCACCAACCGACGCGCTTGCTCTGCAAACCGCGCGGGCGCCCGTTTGCAGCCGTCCCGGCCGGCCCTAGGCTGGCGGGACGTTCGAGGAGATGCGCTTCGTGGCCCAGTCCGCCCCCGCCTCAGGCGCCATCCCGCGCGCCGGGGCGAGCGCCGTTCCCGACGACATCAAGATCATCGCCCAGTTCCTCGCCGGGCGCGACCCGGCCGACGCGCACTGGACCGCCTTCACCCGCGACGCGGCGAAGCTGCGCCGGGCGCTGAAGGCGCGCGGGCATTTCCGGCTAACCCGCGGCGCCTGAGCTTCGAAGCGCCGGTCGGCGGCTTCAGCTGCAGGCGCAGCGCACCGGCTTCGCGCGGGTCTTCGGCTTGGTCTCGGCGAACTCGGCCGGGCTCAGCCAGCCGGAGCGGTCGCCGTCGGCCTCGGCGAACTTCTCCTCGGTCTTCGCCGCCCATTCGTCGAAGCTCAGCTGGCCGTTGCCGTCCTTGTCGAGCTTGGCGAACGCCTTGCGGCGCGGCTCGAGGATCTCGGCGAGCGCCACCTTGCCGTCCTCGTTGCGGTCGGCGCGGGCGAAGCGCTTCTCCTCCTTGCTCTTCTCCGAAGCCGACGGCGGCAGCGTCAGCCCGCGGCGCCCCGACGAGGGCGAATCCTGCACGAACGCCGCCGCCGCGATCGCCGACGGGGCGGACGGAAGCCCGCTCCCGGCGGTCGCCCTTCCCTTCCAGATGAAAAAACCCGCCAGGACCAGCGCCAGCGCCGCCGCGGCGCCTCCAACCATACGCAGCATATCCTCCTCCCTCGTGTTGCGGTGGAGTCGGTGTAGTCAACGGAAACCGCCATTTCGGTCGGAAAAAATATCTGAAATGGATCAAAAGCCCGTCAGGCGGTGGCGCAGCATGCGCAGCATGCGCCGCGGCGAACCTTGCGCCTCCCAGGGTTCGCGTCCCGGCTCGGCGTCGCGGCGGGCGAGCGCCTCGAGCATGCCGAGCGGGCGCAGCCGGGACGGGACCTCAGGCGGGACCGGAAGCGCGCGGGCGGCGGCGAGTGCGGAGTCCCGGTCTTCGGCATTGCCGCAGTGGCGGGCGAGATCGACCAGCGCCCAGGCCTCGCCTCCGGCCTCCCCTTCGCTTTCGAGCAGGCGCGCGGCACAGGCGAAGAGCAGGGCCCCGCGCTTGCGCGCATGGGTCGCCAGATCGTCCGCCGAGAGCGGCGCGTCGGAGAGCAGGACGGCCCAGCCCTCCTCCATCTCGGCCAGCGCGCCGCCCGCGATTCCGGCCGGAAGGACATGCTCCGCCAGCGCCTGGAGCACCGGCTCGGCGGGCGGCCTTTCGCGGTCCAGCCTCTCGAGCGCCTCCCGCCACCAGGCGAGCTTGATCCGGCTGATCATCGGCTCGCGGCCGCCGGCGAGCGCCTTGCCCATCGCCGAGTCGAGCGCGAACAGCGCCCGCAGGGCCGCCCGCCGCCGCGCCGGGACGTAGGAGAGCGCCAGCACTAGGTCGGGATCGAGGTCAGCCAGGGGATATCCCCCCTATCGGTAGCACACCTTCTTCGCCGCCTCGACGACCCGGTCGACCCGGATCAGCGCCATCTTCTCGAGGTTGGCGGCGTAGGGGAGCGGCACGTCCTCGTCGGTGACCCGGAGCACGGGAGCATCGAGGTCGTCGAAGCCTTCCTCCATCGCGATCGCCATCAGTTCCGACGAGATCGAGCAGACCGGCCAGCCCTCCTCGACGGCGACCATGCGGTTGGTCTTGGCGAGGCTCTTGAGCACGGTCGCGCGGTCGAGCGGGCGCAGGGTGCGAAGGTCGATCACCTCGGCCTCGATGCCCTCCTCGGCGAGCTTCTCGGCCGCCTCGAGCGCGACTCCGACGCCGATCGAATAGCTGACCAAGGTCACGTCCTTGCCCGCCCTCGCGATCCGCGCCTTGCCGATCGGAAGGACGTAATCGTCGAGCTTGGGAACGTCGAAGCTCTGGCCGTAGAGAAGCTCGTTCTCGAGGAAGACGACCGGATCCTCGCTCCGGATCGCCGCCTTCAGGAGCCCCTTGGCGTCGGCCGCGCTGTACGGGCTGATCACGACCAGGCCGGGGACGTTCGCGTACCACGGCCCGTAATTCTGGCTGTGCTGGGCGGCGACCCGGGCGGCGGCGCCGTTGGGGCCGCGGAACACGATCGGGCAGCGCATCTGGCCGCCCGACATGTAGTTGGTCTTGGCCGCCGAATTGATGATGTGGTCGATCGCCTGCATCGCGAAGTTGAAGGTCATGAACTCGACGATCGGACGCAGGCCGCCCATCGCCGCTCCGGTGCCGAGGCCGGCGAAGCCATATTCGGTGATCGGCGTGTCGACGACGCGCTTGGCGCCGAACTCGTCGAGCAGGCCCTGGGTGACCTTGTAGGCGCCCTGATATTCGGCGACCTCCTCCCCCATCACGAAGACGCGCTCGTCCAGCCTCATCTCCTCGGCCATCGCGTCGCGGAGCGCCTCGCGCTGGGTTTGGCGGACCGTCTCGGTACCGGCCGGTACCTCGGGGTCCTCGTGGGTGTGGGCGACCGCGGCGACCAGGTCGCGCGCCGCGGTCTCCATCTGGTGCGGTGTGACGTCGCTGTGAACTTCGGTCTTCTGGTCGCTCGGCTGCTCGACCTTGTGCGCCTCTCCCTCCTGGGGGCTGCCCGTGCCCTCACCCTGCGTCGCTTCGCTCCGCTGTCCCTCTCCCCTCGAGGGAGAGGGACGGGTGTCTTCCCCTTCGGCGGCCATGATCGCGATGACGGCGCCGACCTTCACCTCGTCGGTGCCTTCGGGGACGACGATCTTCGTGATTTTGCCCTCGTCGACCGCCTCGAACTCCATCGTCGCCTTGTCGGTCTCGATCTCGGCGAGGATGTCGCCGGACTTCACCTCATCGCCTTCCTTCACCAGCCATTTGGCCAGGGTCCCCTCCTCCATCGTTGGGCTGAGGGCGGGCATCTTGAGCTCGATCGGCATCAGTAGGTCTCGACCAGGACGTCGGTGTAGAGCTCGCCCGGCTCAGGCTCGGGCGATTGCTCGGCGAAATCGGCGGCTTCGACGACGATCCGCTTGATCTCGTTGTCGATTTTCTTGAGCTCGTCGTCGGCGACTCCCATCGCCTCGAGGTCGCGCTTGGCGTGCTCGATCGGGTCCGATTTCTCGCGCACCGCCTGCACCTCCTCGCGCGAGCGGTATTTGGCGGGGTCCGACATAGAGTGGCCGCGATAGCGGTAGGTCTTGAGCTCCAGAAGGATCGGCCCCTTCCCGCCGCGCACCCATTCGAGCGCGGTCTCGGCGGCGCCGCGGACGGCGAGGACGTCCATCCCGTCGACCTGCAGGCCCGGGATCCGGAAGCTCTCGCCGCGCCGGTAGAGCTGGTCCTCGGCCGACGAGCGGTTGACGGAAGTGCCCATCGCATACTGGTTGTTCTCGATCACGTAGAGGATCGGGAGCTTCCACAGCTCGGCCATATTGAAGCTCTCGTAGACCTGGCCCTGGTTGGCGGCGCCGTCGCCGAAGTAGGTGAACGCCACCTTGCCGTCGCCGCGG
>JAXDPA010000037.1:0-3470 GCA_034668685.1 Sphingomonadales bacterium | reverse complement strand
CCCCCACCCCAACAACACCCCCACGACTCGGAAAACGCGGCAAACAAAGGGGTCTGATCCCCTCGAAGGAGACAGGTCATGCTCGATCATGTCGGCTTCGCCGTCGCCGACGCGGCACGCTCGCGCGCATTCTATGAAAAGGCACTCGCGCCGATCGGCATCGCCCTGATCGCGACCGCGACGCCGGACCAGACCGAGGCGGGCGGCACTGCCCACGGCTTCGGGTCGGGCGGCAAGCCCTATTTCTGGATCGGCGACAATGAGCGCGTGGGGGAGGGGACACACGTCGCCTTCGCCGTCGATTCGCGCGGGCTCGTCGATGCTTTCCATGCGGCGGGGATGGCCGCCGGCGGGCGCGACAACGGCCCACCCGGCCTGAGGCCGCAATATCATCCCGATTATTATGGCGCCTTCGTGCTCGATCCGGACGGCAACAATATCGAAGCCGTCTGCCACCGGCCGGAATGACGATGCGTGTCTTCACCATCGGCTATGAAGGCGCGACCCAGGACGAGGTGATCGCTGCGCTGCGGCAGGCCGGCGTGGAGCGGGTGATCGACGTCCGCGCCGTGCCGCTGTCGCGCAAGCCCGGCTTTTCGAAGAACGTGCTGGCAGCCGGCCTCCGCGAAGCCGGGATCGATTACATCCACCTCAAGGCGCTTGGCACGCCGCCTGCCGGGCGCGAGGCGGCGCGCAAGGGCCGACTCGACGAGATGATCCGGATCTACGCCGCGCAGCTCGAGACTCCCGAGGCCGGCGCGCAGGCCGCCCAGATGGTCGCCCTGGCCGGGGAGAAGCCTTCGGCCCTGCTCTGCTTCGAGCGCGATCCGGCCCATTGCCATCGCACGCCGCTGCGCGAGGCGGTCATGCCCGACTGGGAGCCGGTCGACCTCTACGCCTGAACCGGTCAGCCCTCCCACCGGGTCCGCGCCCGGCAGATTCCGGCGCAGATCGCCGAGGTGATGACCAGGGCGAAGGCGACCGCACCCCCGTCCGCGAACGCACCGAACATCATGGCGAGCCCAATCCCAAAGCGGCCCCGACCGCGATCCACGAGATCGGCGCTCGCGCCGTTTCGCTGAATTCCCCAGCCCTCGACAGGATATGGGCGCCGATTGCGTTAGGCAGGAAGCTGATCAGGAAGCCGGCCACGGCCGCCGGAATCAGCAGGGCCAAGGTCATGGCAAGGCTTGCCGGGTCGATCGGAACAGGCTCGGGCATGAACGAATATATCTGTGCGGCGGCGAGGCTCAGCACGAACACAGGGCCGGCCGCTGCCGAGGCTGGGAGCGCGGCGAAGACCGGAGATGCGACGGTCGTCATGGGCTTGTTCCTCGAAGGCGGGAAGCGGGCGCGGGGAGGGCGCCCGCTTCCCTGAGGGTTCAGGCGGCGACCATCTCGTCCGCCCGGCGGTCGGTCAGCCAGTCGTTCACCTTGCGGCCGAAGCGGGCGATCGCGGTCATGTTGAAGAAATGCATGCCGCCGAGCACGAGCACGGCGAGGCCGACTTTCGAGCTCAGGAAGCGGATCGCCTCGGTATAGGTCGTCGGCTCGTTGCCGAGGCTGAGCGTTAGCGTAATGAAGCCGATATTGACCAGATAGAAGCCGACCACGAGCAGATGGTTGGTCGATTTGGCGACCGCCGCATTGTGGCCGAAGCACTGGATCAGGAAGACCTCGCCATTGCTGTGCAGCGTGTGCGCCACCCAGATGGTGATGCCGATCGAGATGATCAGATAAAGGGCATAGGCAGTCTCAACCATGGCTCGTTCCTTTCTATCGGTTAATTCTGGAAAAACAGAAACTGGGGAGCGTGAGTCATCGCTTTCGGATCTTCATTGCCTGGCTCCTAAGATTTGGGCGTTTTGGGCGAGACGAAGCGGGCGACCTTGCCGCCGAGCTTCATCAGGGTGATCAGGGTCGGCTTGGGAAGGCCCCGGACCTGCTCGTACCAGCCGCCCAGGGTCGAGATGAACTCGTGCATCCGCACGATGCGCTCGCGCACCTGGGGCGGCGCGCTCGGGTCTTTCGAAAGCCGCGCGCTGAGCTCGGCGAGGAGGGCGACGGTGGGATCGACCTCGCGCCGTTTGCGCTCGGCGGAGATCCGCATCAGCATTTCCCACAAGTCGGTCTCGGCGACGAAATGGTCGCGGCGGTCGCTCTCGACATGGACGCGGCGGACGATGCCATAGCTCTGCAGCTCCTTCAGGCCGGTCGACACGTTCGAGCGGGCGAGGCGGAGCAGATCGACGATCTCGTCGGCCGGCAACGGACGGTCGGACAGATAGAGGAGGGCATGGATCTGCGCGACCGAGCGATTGACGCCCCAATGCGTGCCCATTTCTCCCCAATGGAGGATGAAGGCCCTGGCATCCGCATGGTCGAGAATCGACATCCCTGTCCTTTCTGTAATTACAGAAATAGCAGATAGTGATCGGGAGTCAAGCGGGCCGTCACGGCGTCAGGAAATCGCCTTCGCCTCCGAGACCGCCGCCAAAGGCAGCACGCCATAGACGTGCGGAAACAGCGCGCCGCCGCGCGATTCCTCCCAGCGCACCGAGTCGCCAAGCGCCGCAAGATCCAGTTCGGCGAGGATGAGGCCGGTCCGGCCCGCGAAATGGCGGGCGAGCGTGGCTTCGACCTGGTCGGCGGCGGAAAGATGGATGAAGCCGTCCGCGCGGTCGACGGGCGATCCCTCGAACCGCCCGTCGGCTAGGAAACGCGCCCATTCCTCCCCGGTCAGGATCTTGAACGCCGTCGCAGGGAGGGCGGTCACTCCCCGGTGCTTTCTCCGCCGTCGGCCAGATCCTCGCCGATCACGGCATCGTCGCTCGGGGCGATCTCGGCTTCATGGTCGCCCAGATCGGCCTCGTCCTCGTCCTCGCTCTCCTCGATCCGCGCGGCGCTGACGACATGCTCTTCGTCGGCGACGTTGAACAGGCGGACGCCGGCGCTGTTGCGTCCGATCACGCGGGTGTCGCCGACGCTCATCCGGATCAGCTTGGCCTGATCGGTGACCAGCATCAATTGCTCGCCGGCATGGGCGGGGAAGGAGGCGACGACCGGGCCGTTGCGGGCGAGATTGTCGATATTGGTGATGCCTTGGCCGCCGCGGTTCGTGCGGCGATATTCATAAGCCGAGCTGCGCTTGCCGTAGCCGTTGGCGCAGACGGTGAGGATGAACTCCTCGGCGGCGGCGAACTCGGCCATGCGCTCGTCGCTCAGCCTCTGCTCGGCCTCCGGCTGCCCCTCGCGGCGATCCTTCCAGGACGCGGCGCGCAGATAATCCTCGCGTTCCTGCGGCGTGGCCGCGAAGCCGCGCAGCACCGACAGAGAGATCACCTCGTCGCCGCCGATCAGCCGGGCGCCGCGCACCCCGTTCGAATCCCGGCTTTGGAACTCGCGCACGTCGGTCGCCGAGAAGCGGATGGCGCGGCCGTTGCGGGTGGCGAGCAAGACGTCGTCCTCCT
>JAXDPA010000036.1:0-21495 GCA_034668685.1 Sphingomonadales bacterium | reverse complement strand
CGTGCTCGTCGACGACGTCTACACCAGCGGTGCCACCGCCCGTGCCTGCGCTCGGACGCTGAAGCGGGCCGGCGCAGCCTCGGTCGAGGTGCTTTGCTGGGCGCGGGTCATTCGCACCGAGCCGGATTGATCCAAAACGCCGCTGCGTCGTTTGTGACCCCATGATGAAGGATCCGCACGCCCTCAAGGGACAGGGCTATCTCATTTCGATCGTGAGCGTTTTTCTGCTCGCAGTCCCCGCGCTCAAAGGCGCGAAGGGCGAGCTCTGGGTGATTGCGATGGTCGCCGCCGGAGCCCTGCTGTCGATCGCCGGCATGGCGCTGCGCTGGGTCGCCGACCGCAAGACCCAGGCCCGGATCGACCGCGCCCAGGGCAAGACGCCCAAGCCGTCGCACGGCGGTCCGCGCATGGCGGCCGAGCATTGACACAGGCGGGAGCGGCGCCCAACTCGCCGCTCCAAACAGGAGCGAAACATGGCCCGGGTCGAGATCTACACCAAATTCGGTTGTCCTTATTGTGCGCGGGCGAAGGCCTTGCTCGGCGAGAAGGGCGTCGAACACGAGGAATATGAGATCAACTCGGTGCCGGGGAAGCGCGACGAGATGCTGGAGCGCTCGGGCGGCCGCCACACCGTGCCTCAGATCTTCATCGACGGCCGCCATATCGGCGGCTCCGACGATCTCGCCGAGCTCGAGCGCCGCGGCGAGCTCGACGGCATGCTCGAGGGCCAGGCGGCCTAGACCGTCATGCCGGACTTGATCCGGCATCCACCTCCATTGGCGGTGGGAAAGGTAGGTGGACCCCGGATCAAGTCCGGGGGGACGGGCAATGCTCAGACCGGGATCTCGGTCGTATATTTGACCTGCCGGAGCGCGAAATTGGAGGCGGCGCTCGCCACCGAGGGGTGGGCGAGGACTCCGCGCATGATGAAGCGGTCATAGTCGGCGACGTCGCGCACCGCGATGCGCAGCAGATAGTCCCACTCGCCCGACATGGCGTAGCATTCGACGATCTCCTCGCGGGTGAGGATGAACTCCTCGAACTGGGCCCGCGCCTCCACCGTCTGCTTGGTCATCCGCACCTGGCAGAGCACGTTGACCGGCCGGCCGAGCGCCTCCGCGCTGGCGAGCCGCACGGTCTTGCCGAGCACGCCGGCCTTCTCCAGCGCCCGCACTCGCCGCCACACCGAGGCCGCCGATGCGCCGACCTGCTCCGCCAAAGCGGCGTGGCTCAGCGCCGCGTCGCGCTGCAGGGCGCGCACGATTCGCCGATCGACGGCGTCCAGCCGATCATCTTCTTTCACAAAGCCGTATATAATCGAAAGTTTGTTTCAAATCCAGCCAACGACGCGGCAAAACAGATATGCATTCCGAGGGACGGTGCGATAGGTGTACCTTCGGCGTTATGCCTCTGGCGCCGACAGGAGGGACAATGGAAAGCTCAGTGCTGCTGGCCGACGCGCCGGTCCTGTTCGAGCGGCTGGAGGCTCAGAAGTCCGACAGCCTCCTCCAGCTCATCGCGCTGTGCGACGCCGACAGCCGGGCCGACAAGATCGACGTCGGCGTCGGGGTCTATCGCGACAGCGATGGTTCGACGCCGATCCTGCGCGCGGTGAAGAAGGCCGAGCGCCTGCTCTGGGAGACTCAGGAGACCAAGGCCTATCTCGGCTCGCAGGGCGATGCCCGCTTCACCGAGCTGATCCGCCCGATCGTGTTCGGCGAAAAGCTCGCGCGGGACGAGCGGATCGTCGGGCTGCAGACGCCCGGCGGCTGCGGCGCGCTCCGGGTGGCGGCCGACCTCATCCACCGCGCCAACCCGAAGGCGCGCATCCTGGTCGGCCAGCCGACCTGGCCCAACCACGCGCCGCTCATCGCTTCGGCCGGAGTCGAGATGGTGCCGATCCCCTATTACGACGTGAAGAGCCGCCGCATCCTGTTCGACGCGATGCTCGACGCGCTCGGCGACTCGGCGGCGGGCGACCTCGTCCTGCTCCACGGCTGCTGCCACAACCCGACCGGCGCCGATCTCTCGCCCGACCAGTGGCGGGAGCTCGCCGACGTCGTCGCCCGCCGCGGCCTCATCCCGTTCGTCGACCTCGCCTATCAGGGGCTCGGCAACGGGCTGGAGCCCGACGCCTTCGGGACCCGTCTCATCGTCGAGGCCGCCGAGCAGGCGCTGGTCGCGCAGAGCTGCGACAAGAATTTCGGGGTGTATCGCGAGCGGACCGGCAACCTCTTCGTCAAGGCGTCCGATCGCAAGACGGCCGACATCGTGTTCGGCAACCTGATGACTTTGGCCCGCACCATGTGGTCGATGCCGCCCGACCACGGGGCCGCCATCGCCCGCATCGTCCTCGACACGCCCGAGTTGCGCGCGGACTGGCACGCCCAGCTTGAGGAGATGTGCGCCCGCATCCGCCGCCTGCGGGCGCGTCTCGCCGTCTATGACGAGCGCCTCGCCTTCATCGATTCGCAGAACGGCATGTTCTCGATGCTGCCGCTGTCGCGCGACCAGGTGCTGGCGCTGCGCGAGGAGAAGGGCATCTACATGGCGGACAGCGGGCGCTTCAACGTCGTCGGACTCTCCGACGACAATGTCGACCGCTTCGCCGCCGCCGTAGTGGAGAAGATGGATGGATGAGCAGGGCTTCGCGGAGCCGAAGGCGCGGACCGAGGCGCCCGACCCGGGCTTCGACTGGCGCAAGGTCGCCTACCTCGTCCAGGTCAGCCGGGCGATGGACAAGCTCGAGGAGGAGCGGCTCGTTCCCGAGCGCAAGATCCTCTACCAGTTCAGCGCGCGCGGCCACGACATGGCCCAGATCCTGCTCGGCAGCCGCCTCACCCACCGCCGCGACGCCACCTGCGGATACTACCGCTCCCGCCCGCTCCTGCTCTCGCTCGGCGTGCCGATCGAGGACGCGCTCGCCTCCGGGATGGGCCGGGAAGGGGGCTATTCGGACGGTCGCGACATCGGCGTCGTGTTCAACTACCCGAACCCGAACGGCGCTCCGGCCCTCCCAATGTCCGGCGGCGTGGGGGCGCAATACACGCCGACCGCGGGCTGGGCCCAGGCGATCGAATATTATCGCAGCGTGCTCGGCGACCGGTCGTACGACGCGGCGATCGCGGTGGTGCTCGGCGGCGACGCGTCGTGCGCGACCGGCGGTTTCTGGGCCTCGCTGACCATAGCGACGACGCAGAAGCTCCCGATGCTGTTCTACGTCGAGGACAATCAATACGGCATCTCGGTCCCGTGCAGCTACCAGACGCCGGGCGCCGACATCTCGAAGAACCTGGCCGCCTTCACCGGCCTCGCCATCTTCGCCGGCGACGGGACGGAGCCGGCCGAGGCCGCCGAGCTGGTCGACCGCGCCGTCGCCCATGTCCGCGCCCGCAAAGGTCCCGCGCTTCTCCACCTGCGCGTCCCGCGCCTCCAGGGTCACAGCTTCCAGGACACGCAGACCTACAAGTCGGAGGAGGTGGTCCGCGAGGAATGGCTGCGCGATCCGCTGCCGAAGCTGAAGTCCTTCCTGGTCGGCTCCGTTCTCGATGAGACGGAATGGGACCGGATCGAGGCCGACGCCCGGGCGGCGGTCGAACAGGCGCGCGCCAAGGCGGAGGCCGCGGGCGTCTCGGACCCGGAGCGCGTGCTCGACCACGTCTTCTACGAAGGCGAGATGCAGAAGATGGGGGGGCAGTGGACCAAGGGCTACCGCGCCCCTTCCAGCCATGAGGAACCCAAGCCCGAGGGCCAGCGGATCAACATGGTGACCGCGATCCGCCGCACCCTCGACAAGGAGCTGGAAATCAACCCGCGCGTGCTGCTGTTCGGCGAGGATATCGGTCCCAAGGGCGGGGTCCACGCCGTCACCCTCGGGCTCCAGGAGAAATACGGCCACGACCGGGTGTTCGACACGAGCTTGAACGAGGAAGGGATCATCGGCCGGGCGGTCGGAATCGCGCTCGCCGGGCTGATGCCGGTCCCCGAGATCCAGTTCCGCAAATATGCCGAGCCGGCGACCGAGCAGATCAACGATTGCGGGACGATGCGCTGGCGCACCCACAACCGCTTCGCCGCGCCGATGGTGCTTCGAATCCCGGGCGGGTTCTTCAAGTGCGGGGATCCCTGGCACAGCCAGACCAACGAGGTGCAGTTCGTCCACAATCCCGGCTGGCTGGTGGCGGTGCCCTCGAACGCCGAGGACGCCGTCGGCCTGCTCCGCGCCGGCCTTCGCGGCAACGATCCCGTCATCTTCTTCGAGCACCGCGCGATGCTCGACGACGCCTGGGCGCGGCGGCCTTATCCCGGCGACGATTACGTCCTGCCGTTCGGGCGGGCCAGGAAGACGAGGGAAGGGGGCGACATCACCATCGTCACCTGGGGCGCGATGGTGCCGCGCTGCGAGGAGGCGGCGAAGGATTTCTCCGCCGATGTCATCGACCTTCGCACGCTCGTTCCCTGGGACAGGGAAATGGTCCTGGAGAGCGTCCGCCGCACCCGCCGCTGCCTGATCGTTCACGAGGATCTGAAGACCGGCGGCTTCGGCGCCGAGATCGCCGCAGTGGTCGCCGACGAGGCCTTCCTCGACCTCGACGCGCCGATTGCCCGAGTGACCATGCCGGACATTCCCAGTCCGCATAACCCGGTCCTGCTCAACTGGGCCGTGCCAAGCGTGGAGCGCATCCGCGTCGGGATAGACGCGCTGGTGGGGTTCTGATGATCGACGTTCTCGTCCCCGCCGAGCAGGAAGGCACCCAGGCGGTCGTCCGAGCCTGGCTGCGCCAGGTCGGCGACCGGGTCGAGGAGAACGACCCGCTCGTCGAGCTCGAGACCGACAAGGTGGCGATGGAGGTCCCGGCCCCGGCGGCCGGCGTTCTGCGCGAGATATTGCTCGAGAGCGGAGCGGACGCGGTGCCGGGGGCGGTGTTGGGGCGCATCGCTGCGGTGGCTGACGTCCCAGGCCATGAGCCCGAGATACCGATCATTCCGGCCAAGGCTGGCATCCGTGCGGATCCCATACCGCGCGCCGCTTCGGGCGAGCACCGCCTTTCCCCTTCGGTTCGCCGCGCACTCCTCCAGCACGACATCGATCCCGCCAAGATCGAAGGCACGGGGCGCGACGGGCGAATCACTCGCGCTGATGTCGACCGGGCCGTCGAGGCCGCCACCAGGGTGCAGAGCGAAGGACCGCGCACCACCGCCCAGCCGCGGGTGTCGCAGCCCTCCGATGCGTCGATCCGCTCCCATTCCGTGCCGCACGACCGGATGCGCCTGAAGATCGCCGAGAACATGCTGAACTCGGTGACCCGGGCGCCGCACGTCACCGCTATGTTCGAGGCCGATTTCTCCGCGATCATGCGGCACCGCGAGCGGCACAAGGAGTCGTTCGCGAAGAAGGGCGTCAAGCTCACCTACACCGCCTACCTCGTCGCCGCCGCGGCGGAGGCAATGAAGGTCGCGCCGGCGATCAACAGCCGCTGGCACGACGATCGGCTGGAGATTTTCGACGACGTCAATATCGGCGTCGGCACGGCGCTTGGCGAGAAGGGTCTGATCGTGCCGGTCCTGAGGCGGGTCCAGACCCTCAACCTCAAGGGCATCGCCGCCGGGCTCGACGAGCTGATCGAGAAGGCGCGCCAGGAGCAGCTCACCTCGCGCGACGTCTCCGGCGGCACCTTCACCATCTCGAACCACGGGGTCTCGGGCTCGCTGCTCGCGGCGCCGATCATCATCAACCAGCCCCAGTCGGCGATCCTTGGAATCGGCAAGCTCGAGAAACGGGTGGTGGTGCGCGAGGTCGACGGCGCCGACACGATCCAGATTCGGCCGATGGCCTATGTCTCCCTCACCATCGACCACCGGGTCGTCGACGGCCACCAGACCAACGCCTGGCTGACCCGCTTCGTCGAATTGATCGAGGGCTGGCCGGGCGAATGAGCGGGCCCGTCCCCGGGCAGGCCGAGCCGGCCGGGCCGCCGCTGGCGGGAGAGCCCGTCCCCTGGTTCCGCGCCGCCGCCCTCAGCGGAAATCCCGCGTATGCGTTCGAGAGCACCGGCGGACGGGCGATCCTCATGCTGTTCTTCGGACCCGCCGCGGAGCCGGCCTCGGCGGCCGCGCTGAGCCTGGTCGATGCCAACCGCGCTTTGTTCGACGACGAAAGCGCCTGCTTCTTCGGAGTCACCGTCGAACCGTCCGACGCGGCGGAGGGACGGATCGCCCAGTCGCTGCCCGGAATCCGTTTCTTCCTCGATTACGATCGCGCCCTCAGCCGCCTCTACGGGGCAATCCCCGCGGACGACGAGACGCGCTACCATCCGCACTGGCTGGTGATCGATGCCACCTTGCGTCTGGTCGACCGATTCCCGATCGAGACAGGGGAGGCGGCACTGGCGGCGCTGAGGGCAATCGTGGCCGAGCCGCGGGCGGGCGTGTTCGCGCCGGTCCTGGTCGCGCCCCGAATCCTCGAGCCGGCGCTCTGCCGCAGGCTGATCGCGCTCTACGAATCGGGTGGCGGTGAGCCGTCGGGCTTCATGCGCCAGGTGGACGGCAAGACGGTGCTGATCACCGATCCGGCGCACAAGATGCGCCGCGACCATACGATCGAGGACGAGGCGCTGCGTGCCCAGCTCGCGCAGAGGGTCAGGCGGCGCCTTGCGCCGATGGTCGAGCGCGTGTTCCAGTTCGAGCCGACCCGGATGGAGCGCTACCTGATCGGCTGCTACACCGCCGGCGCCGGCCATTTCCGTCCCCACCGCGACAACACCACCGCGGGCACCGCCCACCGCCGCTTCGCCGTCACCATCAACCTCAACGCGGAGGATTATGAAGGCGGCGACCTGCGCTTCCCCGAGTTCGGCCCGCGCACCTACCGCGCTCCGACCGGCGGGGCCGTCGTCTTCTCCTGCTCGCTGCTCCACGAGGCGACGCCGGTGACCAAAGGCACGCGCTATGCCTTCCTCCCCTTCCTCTACGACGAGGCGGCGGCGAGGCAGCGCGAGGCGAACAACCCGTTCCTCGACGAGAGCATCGGCGAGTATAAAGCGGGCTAGGTCCGCTCCTACCAACGCTGGCGGCCGCTCGAAACGCTGGTACACCCGCGGTCGGACCAGGGGGAAGCAGACCATGACCGAGCCGCTCGAAGCGACGCCGGAGGCGCTCGGCTATGCGCCGGAGCTCAAGCGCGCGCTCTCGCTCACCGACCTTGTCGTCTACGGGCTCATCTTCATCTCGCCGATCGCGCCTTTCTCGAACTTCGGGATCGTCTTCAACGCCGCCCATTCGATGGTCGCCCTGGTGTTCGCGATCGGCCTCGTCGCGATGAGCCTGACGGCGATCAGCTACATGACCATGTCCGAGGCCTTCCCCGTCGCCGGCTCGGTCTATTCCTACGCGCGGCTCGGCATCGGCGAATGGGCCGGGTTCCTCGGCGGCTGGGCTCTCCTGCTCGACTACCTGCTGATCCCGAGCCTTGCCTATCTCGCCTGCGGGATCGCCCTCAAGGACGCCTGGGCCGCGCCGCCGGTCTGGCTGTGGCTGGTCCTGTTCCTTTCGATCAACACGGCGCTGAACCTCGCCGGCATCGATTCGGTGGCGAAGGCGAACCGGGCGCTTCTGATCCTCCAGGGCCTCCTCCTCGCGGCCTTCCTCGTCCTCGCGGCGCGCGGCCTGGCCCTCGGGACGGGCGGCGCGCACCTCTCGCTCCAGCCCTTCTTCGATCCGGCGCATTTCACGGCGGGCATCGTCTTCGGAGCGGTCTCGCTGGGCGTTCTAAGCTTCCTCGGCTTCGACGGCATCTCGACCCTTGCCGAGGAGGTTGAGGGCGGCCGCAAGGTGGTTGGGAAGGCGACTCTGATCGCCCTGGTGAGCGCCGCCCTGCTGTTCGTCGTGCAAAGCTATCTCGCCGGCCTCTTCGTCCTCGGCCGCCAATCCTTCCCGCCGGGCCAGCCGACCTACGCCGCTTTCTACGGCATAGCCGGCACGGTCGGCGGAACGCCGATGCGGCTCGCGGCGTCGGTGCTCGGAGTCGTCTTCGCCGGCGCGTCGGGCGCCCTGGCCGCGCAGGCGGCGACGGCGCGGCTGCTGTTCGCGATGGCGCGCGACGGCCGGCTGCCGCGCGTGCTGAGCCGCGTCAGCCGTCGCCAGGTGCCCAATCGGGCCCTCCTGCTCGTCGCGGGGCTGACCCTGGCGATCGGTTTCGCCTTCATCGACCGGCTCGAACTGCTCGTCTCGATCGTCAGCTTCGGCGCTCTCACCGGATTCGTCATGCTCCACGCCTCGGTGATCGTGCATTTCGCCGTCCGCCGGCGCAGCCGCGCCTGGGTCCGCCATCTGATCGTGCCGCTGCTCGGCGCGGCGGTGCTGGTCTACGTCATGGTCAACATGGACCGGGCGGCGCAGACCCTCGGCCTCGCCTGGCTGGCGGCCGGCGCCTTGCTCTTCCTGGCGACGCGCCGTGCCGCTCCCGCGACGGAATCCGGACCTCCCTGAAGTTTGAACTTTCCAACTAAATGAATTGCTTCTATGGGGCTGCTCACACTTTTCACCGGAGGGCGGGAATGAAGATGATTCTGGCGATGGCGGCGTTCGCCATGGGTTCGGCGGCTCTGGCCGAGGACACGAAGCAGGCCGAGCAGACACAGCCGGGCGCCGAGGCGCCGAAGGCCGAGCGCAAGATCTGCCGTCGCGAGGAGACTTCGGTCGGCCTCTACGGAAGCCGCCGGGTCTGCATGACCGCCGCCGAATGGAAGCAGCGGGACCATAATTCCGACGATCTCGATCCGCGCGCTTCGGGCAACGCGCACAATTAATCCGCAGGCCGACGGATCGAATCCCTTCGGCGCGCGAAGCGCAGGGGAAGGATGAGAGCCTAGCGCTCGAACAGCCGCCTCAGCTCCGACTTGAGGATCTTGCCGTTGGCGTTGCGGGGCAGCGGCTCCGCGAGGAAGGCGATGCGCACGGGCGTCTTGAACGCGGCGAGGCGTGCTCGGACCCAGTCCTGCAAGTCCTGTTCGCTCGCCGCCGTTCCGGGCGCGAGCTGGACCACCGCCGCCGGCTCCTCGCCGAGCGTCTTGTGGGGAAGGCCGATCAGGGCCGCGTCGCTGACCGCGGGATGGTCGAAAAGGACGTTCTCGACCTCGACCGAATAGATGTTCTCGCCGCCGCGGATGACGATGTCCTTGGCCCGGTCGACGATGTAGCAGAAGCCTTCCTCGTCGAGGCGGGCGAGATCGCCGGTGCGCACCCAGCCGTCGACGAACGTCTCGGCCGTGGCTTCGGGCTTGTTCCAATAGCCGACCACCATTTGCGGCCCCTTCGCCCATAATTCCCCGACCTCGCCGACCGGAAGCTCCTCGCGCCCGTCGGGCGACACGATCCTGAGGTCCGAGATCGGTACCGGCGGCCCGCAGCTGTCGGGCCTGTTCAGATAATCCTCGCCGACATGGCTGGTGACCGTCGCCATCGTCTCGGTCATCCCCCAGCCGTTGCCGGGCAGGGCGCCGAACTCGGCAAAGATGCGGCGCGCCAGCTCGGGCGCCGCAGGCGCGCCGCCGTAGCTGATCATCTCGAGGCTCGAGAGATCGAAGCGGCTCCGTTCGGGATGGTCGAGCAATTGCCAGGCGATGGTCGGCACGCCGCCCGTCACCTGCACCTTTTCCCGCTCGATGATCGCCATCGCTTCCAGGGGATCCCATTTGCGCATGAAGACCGTCGTGTTGCCGACCGCCATCGAGCCCATCAGGCTGGCCGAACAGGCGGTGACGTGGAACAAAGGGATGACCATCAGCCCGGTCCGCGGCTCGGGCGGCCCGGGCACGTCGCCCCGGCGGAGCGCCGCCCGGGCGACCGAATAGCCGACCGAGAGGATGTTGGTCATCAAATTGCGGTGCGTGCCCAGCGCGCCCTTCGGGTTTCCAGTCGTCCCGCTCGTGTAGAAGAGGGTCGCGGGATCGTCCGGCGCGATCTCGGCCTCCGGCAGCGCGGTTTCCGGAAGCGAGGCGTAGCTCTCCGGCCGGCCGATCACCGCCTCGAGGTCGCTGCCGCCGGGCGCGTCGTTGCGGCGGCGCGCGACGAGGACGTGGCGCAGGTCGGGGAGGGCGGGCGCGTGGGGCGCGATTCGCTCCCATCTCGCGCCGTCGGCGATGAGCAAAGCCGCGCCTGAATCGGCGAGGCCGTATTCGAGCTCGCCGCCGGTCCACCAGGCATTGAGCGGCACCGCGATCGCGCCGAGGGCGGTCGCGGCGAAGAAGGCGACCGGCCATTCCGGAAAATTGGCCATGGCGATCGCGACCCGGTCGCCCTTGCTCACGCCGAGCCGCCGCAGCTCCGCCGCCAGGGTCGCCGCGGCGCGGTACGTGGCCTCGAAGCTCACCCGTTCATCGTCGAGGATCCAGGCCGTCCGCTCGCCGTGGCCGCGCGAATGGGCAAGGAGGAAGGGGAGGGAAGGCGGCGCGTTCTTCCAGATCCGCGTCGGGAGGCCTCGGATCACCGCCTCCGCCATCTCGAATCGGGCGCCGGGCGCGGTCAGCAGGGCGTCCACCTCGGCGAGGCTCATCCTCGGCCAGCCCGGCGGCAGCGCGTAGCCTTCGATCACCCGTCTCTCCTGTGTCGCCGCAGCCTATGACCCGGCGGCCTTCGCCTCAAGGGTGGAACCTTCGGTGGCCGCGACGCGCTGGCGCGAACGACCTTGAAGCAAAGGCGACGCCATGGCCCAGGACGAACCCCCGCCGCTGAGCGAGGAGGAAGAAAGAGAGGTCGAGCAACGCAGCCCACCCAAGGCCAAGGTGGTCCACGCCGCGGTCGTCAAGCAGGGCGAGGACGAGCTCGAGCGGCCCGCCGGCTCGCTCTTCTGGTCGGGGCTCGCCGCCGGCCTCGCCATCATCGCCTCGGTCACGGCCCAGGGCGCGCTCCACCAGCGCCTGCCGGACGCGCCGTGGCGCGAGCTGGTCGCCGGCTTCGGCTACTGCCTCGGCTTCATCATCGTCATCCTCGGGCGGATGCAACTGTTCACCGAGCATACGACGGTCGCCGTGCTTCCGCTGATGCGCGAGCGGACGATGGCCAGCCTTCGGCGCACGGCGCGCCTCTGGGGGATCGTCCTCGCCGGCAACCTGGTCGGCGCCGCCGTCATATCCGCCGCCGCCATCTATCTCCCGCTCCAGTCGCCGGAGCTGACCCGGGCGATGCTCGAGGTCTCGGCGAAATTGTTCGAGAAGGCGCCGGTCGACATGTTCCTCCAGGGCATTCCGGCGGGCTTCCTGGTCGCCTCGATCGCCTGGATCCGCTCGGCGATGGACGATTCGAGCTTCTGGATCGTCCTCGTTCTCGCCTATCTGATCGCGATCGGAGGCTTCACCCACGTCATCGCCGGCGCCGCCGAGGCCTTCCTGCTGCTGTGGGCCGGCAAGGCCGGGATCGGCTGGGTGCTCGGCACCTTCCTTCTCCCGGTCCTCGCCGGAAACATCGTCGGCGGCACCGGCCTCTTCGCCATGCTCGCCCACGCCCAGGTCAAGGAGGAGATTTGAGGGGGGGGGCGGCGAAATACCGACCTAACAACCGTTCGGGCTGAGCCTGTCGAAGCCCTCCCTTTCGCTTTCAGACCATCCGAAGGAAGGAAAGGCCTTCGACAGGCTCAGGCCGAACGGTGTGGGGGGTCAGCGGGCTCGGCGCCGCAACCGCTGCGTCGCGCGCGGCACGGCCGCATCGGGACAGACGGCGCCGCCCGAATGGGCCGGGGACGGGTGACGCACCTTCGACAGCCGCCCCTCGGCCGCCAACCGCCGCGCCGCTTCCTCGGGCTCGGGCAGCGCCTCCACATCCGAGAGCGTCGCCACGGCGGCCTCGTCGCACCAGCCGAGCAGCTTCGGCATCGCGGCGAGATGGGCGCCGGAGCGGCGATAGGCGCGCATCGCCTCGACGTCGCGCCACAGGGTCACCGTCCAGAACGCCCGGCGCGGCGCCATCGCGACATAGCCGCCCAGGAAGCCGTCGCTCCGCTCCGCCTCGCGCTGGCTTTGGAAGGCGCGCCAGAGGAAGGCCGGGACGAAGCGCCAGGCGCGCAGGCGCAGCCGGGTGATCGACGCGATCAGCGTTCGCCCCGCGCCGGCACGAGCTTTATCTCGTAGAGCTTCGGCCAGAGCTTTCCGGTCACGAACAACCGGTCTTTGGCAGCGTCGTAGGCGATTCCGTTCAGCACCGCATCCTCGCCGCCGGGCGAGGCCTCGGCAACCAGGCGGGACAGGTCGATCCAGCCCTTCACATGCCCGTCCTTCGGGTCGATCCGCGCGATCCGGGGAGTCATCCAGATGTTGGCGAGGATTTCGCCGTGCACATATTCGAGCTCGTTGACCCGGGCGATGCGCTGGCCGTGGTCGGTGACGGTGATCCGCCGCCGCTCGGCGAGCGTCCTCGGGTCGAGGAAGCGGATCTGCGGAGTGCCGTCGCTCATGATGATGTCGGTGGCGTTCCGGGTCAGCGCCCAGCCTTCGCCGGGATAATGGAAGCTGCCGGTCTGGCGGAAGTCGGCGAGGTTCCAGCGGAAGCCGATGCCGTGCTGCCAGGTGAGGCTGACGAGCTGGTTGCCCCAGTCGACGATTCCCTCGCCGAAATAGCGCGGATCGACGTCGACCGAGCGGAGCACCCGGCCGTCCTCGAGATTGACCTCGCGGATCGACGAGCGGCCGTTGAGGCCGGTGCTCTCGAACAAATGGCCGTTCCGGTAGAACAGGCCCTCGGTGAAGGCTTCGGGGTCGTGCGGATAGGCCTTGACCACCTCGGCCTCGCAGACCGGCGCGTTGCACGGCTTCGCCGCCGCCGCGCAGCCCGGCAGCAGCGCCGCCGCCAGCAGGAAGGCGAGCCGCCTCACGGCCGGTTCATGGTGAGGAGGTCGTAGCTCGCGACCACCTCGTCCTTCTGGTTGAACACATAGACGGCCCAGCGCACCTCTCCCTTCTCCTCGTCGCGGATGCTCTTGGTCTTCACCGTCAGCTCGACCCGCATCGAATCGCCCGGGTAGAGCGGCGTCTGGAAGCGAAGGTTCTCGAGCCCGGTATTGGCGAGCACCGGCCCCGGCGACGGCTCGACGAACAGCCCCGCGGCGAAGCTCAGGATCAGATAGCCGTGCGCCACCCGTCCCTCGAAGATCGGGCTCGCTTTCGCCGCCTCCTCGTCCATGTGGGCGTAGAAAGTATCGCCGGTGAAATGGGCGAAATGCTCGATATCCTCGAGCGTGACGGTTCGGCTCGCCGTCTTCAGCGTGTAGCCGATGTCGAGCTCCGAGATTCGCTTGCGGAATGGATGGATGTCGCCCTCGACCTTCGGCGCGCCCGGCAGCCATTGCTGGACCACACTCGACAGCACCGCCGGCGAGCCCTGGAGCGCGGTTCGCTGCATGTAATGGGTGACCCCGCGGATACCGCCCATCTCCTCGCCGCCGCCGGCCCGTCCCGGCCCGCCGTGGACGAGCACGGGGAGGGGAGAGCCGTGGCCGGTCGATTCCTTCGCCGACGTCCGGTCGAGGATCACCATTCGGCCGTGATAGGCGCCCGAGCCGAGCACGAAGTCCTCGGCCACGGACGGATCGAAGGTGAACAGCGACAGCGCAAGGCTCCCCATGCCGCGATTGGCGAGCGCGATGGCGTCGTCGAGGTCCCGGTACGGCATGATCGTCGAGACCGGCCCGAACGCCTCGACGTCGTGCACCGAGTCCGTGTTCCAGGGGTCGTCGGTTCGAAGCAGGATCGGCGAAATGAACGCCCCGTTCCCCTCGACGGGCGGTCGGCCGGGGTCGCCGGAGACGATCCGCGCCGATTTGGCCAGCTCGGCGACCGCGTCGCGCACCGATTGAAGCTGCGAACGGCTGGCGAGCGCGCCCATCGTCACGCCCTCCTCGCGCGGATTGCCGATCTTCGTCTTGGCGAGCCGCTCGATCAGCGCCTCCTGAACGGCGTCGATATGCTGCGCGGGCGCCATGGCGCGGCGGATGGCGGTGCATTTCTGCCCCGCCTTGACCGTCATCTCGCGCGCCACTTCCTTGACGAACAGGTCGAACTCCGGAGTCCCCGGCGCCGCGTCCGGCCCGAGGATCGACGCGTTCAGACTGTCCCGCTCGGCGATGAACCGCACGCTCTCCTGGGCCATCACCGGGTGCGACTGGAGCTTCATCGCGGTCTGCGCCGAACCGGTGAAGCTCACCACGTCCTGCAAGGTCAGATGGTCGAGCAGGTCGCCGACCCCGCCCATAACCAGCTGAAGCGCGCCCGGCGGAAGCACGTTCGCCTCGATCATGATCCGGAAGGCGGCCTCGGCGAGGTAGCCGGTCGCCGAGGCCGGCTTGACGATCGCCGGCACCCCGGCGAGCAGGGTCGGGCCGAGCTTCTCGAGCATCCCCCAGACCGGGAAGTTGAAAGCGTTGATGTGGACGGCGACGCCCTGGAGCGGCGTGAAGACGTGCTGGCCGACGAACGTCCCGCCCTTCGACAGCGGCTCCATCGCCCCGTCGATCAGGATTCGGGTGTTGGGCAGCTCGCGCCGCCCTTTCGAGGAGAAGGAGAACAGCGTTCCGGCACCGCCCTCGATGTCGATCCAGCCGTCGGTCCGGGTCGCTCCGGTCTCGTAGGAGAGCTCGTACAATTCCTCCTTGCGCGCCATTACGGCGTTGGCGAGGTCCTTGAGCATCCACGCCCGCTCGTGGAAGGTCATCCGCCTCAGCGCCGGCCCGCCCACGGTGCGCGCGTGGCGCAGCATGCCGGCGAAATCGAGCCCCTCGCTTCCGGTCAGAGCGATCGTCTCGCCGGAGACGGCGCTCTCAACCGGCGCGAGCGATCCCGCGGGCGCCTCGTACCAGCGGTCCTGGGCGTAGTTGAGGAGGTTCAGCGTCTTCATCCGCACTCCGTTCGGGCTGAGCTTGTCGAAGCCCTCTCCTTCCCGATGTGCCTAGGGGAAAGGAAAGGCCTTCGACAAGCTCAGGCCGAACGGTTTAGGGTTTGGCGGCTGCAAGGAGGGGAAGAATGCCTCAACCCGTACGGCCCATTCCCCTCGAAGACGTCGAGGCCGCCCGCGAGCGCATCCGCGGCACCGTGCTTCGAACGCCGCTGGTCCGGCTCGACCTAGGGCCCGACGCGCCCGACATCCGCCTGAAGCTGGAAAACCTCCAGCCGACCAACGCCTACAAGATACGCGGCGCGGCCAACGCGGTGGCGGCGCTGTCGCCGGAGGAGCGCGCCCGCGGCGTCTGGACGATCAGCGCCGGCAATGCCGGGCAGGGCGTCGCCTATGCGGCGCGGGCGGCGGGCATTCCCTGCGCCGTCGTCGCCATCGAGACGGCACCGCAGACCAAGCTCGACCGGATGCGCGCGCTCGGCGCCCGCATCATCCCGGTCTCCTACACCGAAGCCTGGAATATCGCCGAGGCGCACGCGCTCGACGGCATGGACGGCATTTTCATCCACCCCTTCGACGATCACGATTTCATCGCCGGCCACGGCACGATGGGCCTGGAGATCCTCGAGGATGCGCCCGACGTGGCGGCGATCGTCACCGCGATCGGCGGGGGCGGCCTGATCACCGGCGTCGCCAGCGCCGCCAAGGCGCTGAAGCCGGACGTCCGGATCTTCGGCGCCGAGCCCGAGACCGCCGCGCCCTACGCTTTGTCGTTGCGCGAGGGCGGCCCGCGCCGGTTCGAGGCCTGGCAGGCGAGCTTCGTCGACGGCGCCGGCGGCCAGAGCGTGACCGAAAGGATGTGGCAGCGGATGCGCCCGGTCGTCGACGGCGCGATCACCGTCAGCCTCGACCAGGTGCGCGACGCGATGCGCCTGATCGCGGAGAAAGCCCGGGTAATAGCGGAAGGCGCCGGCGCCCTCGCCCTCGCCGCGGCGTTGACCGGCGAGGCCGGGAAGGGCCCGATCGTCTGCGTCGTCTCCGGCGGCAACATCGATCTCAAGAAGTTCGCCGAGCTGGTCGCGGATTGACTCCCCTCCCTGCGAGGGAGGGGCAGGGGGTGGGTAGGCGAGCGCAGCGAGACTTATTCCGACTCCGAGATTCGGCCGCCTGCGGCGGCACCCACCCCTAACCCCTCCCTTCCAGGGAGGGGGATCCTACCGCCCCGTGAAACTGGGCTTCCTCTTTTCCATGAACGCCGCGACCCCTTCGCGATAATCCTCGGAGTAACCCAGCTCCCGCATCGCGTCGCGCTGGAGGTCGAGCTCCTCGTCCAGCGAATGGCCCCAGCTCTCGCGGATCATCGCCTTGATCCGCGCCAGCCCGCGCGTGGGCGCGCTCGCGAACTTCGCCGCAAGCGCGTCCACCTCCGCGTCGAGCGACTCGTCGTCGACCGCCTTCCAGATCAGCCCCCAATCCGCCGCCTTGTCCGCCGGCAGCGGCTCCGCGGTCAGCGCCAGGCCGAGCGCCCGCGCCTGGCCGACCAGCCGCGGCAGCACCCAGGTACCGCCGCTGTCGGGGATCAGGCCGATCGAGGCGAAGGACTGGATGAACTTTGCTGATTTGGCGGCGACCACGATGTCGCAGGCGAGCGCGATGTTAGCGCCGGCACCGGCCGCTACCCCGTTGACGCGCGCGATCACCGGAAAGGGGAGGGACGTGATCCGTCGGATCAGCGGATTGTAATAGCGCTCGACCGAATGACCGAGGTCGACCGCCTCGCCCGGTGCCACCGCCCGGTCGCCGAGATCCTGCCCGGCACAGAAGCCGCGTCCCGCTCCGGTCAGCACCAGCACCCGAGCCCCCGCGAGGGAGGAGAGCGCATCCGCCACTTCCTCGTGCATCTTCACGGTGAAGCTGTTGAGCCGGTCGGGCCGGTTGAGCGTCAGCCGGGCGATCCCGCCCTCCAGCTTGAACTCGATGGTCTCGTAAGCCATGGCCGCCTCCATGGACTCGAACGCCATGGCCGACAAGGTCGCCCGAGCGATGCTCGCCGCCGAGGGTACCGGCCCTTCCTGGGACCTCGAGATCGAGGAGGCGCGCGAAGGCTATGCGAGGGTCCGGATGGCGATCCGCGCCGACATGCTGAATGGCCACGGCACCGCTCATGGCGGCCTGATCTTCGCACTCGCCGACAGCGCCTTCGCCTATGCCTGCAACGGCCGCGACCTGCGCAGCGTCGCCGCCCAGGCCTCGATCGTCTATCTGGAGCCCGCCCGCGAAGGCGACGTTCTGATCGCCGAGGCGGAAGAGCGCGCCCTTGTCGGCCGCTCGGGCGTCTACCAAGTGGCGGTGCGCACCGCGGACGGCCGAGCCATAGCCGAATTCACCGGCTTCTCGAGAAGCGTCGGCGGTCAGATCATCGGAGACAGCGAATGAGCGAAGCCTTCATCTGCGACGCGGTGCGCACCCCGATCGGGCGCTACGGTGGAAGCCTCGCCCACGTCCGCGCCGACGATCTCGCCGCCATCCCGATCCGGGCGCTGACCGAGCGCAACCCCAAGGTCGACTGGGACGAGGTCGACGACGTCATCCTCGGCTGCGCCAACCAGGCCGGCGAGGACAATCGCAACCTCGCGCGTATGGCGGCCCTGCTCGCCGGCCTGCCGGACCGATCGGGCGGGGTGACGCTCAACCGCCTGTGCGGCTCGGGCATGGACGCCGTCGCCATGGCGGCGCGGGTGGTGCGGGGCAGCGAGGCCGATCTTCTGATTGCCGGCGGCTCGGAGAGCATGAGCCGGGCGCCCTTCGTCATGGCCAAGGCGACCAGCGCCTTCGACCGCAACGCCGAAATGTACGACACCACGATCGGCTGGCGCTTCGTCAACCCGAAGATGAAGGACGCCTATGGCGACGACACGATGCCGTCGACGGCCGAGAACGTGGCTCAGGAGTTCCAGGTAAGCCGCGAGGATCAGGACCTTTTCGCGGTCAGAAGCCAGGAGAAAGCATCGCGGGCGCAGGAGAATGGCCGGCTCGCCGCCGAGATCGTCCCGGTCACCATCCCGCAGCGCAAGGGCGACCCGCTGGTGGTCGATCGCGACGAGCATCCTCGCAAGACCAGCGTCGAGGCGCTGGCCAGGCTTCGGCCGATCGTCCGCGGCGACGGCACGGTCACCGCCGGCAATGCCTCGGGGGTCAATGACGGCGCCGCCGCCATGCTGGTCGCCTCCGAAGAGGCTGCGAGGCGCAACGGTCTCACCCCGCGCGCCCGGATCGTCGGCGCCGCGGTCGCCGGCGTGCCGCCGCGGATCATGGGCATCGGCCCGGCGCCGGCGTCTCAGAAACTGTTGAAGCGCCTTGGCCTAAGCATCTCGGATATGGATGTTATCGAGATCAACGAGGCGTTCGCCGCCCAGGCCCTACCGGTGCTTCGCCAGCTCGGCCTCCCCGACGATGCGGAACATGTGAACCCGAACGGCGGCGCCATCGCCCTAGGCCACCCGCTGGGCATGTCGGGCGCCCGCCTGGCGCTGACTGCCACCGAGGAGCTGCAGCGAACCGGCGGCCGCTACGCGCTCTGCGCCATGTGCATCGGCGTCGGCCAGGGCATCGCCATGGTGCTTGAGCGAGTGTGATCCCGCTCCCTTCCAGGGAGGGGGGATGGCGTCACGCCCGTTCGATCAGGCCCGCATAGCAGCCGCGCCTGGCGTAATGGGCGTGGATGTAGGCGACCTTGGGGTCGGCGAAGAGCCGCTCGATCAGGGTCTGGGCCTCGGCGCCGTCAACGAGATCCCCGTCCACCATGAGGTCGTCCGAGTCGAACGCGCGCAGCGACAGCGGCCGCGCCCGCATCGCCGGCGGGATGTCGTCGACCATATCGGTCGGAGCGACGTCGCGCTCGCGGACGAAGATGGCGTGGCTTGCCCGGTAGGGTGTCGCCGCCGGCTGGTGGAGATAGTTGAGCAGCAAGAGGGTCTCGCCGGGCGCGGCGTCGCTGATCTCGATCCGGTCGGGAAAGCCCGGACCGTCGCAGACGTAGCGCCGCACGCGGTGGGCGGCGAGCGCCTCGTCGGAGAGGCCGAACAGCGGACGGAACGGCTCGGGCGAGAGGCCGGTGACTCGGAAAGACATGGGCAGGGCTCCTTTTCCCACCTGTCTGCCCGCGCGCCGGTCCCCGCGCACTCCGGTGCTTGCGGCCAAAGCGGCGCGTCCCCACGTCGCTCTTGTGCGTTGATTGCCGCACTATCCGCCTCCTGCTAGGAGCCGGCCCGGAGACAGAGATGTACACGACCGAGCTTCAGAAGACGAAGACCCTCGCCTCGACCGAGGATCCGGACAAGCTGGCTGCCTTCGAGGCGCGGGTTGCGGCCGACGAGTTCATCGAGCCCAAGGAGTGGATGCCCGAGGCCTATCGCCGGACGCTCACCCGCCAGATCTCGCAGCACGCCCATAGCGAGATCGTCGGAATGCTGCCCGAGGGCAATTGGATCGGCCGAGCCCCCTCGCTCCGCCGCAAGGCGATCCTGCTCGCCAAGGTGCAGGACGAGGCGGGCCACGGCCTCTACCTCTACAGCGCCGCCGAGACTCTCGGCACCAGCCGCGAGGCGATGATCGAGGCGCTCCACTCCGGCAAGGCCAAATACTCGACCATCTTCAACTACCCGACCCTCACCTGGGCGGATATCGGCGCGATCGGCTGGCTGGTCGACGGCGCCGCGATCATGAACCAGGTGCCGTTGCAGCGCACCTCCTACGGCCCCTATGCCCGCGCCATGGTTCGGGTGTGCAAGGAGGAGAGCTTCCACCAGCGCCAGGGCTACGAGATCATGATGGCGATGTGCTCCGGCACCGCCGACCAGAAGCGCATGGCGCAGGACGCGCTCAATCGCTGGTGGTGGCCGTCGCTGATGATGTTCGGCCCGCCCGACGCCGACAGCCCCAACACCGCCCAGTCGATGCGCTGGCGGATCAAGCGCGAGACCAACGACGAGCTCCGCCAGAAGTTCGTCGACATCACCGTGCCGCAGGGCGAGGCGCTCGGACTCACCTTCCCGGATGTCGCGCTGAAATGGAACGAGGAACGCGGCCACTACGATTTCGGCGAGGTCGACTGGGAGGAATTCTACGCCGTGGTGCGCGGCGAAGGGCCGGTGGCCCGCGAGCGGATCACCGCCCGCCGCAAGGCCTGGGAGGACGGCGCCTGGGTCCGCGAAGCGGCGGCGGCGTGGGCGGAGAAGCACAGCCGGAGGGATGCGGCGTGAGCCGTCATTGCGAGGAGCGCGGCGACGAAGCAATCCAGCAGGCCTCATCGCCCGCTCTGGATTGCTTCGCTCCGCTCGCAATGACGCCATGACCGACTGGCCGCTCTGGGAGGTGTTCGTCCGCTCGAAGGGCGGCCTGTCGCACCGCCACGTCGGCTCGGTGCACGCGCCCGACGCCGAGATCGCGCTGCGCCACGCCCGCGACACCTATACGCGGCGGATGGAAGGGGTGAGCCTGTGGGTGGTCCCCTCAGCCCAGATCACCGCCTCGGACCCCGGCGAGGACGCAGCGATGTTCGATCCCGCCGCCGACAAGGTCTATCGCCACCCGACCTTCTACACGATCCCCGACGGCGTGAAGCACATATGACCCGCACGTCCGTAGCGAAGATGGATTGCTTCGACGCATTCGCTCCTCGCAATGACGTCTCAACCGTCATTGCGAGCGAAGCGAAGCAATCCAGCCGCAAGGCCTGAAATGGCCTCACTGCCGCCCATCGATACGCCTTCGGGCGCGACCGGCGCCGGAACGTTCGATGCGCCCGCCGATGACGCCAACGCCCCGCTGTTCGACTATCTCCTGCGGCTCGGCGACGACGCTTTGATCCTCGGCCAGCGGCTCGGCGAATGGTGCGGCCACGCGCCCTCGGTCGAGGTCGACCTCAGCCTCGCCAATTTCGCGCTCGACCTGATCGGCCAGGCCACCTTGTTTCTGAATTACGCGGGCGAGGTGGAAGGCAAGGGCCGCGACGGCGACCGGCTCGCCTTCCACCGCGACGTGCTCGATTTCCGCAACTGCCTGCTGGTCGAGCAGCCGAACGGCGATTTCGCCCAGACGATGGCGCGCCAATTCCTCTTCTCGACCTGGCAGCGGCGGCTGTTCGAGCATCTCGCCGCCAGCGCCGACGCGACCATCGCCGCAATCTCCGAGAAAGCCGCGAAGGAGGTCACCTATCATGCCGAGCTGGCGGCCGAATGGGTGATCCGGCTCGGCGACGGCACCGAGGAGAGCCGCCGTCGGACGGCGGACGGCCTCGACTGGATGGCGCGCTTCGTCCCCGAGCTTTTCGAGGCGGACGACCTCATCCGCTGCCTCGCCGAAAAGGGAATCGCCGCCGATCCGGCCGCGTTCCGGGCCGATTACGACGCCGAAATCGTCCGGGTGCTCGCCGAGGCCCGGCTGGAGCCGCCGCCGGCGCAGCGCCCGATCCTCGGCGGCCGCCGCGGCCATCACTCGGAGCATCTCGGGCACCTCCTGTGCGCCATGCAGTTCCTCCCCCGCACCTACCCGGAGGCGGCGTGGTGAGGACGGCGGCTCTCCCGTCATCCCGGCGAAAGCGGGGATCTCCCTCCACCC
>JAXDPA010000035.1:0-12182 GCA_034668685.1 Sphingomonadales bacterium | reverse complement strand
AGCCGATCGGGAGCAACCCCCATTTCGGCAGGACCGTGCCGCGCGCGCCGGTCTTCACCCCGGGGTAGCGCTTCTCGTCGGCGAAGGGGTCGGGAGGGCAGGTCGGGTCGCGCTCGTCGACCCAGATGCCGAAGCGGTCGGGCTTGGTCGGGGCGTGGAAGCAGGGTTCGTTGATCGCCCCCAGCCATTTCCAGCGGTTCGGCCGGCCGAGCTTCGAATTGGGGGGAGACGCGGCGATCTTGAGCAGGTCGAAACCGGCGTTGGTCGGAACCCGCATATAATCCCAGAAGCGGTCGTTGCCGCCCGACCAGACCAGCCACATGTTGCGCCCGGCGATCTCCTTCGCATCGAGGGTCACGCCGCCGTCCATGTCGTGGAAATAATCTTCGCCGGCATGGACGAAGCTTTCGGGGGTCCGGCCCGCGGCCTTCGCTTCGTCGGCGTCCGGGTCCGCCACTTCGGCCTGCGGCGGTTTCGTCTGGTCGTGCCTGTTACATCCCGCCAACGCGAAGAGCGCGAGCGCCGCACCCGCGGCAATGGATGATCTGACGCCCACGGCCCCCTCCATGTGCATGTGAATTGCACCCCACAAGCCGCAAGGGCGGCGCGGGCGGCTACTCACGAGGGGCAAGCATCCGTCAGGAAGAGGCATCCGTCAAGGCCAATACTCCCCCAGTATCGCTTGAGGATGGACTGTCGCGACGGAAATGCGGAGACCGAACTGGCTCCCTCCATCCGACCGTCCGGATCTGGGCTCGAGCCGCCCGTCAGGCGATAGCCTGCCCGTTCGAAGCGCCCGCCGCGAGCAGGTGCTTCTGGACCTTTCCCGCCGCGGTACGGGGAAAGTCGGGAACGAATTCGAAGCTCTTGGGCACCTTGTAGGCGGCGAGGCGGGTTCGGCAGAACGCCTCCAGCTCCGGCGCGGCGGGGGTCGGCTGGCCGCTCGCGGTACGGATGAAGGCGCGTCCCACCTCGCCCCATTTCGGGTGGGGGGCGGCGACGACAGCCGCTTCGGTCACTGCCGGGTGGGCGGCGAGCACATTCTCGACCTCGGCCGGATAGACGTTCTCGCCGCCGGAAACGAACATCTCCTTTCGCCGGCCCGCTATGTACCAGAAGCCGCCCGAGTCGCGGCGGCCGAGATCGCCGGTCTTGAGCCAGCCGTCTGCGGTGAAGGCCGCGCGGGTCGCCTCGGGGTCGTTCCAATAACCCGGCGTGATGCCAGGGCCGCCGAACAGCAATTCGCCCACTTCCCCATCGGCCAGGTCCCGGCCCGCCTCATCGACGATTCGAGCGGAGACGAGGAGCTGCGGCTTGCCGACCGAGCCGGGCCGTTCCCAGGCGTCCTCCGGCGCGGCGAGGAAGGCGGTCGGCCCGGTCTCGGTCATGCCCATGCCGGCGCACATGCGAAGGCCGGCGGAACGAGCGTGCTCGGCCAGCGCCTGCGGCAACGCCGCGCCGCCGCAACTCCAGTGGCGGACATGGCCGAGCGGCGCGGCGGCGAAGCGGGGATGGTCGAGCAGCGCCTGGTAGACGGTCGGCACCCCGAAGAAGGTGTCCAGGCGGCGCGCTTCGAGCAGCGCCACCACCTGGTCGGGATCGAAGCCCGGCGCGATCAGCACCCGTCCGCCCTCGATCAACGTCGGCAAGGTGTGAAGGTTGATTCCGGCGGTGTGGAACAGCGGCAGGAAATTGAGGCTGGTGTCGCCGGCGCGGAGGCCGATCGCCGCGCCGATATTGACATAATTCGCGAGCGCCATCCGGAAGGTGTAGATCACGCCCTTCGGGCGTCCGGTCGTCCCGGACGTGTAGAGCAGGTACCATATCCCCTCCGCCGGCCATTCGCGGCGAAGGGTCGAGGCCGGTTTCGCGGCCGCGATCAGCGCTTCGTAATCCTCGTCGAGACCGATTGCGGGCAAACCCAGAGCGGCGGCCGTCTCTTCATCCTCGGCGCCGTGGAACACGAGCAACGGCCCGCTGTCGGCGACGAGGCCGGCGAGCTCGGCCGGCGGCATCCGCCAGTTCAGGGGCACCAGGATCGCGCCGATGCGGGCGCAGGCGAAGAGCAGCTCGAAGAAGGCGATGCGGTTGCGACACAGGATGGCGACCCGGTCTCCCGCCACGATGCCTCGGGAGAGCAGCAGGGCCGCCGCCCGGCCGACGCGCCCGTCGAGCTCGGCGTAGGTGACGATTCGGCCGGTCGCCAGCTCCTCCATCGCCACGGCGGCGGGAGCGAGATCGGCCCGCTTGGCGACAATGTCGGGGAGGCCGCCGATCATGGTCGGCGCCTCCTCAGCCCCTCGGAGACGAGGAAGCCGGCAATGTCGGCGATCCGGGACGGTTTCGGCCGCTTGTCCCACAGGCCGTAACGCATCCCAAGGAACACGCTCATGCCGATCAAAGCCCAGGCGATCGCCTCGTCGGATTCCTCGGCGTCGCCGGCGGGTGCATCGATCTGGCTGCGCTGGCGGGCGGCGGCGAGGTTGCGGCGATAGGCGTCGGCGAAGCTCAGATAATGCTCGCGATAGACATCCTCGGCGACGAACTGCGCCTCCTCGATGATCCGGTAGAGCTCGGGATGGGCGCGGACGAAGGCGATGAACGCCTCGAGCCCGAGCCGCTCCGCCGCCAGCCTGTCGGGCGCATCCTTGACCGCTTCCGCGACATGGGCGCGCGTCGCCCGGCTCATCTCGCGCACCAGGGCGCGGAACACCGCCTCCTTGCTGTCGAAATAGGTGTAGAAGGTGCCCAGCGCGACCCGGGCGCGGCGGGTGATGCCGATGATCCCGGCGTCGTGATAGCCGAGCTCCCCGAACTCCGCCGCGGCCGCGTCGATCAGCTTTTGCAGCGTCTTGCGTCCGCGCTCCGTGCGCGGCGCCTTGTCCGAGGCCGCTTTGCTCTCGCTCGCCAGGTTCATCCGGCCTCCCCCCGTCCCGGCCGGAAGTTGAACCGCTTTTCAGGTCGAGGCAAGCGGCCCCCGCGCGGTGACGATCAGCGCCGACATGGGCAGCGAGATCTGCTCGCCGCCGCCGAGCGCCCGGATGGCGGCGGCCGCGGCTTCGGTCGCCTCTGTCAGCCGTTCGGGCGCGCGCGCCTCGATCTCCGCCCGCAGCGGTGAACCCTGGCACATGCCGAGGGCGGCGTCGGACGCGTTGCCTCGGCTTTCCCGCCACACCGTCTCGATCTCCACGCCGAAAAAACCGGCGGCGGCGAGATCGTCGCGGATCAGGACCGGATCGTTGTAGCCGAACGGAGTGCGCCGAAGGAAGGCGGGAGGGTCGTCGGGGAAAAGAGCGGCGACCGCGTCGGACAGTGCGATCGAGGCCGGATTGTCCTCCAGCCGGCCCCACACGGCGAACAGGAATGCGCCGCCGGGACGGAGTACGCGCAACGCCTCGCGATAGGCGCCAATCCGGTCGGGGAAGAACATGATTCCGAACTGGCAGACGACGAGATCGAACTCCGCCGGCCGGAACGGAAGCTGCTGCGCGTCGGCGGGCCGGAAGGAGACCTGCGGCGACCGTGTTCGCGCCTGCGCGACCTCGAGCATCGCCGGGTTGAGGTCGGTCGCGACGACCTCCGTTTCCGGCAGCGCCGCCGCGAGCGCGGCCGTGACGATGCCGGTCCCGGCCGCGGTCTCGAGGATGCGCGACGGCGCGAGGGCGGCGGCGCGGCGGGCGATCTCCTCGGCATAGGGCTCGAACAGGAGCGGCCCGAGACAGCGGTCGTAGAGCGCCGGGATCGAGCCGTCGAAAACCGTATCCTCAGCATGATTAGACATCGATCGGAGCCAAGCGCGGCCTCGCGCCGCAATTCTGTCCTATCACCGAGTTGCGATGGGGCCGAGCCGATCGGAAGGCCTCACAGATCGACGTCCGGATATTCCACCAGCACGTCCGAGGTACCGTCGCCATTGTCCTTGGGCTCGCATTTTGTCGCACCGAGCGCCTTTTGGGAATCGCAATATTCCTGGACCTCCCCGTTTGGGACCTTTTTCGCTACGAATTGCGTCATAAGCGTAATCCTCAATGTGACGGCAACGCGTCGGTGAGTGCTTTCTTCGCCGTCGGATCCGCCTCCACCTCCGCGATCTTGCGCGCGAGTGCGATGCGCTCCTCATCTGTGCCGCCACCCGTGATCAGCAGCCCAAGACGAGCGTTCACGGTCATCGGCGCAGCGGCAATGACTCCATCGTCCAAGAGCGTCTTCAAGGCGGCGAGGGCGGTCTGCCTGTGAGCCGCGGCGTTCGGGTCGGTCGGACGAAGATAGGCGCGAAGCGCGACGGGAAGCGGCGAGGTGCTGTAGACCACGCTCGGAATTGCCTGCGCGGCTTTCGCCTCGTTGTCCTGGCTGGCGCGGGCCGTGCTCTGCGCAACCGCGACAAGAGCGGCATTGAGAGTGCCCGCCTGCTCGAAGGCGGCAACATCCGACAAGGCAAGGCAGGAGTTCCAGTTTTCGTACGGCAAGGACAATCGCTGCAGGATCAACGTGCGCTGCGCAGCGCGGCTGGCACGCATTTGCGATTGCAGCACGCCGAGCGACTGGTTCAGCAGCGCGTCCTTGGTCAGGGCGGTGTGGGAACCGCTGACAATCGTGTTGGCGGTACTCGCGCCCCGAGCCACGTCCACGTCATGGATCGTCGCGGCGAGGGTAGACAGGCTCAGGGAAGCCAGCGATGCACCCAGGTCGGTTGACCGAACCGTGTCCAGAAGCTGTCTTTCATAAGCGTTATAGGCAACGTCGACGGCATACATATATGCCGTGACCAGACGGTTCCGCCGGGCAGCCGCTTCTTCCCCGTTGCTGACCGCGGTCAGATCAAGGCAGTCAGTCCTAAACGCAGCTTTGATAGACGCCAATTCTGGCGACTGAGTTTCACTTATAGGAAGAGGCCCGCTACTGAAATCTGCACAGGCCGAAAGCACAAAGCCCAACAAAATCGCGAAGGATGGACGAGCGGCCATCTGATACCCCCGTCACGGGTTTACTTCCTTCCGAAAGCAACTGCAACTACGGCTCTGAGCGACCAACTCGGCTGTGAATTCCTATCCCTAGCCCTTCGCCTTGGCGATATAATCGTCGATCGCGGTCGCCAGAACGGCGAGCGGCACCGCGCCGGCCTCGATCACCGCGTCGTTATAGTCGCGAATGTCGAAGCGCAGGCCGAGCGCCGCTTTCGCCTTCTCGCGCAGGCGGACGATCTCGGTGTGGCCGACCTTGTAGCCGCAGGCCTGGCCGGGCGAGGCGCAATAGCGGTCGACCTCGCTGGTGATGGCGCCGCGAGCCCGGCCGGTGGCGCCGACCATGTAATCGACCGCCTGCTCGCGGCTCCAGCGCTTCGAATGGAGGCCGGTGTCGGTGACGAGCCGGGCGGCGCGGAAGCGCAGCGCCTGGAACATGCCGAGCCGGCCGAACGGATCGTTCTCGTAGAAGCCAAGCTCGTCGACGAGTTGCTCCGAATAGAGCGCCCAGCCTTCCGTGTAGGCGTTGAAGCCCATCAGCGAGGCGATCAGCGGCACGTCCTCGCGATGCTCGGCGACATAGGCGCCCTGCCAGGTGTGGCCGGGCAGGCCCTCGTGGGCGGAGAGCGAGGGGATGGTGAACTTGGGCCAGTTCGAGGTGGTGCTGAGGTTGATATAGTAGATGGCCGGGCGCTTGCCGTCGAGCGAGGCGAAATTCATGTAGCCCAGCGACGCCCCCGCCTCGATGTCGGGCGGGACGCGCTTGACCTGGAGCGGCGCGGCCATGCGCATGCGGGAGACTCGCGGGAGCAAGGCGCGCAGCTCGCCGATCTTCTCGTTGACGTAGGCGACCGCCTGCGCCTTGCCGGAATCGTTGTCGGGGAAGAGCTGGCGCGGGTCGCGGGTGAGCGCGGAGAGGCGCTCGCCGACGCTGCCCTGGGTCATGCCCTGCGACTTGAGGACGGCGTCCATCCGGGCGTCGAGCTCGGCGCCCTGCTCCAGGCCCATCCGGTGGATCGCGTCCGGACTGAGGTCGGTGCTCGTCGAATATTGCAGGAGCCAGCGGTAATAGGCCTCGCCCTGCGGCAGCTTGTAGACTCCCGCCGTGTGGGACGCCTTGCGGCGGTTGGCGGCGAGGGCGGCGATCTGGCGGTCGAGCGCCGGATAGACCGAGCGGGCGACGATCGCCTCGGCCCGCGCCGCCCAGTTGCCGGGGATATGCTGCTCGGAGGTGCGGCGGGTCAGCGAGGTGACGAGGCGGGCCTTGGCGGGCGGCGTGTTCCTGAGGTCGCGAAGCTGCTTGAGCGCGGTGTCGAGCAGGAAGTCGGGCGGGATCACGCCTCGGGCGGCGTCGCGGCGGGCCTGCTGGGTTTCCTGGTCGAGGGCAACGGCGAATGCCGCAAGTCGCGCGAGATAGGCTTCGGCGTCCACCCGATTCTCGACCCGGTGGACGGAATCGAGGAATTCGGGGATGCCCTGATAGGCGCCGTCCTGCTGGCTGATCACGTAAGGATTGCCGCCGCCGAAATCGCCGATGCCGCCGTAAGGGAAGCGGGTGCCGGCGGCGGCGTTCTTCAGGAGATAATCGGCGCTGTCGTAGACCAGCCGGTCGTGGCCGCCGAGGGCGTTGCGGTCGACCGCGGCGAGCATGCGGCGGTGGCGGGCGATACCGGCGATGGTGCGGGCGCGGGCCGCGGGCGAGCGGTCGCCGAGCTTGCCGCGGGCCGCGGCGTGGGCGCCGGTATCGAGGCCGAGTTGGCTCAGCGTCTCGGGCGATTCCCTCAAGACGTCCCAGGCGATGGCGTCGAGCGTCGAGGCCAGCTTCGGGTCGATCGCCGCCAAGGCGGGGAAGGCAAAGCCGGCGGCGAAGCTGGCGGCGGCTGAGGCGCAGAGGAAGTCCCGGCGGTGGAGGTTCATGAAGGTCGGCTCCGTGGGCGAAGGGATGGCCGGCCCCCTAGGGCAAAGTTCGGAAGTTCGCAAAAGTGTCGCGCAAACGGGTTTTTCGGGCGCAACCTTCCAGGCCTAACTTGAATACTGGTTCAAGTTTCAGTATGAAGCCCGCGAGTGGCCGCGACAGACCCGAAGAACGAGGCGGGGCGGCGAGGGGGAGTGGAAGGCTTGGGGCGGTTCACCGCATCGGACGGGGCTCGTATAGCCTATAGCGACGAGGGCGCCGGGCGCCCGCTCGTGCTGCTGCACGGGCTGATGGCGCACAGCGGCTTCTTCGAGCGGCAGCGCGCGCTCGCCGACGGCTTCCGGCTGATCCGAATCGACCTTCGCGGACACGGCGAATCGCCGAGCGACCGCGGCATTCCGACCATCGACGTCCTGGCGCGCGATGTCGCCGAACTCGCCGACCATCTCGGCCTCGAGGGCGCGATCGGAATCGGCTGGTCGCTCGGCGCCTCGGTGCTTTGGAAGCTTCTGGAAGGTCCCGCCTCGACACGTTTCGCCGGCATGGTGGTGGTCGACATGACCCCGCGGGTGATGAACGGCGACGATTGGGCCCTCGGACTCCCGCCGGAAACCTGCGCCGCAAGGTCTCGCGCCATCGCCGAGGACTTCGCGACCTTCGCGACCGCGGCCGGAGCCGCGATCTTCGCGCCCGACGGCGAGGCGACCCCGCGTCCGCTCGCGGAATGGGCCGGCGCCGAGTTCGCCCGCAACGATTCCGCGGCGATCGGCGCCATCTGGGCTTCGCTCGTCGAGCAGGATTTCCGACCGACGCTCGGTCGCATCCGCCAGCCGACCCTCGTCGTCCACGGCGCCCACAGCCACCTCTACGATGCCGCGACCGCGCACCATCTCGTCGCGGCCTTGCCCAACGCCTCGGACGCCTGCTTCGAGCATAGCGGCCACGCGCCGCACCTCGACGAGGCCGACCGGTTCAACCGCATCCTTCGCGATTTCGCGGCCAGCCTGCCGCCCGTTCGCCAGCCCCAGACCCAGACCGCCTGACCAGGAGAGACACGATGATCCGCACCAGCCTGATGACGACCCTCAAGATGGGAACCGCGCTCGCCGCCTTGACCGCCGCCTCGCCTTTGTTCGCGCAGGACACGCCGCCGGCGACGCCGCAGAACGACGAGCAGCGCGCCGCCGCCGCCAACGCCGCGGCCCAGAATGCCGACCAGGGCGACCAGAATATCGTCGTCACGGCGCGGCGCCGGGCGGAGGTGCTGAAGGACGTGCCGATCGCCGTCACCGCCTACACCGGCGAGTCGCTGGAGCGGCAGGGCGCGCTCGACATCACCGCGCTTTCCGACACGACGCCGAACGTCACGTTCGAGACGTCGCGCGGCACCAACACCACGCTGACCGCCTTCATCCGCGGCGTCGGCCAGCAGGACCCGGTCGCCGGCTTCGAGGCCGGCGTCGGCCTCTATCTCGACGACATCTATTTGAACCGCCCCCAGGCGGCGGTGCTCGAGATCTACGACGTCGAGCGGATCGAGGTGCTGCGCGGCCCGCAGGGCACGCTCTACGGCCGCAACACGATCGGCGGCGCGATCAAGTACGTCACCCGGCGCCTCCCCGACCATCCGACCTTCAGCGCCACCGGCCGGCTCGGCACCTACAAGCAGGCCGACCTGATCCTCAGCGGCTCGGCCCCGATCATGGGCGACGCGGTCAAGATCGGCGCCTCGATCGCCCGCCTCAGCCACGACGGCTTCGGCGACAATCTCAACATCAAGGGCCTCTCCAACTACAACCAGGACGTGTGGGCGGCGCGCGGCACGATCGAGCTCGCGCCAGGGCCGGGCGTGTCGATCCGCTTCACCGGCGACTATACCCGCGACAAGTCCAACCCCCGCAACGGCCACCGGCTGATCCCGGGGCTCCTGAGCGGCGCGCCGGTGCTGAGCAGAGTCTACGACACCCAGGCCGGGCTCAACACGCCCCGCCAGAGCATCAAGGCCTATGGCGGGGCGATGCATGCCGAGTTCGACCTCGGCAACGACCTGACCCTGAAGGACATTGCGGGCTATAGATGGGACCGGACCGCCACTCCGATCGACTTCGACGCCCTCCCTGCCGCCGACGTCGACGTTCCGGCCATCTACACCAACCACCAATTCTCGAACGAGCTGCAATTGCTCTACGAGGGCAAGCAGATCCAGAGCGTGATGGGCCTCTATTATCTGAGCGCCAGCGCCGAGAACATCTTCGACGTGATCCTGGGGACGACCAGCCCGGTCGCCCTGCCCGGCCTCACCGCCTCGACCTTCGGCCACGTCAACACGGCGACCTTCGCCGGCTTCGCGGACTTCACCTTCAAGGCGAGCGACCTCCTCTCGCTGTCGGTCGGCGGCCGCTACACCAGCGACCGGCGGCGGGCGACGGTGATCCGCAAGAATTTGCTGTTCGGAGCCTCGCCCGCCCTCGGCGGCGCCGGCGTCCAGCTCGGCGCGCTCACCTCGGACTTCCGCGGCGAAAAGAAGTTCAGCGAGTTCACCCCCCGCGCCTCGATCAGCTTCTTCCCCGATCCCGACAATACGCTCTACCTAAGCTGGTCGAAGGGCTTCAAGGGCGGCGGCTTCGACCCGCGCGGCCTCTCCACCGCGGCGCCCGACCTCAACGGCAACGGCGTCCGCGAGCCGGGGGAGATCTTCGACTACTTCCTGTTCGATCCGGAGAAGGTCACCAGCTACGAGGCCGGCTACAAGGCGTCCTTGTTCGACCGGCGCCTGCGCTTCGCCCTCGCCGCCTTCTATGCCGATTACCGGGACGTGCAGGTGCCGGGCTCGGTCGGCGCGGTGATCAACGGAGTCCCGACCTTCGTCGGCGTCACCACCAACGCCGGCAAGGCCAACATGAAGGGCGTCGAGGCGGAATGGTCGGCGACGCTCGCCCGCGGCTTCGCCGGCGGCGGCTCGCACATCAACTTCTCCGGGACGCTCGGCTACCTCGACGCCAAGTACAAGCAGTTCATCACCAACGTCGCGGGCGTCGGCCCGGTCGACGTCGCCGCCTTCCGGCGCATCCAGAACACGCCGAAATGGACGACGTCCGGCACGCTCGACATGGCGGTGCCGGTCGGCGGCGGCGACCTCGACTTCAGCACCACCCTGTCATGGCGGAGCAAGACCTTCCAGTTCGAGACTCCGAGCCCGTTCCTCGACCAGCCCGGCTATTCCCTGTGGGACGCGCATCTGGTGTGGACCAGCGCGGACGACCGCTTCACCATCGGCCTCCACGGCAAGAACCTGACCAACCAGCATTACATCACGTCGGGCTACCAGTTCCTGGCGGTCGATCCCGTCACCGGAGCGCCGCTCCACGCCGCCAACGGCAACGTCATCCCGAGCCTCGGCAAGGAAGGCGTGGTCACCACCTTCTACGGCAACCCGCGGCAGGTGTTCCTGAGCTTCGGCGTGAAGTTCTAGGAGGGATTGAACGAGGGGCTGAATCCGCTCCGTCCGTGCGCCCTGATGACTAGGCCGCCATGCCCCCGGCATGGCTGCGGATGTCCGGGGGACATCCGCACCTGGTCATTGTCGAAGCCCTTCTTTCCTTGCAATAGGAAGGAAGGGGCTTCGACAGGCTCAGCCCGAACGGGTTTGGTGCAGCTGATCAATCCCTGATTTAGCCCTTTTTCCCTCCTCTCACTTCAGGGGAGGAAATTCCCTCACCGAGGCGGCACGATGACGACGAGCAGCAACACGAACCGACCGCGGACCGTCCTCGCCCTGCTGCTCCTCGCCTACATCTTCAACTACCTCGACCGGCAGATCCTCGGAATCCTCGCCCAGCCGATCAAGGCCGACCTGCACCTCACCGACACCCAGTTCGGGGCGATCGGCGGACTCGCCTTCGCTTTGCTCTACTCGGTGCTCGGAATTCCGCTCGCCCTCCTCGCCGACCGCACCCGGCGAAGCACGGTCATCGCCGGGGCGCTCGCGGTGTGGAGCGGCTTCACGGCGCTCTGCGGACTCGCCACCGGCTACGGCCAGCTCTTCCTGTTCCGGCTCGGAGTCGGGGTCGGAGAGGCCGGCGGAGTCGCGCCCTCCTACGCGCTGATCGCCGATTACTTCCCGCCCGAGCGGCGGGCGCGGGCGCTCGCCATCTATTCGCTCGGAATCCCGATCGGCCTCGCCTCCGGAACCCTGCTCGGCGCCTATATCGCGTACTGGGTAAGCTGGCGCGCCGCGTTCGTGACGATGGGGGCGGCGGGAATCCTGCTCGCGCCGGTCATCCTGCTCTTCGTCAGGGACCTGCCGAAGCCGGATCGGTCGCCCGGGGCCCAGGCGCCGCTCCGCGAGGTCTTCCCTTTGCTCGCGCGCAAGCCGAGCTTCTGGCTGCTCGCCTTCGGCGCCTCCTCCAGCTCGCTGTGCGGCTACGGGCTGGCCTTGTGGACTCCGTCGGTGCTGATGCGCAGCTTCGGGCTGGACCTGGTCGGGACCGGCTGGTTCATGGGCTCGCTGGTGATGATCGGCGGCACAGCGGGCGTGTTCGGCGGCGGCTGGCTGGCCGATCGGCTCGGCGCTCGCGATGCCCGCTGGTACGCGCGGCTGCCGGCGATCGCCTGGCTGGTGACGACGCCGAGCTTCCTCCTCGCCTTCATGAGCCCGCGGCTCGCAATCGCCTGGCCGCTGTTCCTCCTCCCCAACGGCCTCAACATCCTCTGGCTCGGGCCGGTGACCACCGCCGTCCAGCACCTCGCGCCGCGGCGCATGCGCTCGACCGCCTCGGCGAGCTTCCTGATGATCAACAATCTGATCGGCCTTGGCGTCGGCCCGATGCTGATCGGCGCTATCTCCGACCATCTCAAGGCCGGCTACGGCGTCGAATCCCTCCGCTACGCCGCCATGGCCGCGACCCTCTTCTACCTCCTCGCCGCCGCCCTGATGATCGTCGCGAGCCGCACTCTGAAGCGGGATTGGGTGGCGGAATAGGCGCGCGTCTACGCGAGCCGAGCGCGTGGACAGGATTGGATTCACCCAAAGCACCAAAGCACCAAAGAGACTGCGGCGGGCGGATGGGTTGCTGCCTAACGACTGCCATTGATTGGAGCGACGTAGTCGCTCCTTTAAGATGCAGCGATCTTCCAGTGGGCACGGTCGATCCGCCGCTTCGGCCCCTTTGGTGCTTTGGGTGAAATAACGACCTCCGGGCGACCAGAGGATTCCGCTATTTCACACGAAAATATGGAAGAAGTTTCGATTCCCGATTATCGTCCCGTCGAGGCAGCGGGAAGCGACATGGGCGATATCGAATGGC
>JAXDPA010000034.1:0-28788 GCA_034668685.1 Sphingomonadales bacterium | reverse complement strand
TCTCTCCTCGAACTTATGTCGGTTCGCCGCCGCCCTTGGGCGAGGATGGGGCGGCGAATCAAGTGCCGGCGGCGTAGGGCCGCGAAGCTGAACCGGCGCTTTGCCGCTCCCCTTCTTCCGCTTTTCGGCTAGGGGGACATCATGACCGACCTCTCCTCCCTCCTCCAGCCCGACAAGGGCGAGCCCGCCACCCTTCTTCGCCTCGTCGACAAGAAAGGCTTCGAGGATTGGCTGAAGCGCCAGCCGGCGCGCGTCCGCCAGGCGGCGAGCGCGCAGGGTTTCAAGGCCGAAGGCTATCAGCTCGCCATCCTGCCGGGCGAGCGCGCCGACGACTGGTCGGCTGCCCTCGGCGTGGCCAATGTCGATGCGCTCAGCCCCTGGTGCCTCGCCAAAGCGGCGGAAAGTCTTCCCGAGGGGCGCTATCGTGTCGACGGCCGCTCGCCCGGGCCCGCCGCGCTCGGCTGGCTGCTGGGGCAATACGGCTTCGAGCGCTACAAGGCGCCGAAGGACCCGAAAGGGCCACGGATCCTGCTGACGCCGGAACCGGCGCGGATCGACGAGACCGTTCGCCTCGCCGAGGCGACCTTCCTGGTGCGCGACCTGGTCAACACCCCCGCAGGCGACCTCGGGCCCGCCGAGATCGAAGCGGCGGTCCGGGCGGTGGCGGAGGATTGCGGCGCGGAGGTCACCGTGACGTCCGGAAGCGCGCTCGAAGAAGGCTATCCGATGGTCGCCGCCGTCGGACGCGGGGCCGTGGGCGAGCGCGCGCCGCGTCTCGTCGAGCTGGAATGGGGCGACCGGCGCCATCCCCGGATCGCCCTTGTCGGAAAGGGCGTCTGCTTCGATTCCGGCGGCCTCGACATCAAGCAGGCCTCGTGGATGCGCCTGATGAAGAAGGACATGGGCGGCGGCGCGCATGCGCTTGCTTTGGCTCGGCTGGTGATGAAGGCCGGACTGCCCGTTCGCCTCCATTTGCTCATCCCGGCCGTCGAGAACGCCGTCTCCGGCGCGGCCTATCGGCCCGGAGACATATTGAAGAGCCGCAAGGGCCCGACCGTCGAGATCCACAATACCGACGCCGAAGGACGGCTGATCCTCGGCGACGCCCTCGCCCGCGCCGCGGAAGGCGAGCCCGAGCTGCTGCTCGATTTCGCGACCCTGACCGGCGCAGCCCGGGTGGCGCTCGGGCCCGATCTGCCGGCCTTGTTCGCGAACGACGAGGCGCTCGCCGCGGATCTGGTCAAGGCGGGGACCGAGACCGGCGACCCGGTCTGGCGCATGCCGCTGTGGAAGCCCTACGACGACATGTTCGCTTCCGAAGTCGCCGATTTCGCCAACGCCGACGACAGCGGCCAGGCGGGGGCGGTCACCGCCGCCCTGTTCCTCGCCCGGTTCGTGCCGGACGGACTGCCCTGGGCCCATTTCGACACCTTCGCCTGGCGTCCCTCGGCCAAGCCCGGCAGGCCCAAGGGCGGCGAGGCGCTCGGCCTCCGTGCCGCCTGGGCTTTGCTCTCCGCGCGCTACGGCCGTTGACCGGCCGCGATATTTTTGCGCCGAAATCTCAACAGCTAAGAAACGAAAGCGGTCCTGACTGGTTTAACAACCGAAATAAGCGGCAGCTGAATTGGAGAGAAGCCAGTGTCAGAGCGCGCTCTCAGGAGCTGGATGCAGACGCTGATCGGCTACGTTCGGTCAGGCCAGCCGGACCTCACCAACCGACAAATGGCCCTTCTGATGCTGGTCTACCTGACCCCGGGCCCGCATACGGTGCGCGGCCTCGCCCATATTCTCGGCGTATCCAAGCCGGTGATCACGCGCGCCTTGAACACTCTGGGGACGCTCGGCTATCTGCGCCGCGTGCGCGACGAGGCGGACCGCCGCAATGTCTTCGTCGCCAAGACCAGCATAGGGCAGGAGTTCCTTGAGCGCTTCGAACGCAACATCGAGCAGCAGGAAGGCGCCGGCTCCGGCCGCCGAAGCGGCACCGCCAGGGAACGGGGACTCCTCCTCCAGCACGGTTAGGCATTTCGCGCTCGAAGGCCGGTCGGTAACGCTCGACCCGCGGCTCAATGCGTGGCGCAACGACATCGCCGACATCGCCCTCGCCGGGCGGCTCTTCGCGCCCCATTATGCGAAAGCGATGGTTCGGGCCTGCGGGCTGATACCGACCTTCGTCAGGGAGGAACCGGCAGACGGCGCTACCGCCGTCTCGCAGCTGCTCCCCGGCGAGGGTTTCGCCGTGCTCGACATCGCGGCCGGGTGGGCCTGGGGCTATTGCACCGCGGATCACCGGGTCGGATACGTGGAGGCGATCGAGCTGACCGATCCGCTGGAGGCGACCCACGTCGTCGTCGAGCCGACCGCGCCCATCCAGCCCGATGCCGATCCCGTCTCCCCGCCGCTTTCGTTCCTCCCGATGGGCTCGCGACTCCACGGCGAAGTGAAGGGGGCGCTTCTCGAATTCGAGGGCGGCTTCGTGCCCCTGAGCTACCTGCGCGCGGTCGACGAGCATGAAGAGGATCCGGTGGCCGTCGCGCGCCGTCTGATGGGCGCGCCCTATCTGCCGGGCGGCCGCACCTGCCACGGCATAGACTGCTCCGGCCTCGTCCAGTTGTCGCTACAGCTGTGCGGCGTGGATTGCCCGCGCGACGCCGTCGAGCAGCGCACTCTCGGCCAGCCGCTCCCCGAAGGGGCGGCGCTCTGCCCGGGCGACCTGCTCTTCTGCGACGACCATGTCGGCATGATGGTCGACGACCGAATGGCGATTCAGGTCAGCCACGCGGCGCAGAAGGTGACGGTCGAGCCCTTCGCCTGCGCCCGGCCGGCGGGCAGCGCGGGCGCGCTGGAACGGCGGCGGCTGGGCTAGTCTTTCAGCTCCAATCGGTCGCCAGAGCAAAGTCCGCGTTCGACCCATTGCGGACCTTCGCTACAACGCCGATTGCTTGCGCAGGCGAGAGCGTCCCGCGGGGGCGTCGTGGCCGCAAGCTAGGAACACCCGTGCCTTCATCAAAGAGATATCAAACTCCTTGGAAAGAAGAGCATTTGCGTCTCGCAATCGAGGCTGCGTGCGTCGCCTTATGGTCGTGGAATGTGGATGACAATCGATTCACGATGGATGAGCGGGGGTTTGATTTGTGGGGTCTTCCTTGGACGGCGGTGGTCACCTTCGATGATCTGTCGGCGCACATCCACCCTTCAGACCGCGACAGGGTGCGCGCAGCGTTTGAGGCCACTCGCTCTGTCGCCGGGTCTTACGAAACCGATTTCCGTATTATCGTGGAAGACGAAGTCCGCTGGATTTCGGCGCGCGGTCGGGGAGCTGACGCTGGAATAGCCGATCGAGTGATGTTCGGTATTTTTCTGGACGTGACCGGCCGCAAACAGGCCGAAGAAGGCAGTGAACTGCTTGCCGGCGAGATGAGCCATCGGGTGAAAAACCTGCTGTCAATCGCAACCGGCCTTACGCAGATCACCTCACGCTCCGCCGGCTCCGTGGAGAACATGGCGCATGAACTCACAGAGAGACTAGGGGCCCTGGGGCGTGCTCACGACCTGGTGCGGCCGCTGCCCGGCGATCAAGGGAAGGCCGCACTGCTAGGCGACCTGTTTGCCGTCCTGCTGGCCCCATACGATGTCACCGGGGCTTTTTCCGGACGCATTCGGGTCGCCGTTCCGCGGATGGGAGTCGGCGAACGAGCGGCGACCACGCTTGCGATGGTCGTTCACGAACTGGCGACAAATTCGATGAAACACGGTGCCCTGTCCTCCGAAACCGGATCGCTCGATATTTCCAGCCGGTCCGATGATAGTGACGTGTTCGTGACTTGGGCGGAAACGGGCGGTCCCGAAGTTAAGGAACGTCCTGACATGCAAGGGTTCGGAAGCAAACTCATCGCCCGAAGCGTGTCCAGTCAATTCAGGGGTGCCTTGGAATACGACTGGCAGGCGCCGGGCCTCGTCGCGACCCTGCGTATGCGGAAGGATCGCTTGACGGATTAGGGGCCAGGAACAGCACGATTCCCTCGTTTTGAAGGTGTGCGTTCCACATTTAGCCGGCCGGCGGCGAACGAACCTATGCGGGGCGCCAGGGGCGCGCCTATGCTGATGGGTGTGAGGAAGCGGACATGAGAAGACTCCTCGAGTTTGTCGCCTTCAGCGCTGCGGCGTGCGCGGTGATGCTGTTCGGCACGCCCCTTATTCTGGCCGTTCTGACGGCGATCTACGGTGACGTTGGTCACGTTCCTCCGTCGGTGCTTGGCAACTTGATCTACCTAAGTCCGGTTTTTCCGTTGCTGCTAGGCATTGTCGCAATTGCCCGGCTGAAAGCGGCGGGCGTCAGCATCGTTCGCCTGATCGGCATTTCCCGTTCAACCCTCCGGGGCGACCTCATCCTCGGGGGCGCAATCGGCCTCATTGGGCTCCTCCTCGCCCTCGCCTCCCTGTCGCTGTTTTCTTCGGTCGCCGCGGTACCGCCGTTCCACCTCATTCCAATCAGGACTCACGTCTATCTGGCGACCATCGGAGCGGTCGTGCCCGGCGTTTGCGAAGAACTTTTCTACCGCGGAATGCTACTTCACATCGCTCGTCCTGCGTCGCGCTGGCTCGGGGTCACGGCCACCGCGGCAGCGTTCAGTCTGTGGCACATCGGCAGTCCAATATATCTTCCGCACACTTTCCTGCTCGGGCTGATCCTCGGAGGCGCGGTGGTCGTGCGCGGCCGACTTGCACCGGCTATCATCGGCCACAGCCTAGCCAATGCTGCCTTCGGGGCGTGGATAATCAGCGGTGGACCTATCCCCGGCGCGGGATGACAGCGGGATGTCCGTTTTTCACCCATTGCGGACATAATCGCCTGGGTTCCCCTCGGGCCGTCATCGCGGCTCCAGACCCAAACTTGCGAATTGCTCGACCCGGCGCGGTGCGATCACGAGCCCGTCGACGCCTGGCGTGTCGAGAACGAAGCGCAGCGCGGCGCCGGCCATGGTCTCGCCTCGCGCCTCCGCCGACCGCCTCAGCCGTTCGACCGCGTCGAGCGACTCCTCGTTCAGATAGGCCGCGCAAGCTTCCGGCGCCTGGGCCAGGCGGCTGCCGGCCGGCGGCGTCTCGCCGGACCGATATTTGCCGGTGAGCATCCCGCCGGCGAGCGGGCTGAACGCCGTATAACGAAGGCGGTGCTCGGCGCAGTAGGGGATCAGCGCGTGCCGGTCCGCGGTGGCGAGCAAATTGTACTCGTTCTGGACATATTCGAAGCGCGAGGCGAGGCCGGGTCCCGCCAGGGTCCGGACCGTCTCCACATCGGACAATGACGCGTTGGAAACTCCGAAAAGCGCGATTTTGCCCTCTTCGATAGCACGGGCCATCGCCTCGAGCGTCTCTTCGAGAGGAGTCACTCGATCGAATTCATGAATGTAATAGAGATCGATCCGCTCGACCCCCAGACGGCGCAGGGACTCGTCGAGATGACGGGCGATCTCGCCCCGGCCGAGCGGCGTGTCCTCAGGCGGGCAGCCGTGGGGATTGCCGACCTTGGTCGCGATCTGGGTGCTCCGACGGAAGGAGCCGCTTTGGGCCCGAAGCCATTTCCCGAGTATCTTTTCGCTGGCGCCCCCACCGTAGGTGTTGGCGGTATCGAACCGTCGAAGCCCGACCCGCCGGGCATGATCGAGCAATTGCAGAGCCTGCCCTTCGCTGTCTCCGGCGCCGCGCAGATTGGGCGCGGAGCCGATGCCCCCGAAATTGCCGCAGCCGAACACGATCCGGTCGACTTCGCGCTGCGCGAGCAATTTGCGGCCTCCACGAGCAGAATTCGGCGATGATTTGCGCATCTGACCGGGATGCGCAACAGCAGCGACCTCGTCCGGCTTGCATTGCGCTCCCGTAACGAGCAGTCTCCGCCGACCTCAATAGAGGAGGGGGAAATGGCTACTACCGCAACACCCGTACCGTCCGCGGCGCCGCTCTGGGTCCGCCTGATCGCCGGCCTCGGGCTGCTCTGGAACCTGATGGGAATCTACGCTTACCTGCAGGCCGTGGGGGTCTTTCCCGGCGCGCCCGCCGACATGACCAGCAAGACCATGCCCGTCTGGGTGGTCTGCGCCTTCGCCATCGCCGTCTTCGCCGGCGCGATCGGCTCGCTTGGGCTCGTCATGCTGAAGCGCTGGTCCAAGATGCTGCTCGCCCTTTCGCTGCTCGCGGTCCTGGTCAACGACCTGTGGGCCTTCATGCTGCACGCGGGCGGGGAGAAGCAGCTTGTCATGCCGATCGCGGTCAACCTGATCGCCATCCTGCTCGTCTGGCTGGCTTATTCGGCCGATCGGAAGGGCTGGCTCAGCTAGCCGGACGCCGCCTCACAGCTCGCCGCGCTCGCGCCGGATCTCGCGCCATTTGGCAACATTGGCGTTGTGCTCGGCGAGCGTGTTGGCGAAGACGTGGCCGCCGGTACCGTCGGCGACGAAATAGAGCGCCTGGCTCTGCGCCGGGTGGAGCACGGCGGCTATCGACGCGCGCCCGGGATTGGCGATCGGACCGACCGGAAGGCCAGCGCGCGCGTAGGTGTTGTAGCCATTGTCGGCGTGGAGCTCGGATTCGAGGATCCGGCGGCCGAGCGGCTTGCCCTTGGTGACCGGGTAGATGACCGTGGGATCGGCATCGAGCTTCATCCCCTGGCGGAGGCGATTGGAATAGACCGCGGCCACCATCGGCCGTTCCGACGGCAGGGCGGTCTCCTTCTCGACGATAGAGGCGAGGATGATCGCTTCCTCCGGCGACTTTGCGGCGGTCGTCGGCGCTCGCTGCGCCCAGAGCTTGGCGAGGGTCTTCGCCATCGCGGCCTGCATCCGCTTGAGCACCGCCGCCCGAGTCTCTCCCCGCTGATAGCTGTAGCTGTCCGGAAGCACCGAACCTTCGGGCGGCACGGCGGCGTCGCCGACCAAAGCGGGCGCATTCGTCAACCGCTCCCAGACCAGGATCGAGGGCAGTCCCTCGGGGATGGTGACGAGCCGCTGCAGCGTCTTGCCGCTCCTCAGCAAAGCGAGGATCTGGCCGTTGCCGGCGTGGGGCGGGATCTCATATTCGCCCGCCTTGATGCCGGCGCCGCCGCCGAGCAGCTTGGCCTGGAACAGGAAGCGGCTCGTCGACGAGATGGCGCCCGCTTTCTTCAATATCTCGGCGGCGCGCGGCAGGCTCGCCCCGCGCGGGATGACGACGTCCACCGGCGCGCCCGCCGGCCCGGCGCCGTTCCAACCCTGGATGAACCAGAATCCGAGGATCAGGAGCAGCGCGGCGCCGAGCGCGAGCAGCTTCCTCACGGCGGGGTCAGACCGCCTTCATCACCAGGCTGGCATTGGTGCCGCCGAAGCCGAAGCTGTTGTTCAGCACCGCCTTCACCTCGCGCTCCTTGGCGACCAGCGGGACGAGGTCGACGCCGGCCGTGCCCTCGCTCGGATTCTCGAGGTTGAGCGTCGGCGGCACGATCTGGTCGCGCAGCGCGAGGATGCAGAAGATCGCCTCGACCGCGCCGGCGCCGCCGAGCAGATGGCCGATCGCCGACTTGGTCGAGCTCATCGACAGGCGGCCGATATTGTTGCCGAACAGGCGGCGGACGGCCCCCAGCTCGAGCTCGTCGCCGAGCGGAGTCGAGGTTCCGTGGGCGTTGATATAATCGATGTCCGAGAGCGACAGGCCGGAGCGCTTCATCGCCACTTCCATCGCGCGGTAGCCGCCGGCGCCCTCCGGGTGTGGCGCGGTGACGTGATAGGCGTCGCCCGACATGCCGTAGCCGACGATCTCGGCATAGATTTTGGCGCCGCGCTTCCTGGCATGCTCATATTCCTCGAGCACGACGACTCCGGCCCCCTCGCCCATCACGAAGCCGTCCCGGTCCTTGTCGTAGGGGCGGCTGGCGCGCTCGGGCTGGTCGTTGAAGTTGGTCGAGAGGGCGCGGGCCTGGGCGAAGCCGGCGATTCCGATCGGGCAGATCGCCGCTTCGGCTCCGCCGGCCAGCATGACGTCGGCGTCGTCCATGATGATCATCCGCGCCGCGTCGCCGATCGAATGGGCGCCGGTCGAGCAGGCGGTGACGACCGCGTGGTTGGGGCCCATCAGCCCATATTTGATCGAGACCTGGCCGGAGATGAGGTTGATCAGGCGGCCGTGGACGAAATGCGGGCTGACCCGCCGCGGGCCCTTCTCGTAGAGGACGATCGACTCCTTCTCGATCCCCGGAAGACCGCCGATGCCGGAGCCGATCGAGACGCCCGTGCGGTAGCGCTCTTCCTCGGACGCGTCGACGAGGCCGGCATCCTCCAGCGCCTGGCCCGCCGCGTCGATCCCGTAGACGATGAACGGATCGACCTGGCGCTGGACCTTGTGGTCGACGCGCTTGTTCGGATCGAAGCCGTATTCGTGATCGGCCGGCTTCACCTCGCACGCGATCTTGCAGGCATAATCCGTCGGATCGAAGATGGTGATGCGTCCCGCGCCGCTCTTCGAGGCGAGGATGTTCCGCCAGCTCGTCTCGACGTCGCCGCCGAGGGGCGAGACCATCCCGAGACCCGTAACGACGACACGGCGCATATTCAGTCTCCACAGACAGGGACAGGCTCAGTCCCGTTCGGGCTGAGCCTGTCCTTCGATACGCGGCTTCGCCAGGCTCAGCCGATGATGGGCCACTAAGGACCTGTCCGGGGGACAGGTCCAGGCCGATCATTCAGGATGAGCGGCCCTTCACAAAAACCCGCTCATGCTGAGTAGGCATTGAGCGAAGTCGAAATGCCGTATCGAAGCACGATTGGGTAGCAGGCCTCCCCTCAGGCCTTGTTGGCGTCGATATAGGCGATCGCGTCGGTGACGGTAGCGATCTTCTCCGCCGCGTCGTCCGGAATCTCGACCCCGAATTCCTCCTCGAAGGCCATGACGAGCTCGACGATGTCCAGGCTGTCGGCGCCGAGATCGTCGATGAACCGGGCGTCCTCGGTGACCTTGTCGGCCTCGACGCCGAGATGCTCGACGACGATACGCTTCACACGGTCGGCGGTCTCGCTCATATGCTACCCTTCCCTAGAGGCTATTGTTTGACGCCTGCCCTAGCCGCTCGCCGCCGGGGCTGGCAAGGGGCATGGGTTACCGACCGTGGCACCAGCTAGAGCATCGCCATGCCGCCGTTGACGTGCAGCGTCTGGCCCGTGACGTAGCCGGCTTCCTGGCTGGCGAGGTAGACGCAGGCCGCCGCGACGTCGCCGCCCTCGCCGAGCCGCCCCGAGGGGATGCGACCGAGGATCGCGCCGCGTTGCTGCTCGTTCAGCGCGTCGGTCATCGCCGAGCGGATGAAGCCGGGGGCGACGCAATTGACCGTGATGTTGCGGCTGGCGACCTCCTGGGCGAGCGCCTTCGACATGCCGACCAGCCCCGCCTTCGCGGCGGCGTAATTGGCCTGGCCGGGATTGCCGGTGGCGCCGACCACGGAGGTGATCGAGATGATCCGGCCGAACCTGGCCCGCATCATCGGCTTCAGCGCCGAGCGGGCAAGGCGGAAGGCGGCTTCGAGATTGACGCGGATCACCTCGTCCCATTCCTCGTCCTTCATCCGCATGGCGAGGTTGTCGCGGGTGACTCCGGCATTGTTGACGAGGATGTCGAGCTTCCCGAGCGCCTCGACCGCCTGCGGCACCAGCCCATCGACCGCCGCGCCGTCGGAGAGGTTGCACGCCAAAGCGACATGGTCGCCACCGAGCGACCCCCGAAACGTCTCGAGCTTCTCGACGTTGGACCCCGAAACCGCGAGCCGGGCACCCTGCCCCGCCAGCACCCGCGCGATCGCCGACCCGATCCCGCCCGAGGCACCGGTCACGAGGGCGGTCATTCCCGATAGATCGAACATTCTAGATTTCCTTCACCAGGGCTTCGATGTCGTCCATCGTGACGACGCTGCGTACATTGGCATCGGGCGCGGTGCGCTTGACCATCGGTCCCAGCACCTTGCCGCCGAACTCGACGAACTCCGTGACGTCCGCCGCGGCCATGGCGGCGACGCTCTCGCGCCAGCGGACCATGCCGGTCACCTGCTCGACGAGGAGGCGGCGGATCTCGGCCGCCTCGCGGACGGGCGCGGCGGTCACGTTGGCGTAGAGCGGCAGGCTCGGGTCGGCCATCGTCGCGTCGGCGAGGGCTTGCTCCATCGCGCGCGCCGCCGGCTCCATCAGCGGCGAGTGGAACGGAGCGGAGACCGGGAGCAGGATCGCCCTCTTCGCGCCCTTCTCCTTGGCGATCTCAAGCGCGCGCTCGACGGCGCCGCGATGGCCGGAGATCACGACCTGGCTAGGGTCGTTGTCGTTGGCGACGGCGCACACCTCGCCTTGCGCGGCGGACTCGGCCACGGCCCGGGCGATCTCCAGGTTCGCGCCGAGCAGGGCGGCCATCGCCCCCTCCCCTACCGGCACCGCCGCCTGCATCGCCCGTCCGCGCAGCTTGAGCAGCCGCGCCGCGGTGGCGACGTCGAACGCGCCGGCGGCGGCCAAGGCGGTATATTCGCCGAGACTGTGGCCGGCGACGAAATCCGCCTTGGCGATATCGATGCCGGAGGCCCGGAGAGTCGCCAGCGCATTGGCCATGATCGCGGGCTGGGCGTTCTCGGTGAGGGTCAGCTCCTCGATCGGGCCTTCGGCCATCAGCCGGAAGAGATTCTGGCCGAGCGCCTCGTCGACCTCCTCGAACAGCTCACGCGCGACCCGGCTGGCATCGGCCAGCGCCTTGCCCATGCCGACCGACTGGCTTCCCTGGCCGGGAAAGATGAACGCGCGCATGGCTCTCCTCCTGTTGGCGCGGGGAACTAGGCACGGGGGCCATACCGGTCAACCCGCGGGAACCGGCACTCTCCAACCCGGTTGTAGGGGCGGCCCGTGACCCCCCAGGAGCCCAGGAGACCTCCCATGAAAAGCAAGATGCTGCTCGCCGTCGCCGCCGCGTCGATGGCCGCCACCGCTGCGGTCGCGGCGCCGCCGCGCGTCTTCCTCCTCGACGCCGGCAGAACCGACAACAGCGAGATCGCGCTCGGCCAGCTCGCCGAATCCCGCGGCGGCTCCGACATGGCGCGCGACCTCGGGCGGATGCTCCAGTCCGACCATCGCGCCTCGCAGGCGGCCGCGGCGCCCCTGCTCCGGCGCTACCGCCTCGCGCCGCCGGCCGGCATCCTTCCGGCCGCGCGCGCCGAGATGCGCCGCCTGCGCGGCCTCTCCGGTCGGGCCTTCGACCGCGAGCTCGCCAACTTCAACGTCAATGCGCACAGCGCGGCGATCGCCCAGTTCCAGGCCCAGGCCCGCACCGGAGACCGCTGGACCGCGGACTTCGCCCGCGCCCAGCTGCCGGCGCTCCGCCACCACCTCCAGGCGGCCCGCGACCTGCTGCGCTCGACGCGCTAGCGGCAGCTTGCCAAAAGCGGCGCTTCTGCTATGGAGCGTGCAGCCGGGGCGGAAGGGCAAGTCTCTCCCGCCCCGGTTCAATTTGAGACGACAGCCGGAGGGGCGTCCGCATCGGGCGGCGTCAGCGATCGGCCAAGACAAGGAAATGCGCAGCATGCCGCTCTACGAGCATGTATTCATCGCGCGCCAGGACCTGGCCCAGGCCCAGGTCGACGCGCTCGCGGAAACCGCCACCAAGATCATCGAGGACAATGGCGGCAAGGTCGTCAAGACCGAGACGTGGGGCCTACGCAGCCTCGCCTACCGGATCGCCAAGAACCGCAAGGGCCATTACGTCATGCTCGACTTCGAGGCGCCCGCCGGCGTCGTCGCCGAATTGGAGCGCCAGACCCAGATCAACGAGGACGTCATCCGCTACATGACGATCCGCGTCGACGAGCACGAGACCGGCCCGTCCGCGATGATGCGCCGCAACGAACGGAGCGAGCGCGGCGACCGTGGGGATCGCGGCGACCGCGGTGACCGCGGCCCGCGCGGCGACCGTCCGGACCGCGGCGATCGCGCCCCTCGCGATTTCGCCGAAGCTTAAGGGAAAGGACCAGCAACGATGGCACGCCCATTCTTCCGCCGCCGCAAGTCCTGCCCCTTCTCCGGCAAGGACGCGCCGCGCATCGACTATAAGGACGTCCGGCTGCTCCAGGGCTTCGTCTCGGAGCGCGGCAAGATCGTCCCCAGCCGGATCACCGCCGTCTCGGCCAAGAAGCAGCGCGAGCTCGCCCACGCGATCAAGCGCGCCCGCCACCTGGGCCTCTTGCCCTACGTCGTGAAATAAGGAGCCCGAGCCATGGAAGTCATCCTGCTCGAGAGGATCGAGAAGCTCGGCGCCATCGGCGACGTGGTGAAGGTGAAGAACGGCTATGCCCGCAACTTCCTCCTTCCAAACGGCAAGGCGCTTCGCGCCAACGAGTCGAACCGCAAGGTGTTCGAGGCCAATCGCGCCCGGATCGAATCGCAGAACGCCGAGCGGCGTTCGGCGGCGGAGAAGGACTCGAAGGGCGTCGAAGGGGTCACCATCCAGCTGATCCGCCAGGCGTCCAACACCGGCCAGCTCTACGGCTCGGTCTCGGCGCGCGACCTTGCCGAGGCGCTGGAGGCGCAGGGCCACAAGATCGCCAAGAACCAGATCGTCCTCGACCGGCCGATCAAGGCGATCGGCCTGCAGGACGTGAAGATCGCCCTTCACCCCGAGGTGTCGGTCACCATCCACGTCAACGTCGCCCGCTCGCCCGAGGAGGCGGAGATGCAGGCGCAGGGCGTCGACGTGATGGCCCAGATGTTCGAGAAGGACGTCGCCGGCTTCACCGAGGATCGCGATCCCGATGCCGAACCGGGCGAGATCCCGGCCGATGCCGCCCCCGCCGAGTCGGCGGAGCCGGCCGCGGAAAGCGACGCGGCCGCCGAGGCCTGAGACCTAGAAGGGGCGGCGGCGATGGATCGACATCCCGCCGCCCTTTCCTCATGAGGCGGCGATGAGCGCCGCCGCCACCCCGCACTGGTTCCCGCAGCGTTACGACGCGGCTTCGGACAGCGTGCTTCTGGTTGCACGAAGCGAGGCCGACTTCCGTGCCGCCGCCTTCCTCGACGAGCGGTCCCTCGCACCCGGAATCCCGAGCCACCTCGTCCCCTGGCCCACCGTCGCCGGCGCCGTTCCGTCCGACGCCCGGCGCGACATCCAGTACATCTTCCACCTCGGCCATGTCGGCTCGACCCTGATCTCCCGCCTGCTCGGCGAGCTGCCGGAGGTGCTGGCGCTGCGCGAGCCGCAGATCCTGCGCGACGTCGCCGCCTGCCTGGAGCAGGGTGTCTGGGACGCCGAGCGGCTCGACGCGCTGACCGCGCTCCTCTCCCGCACCTTCCGGCCGGAGCAGCGGGCCATGGCCAAGGCGAGCAGCTTCGTCAGCGAGATCGCGGCCGAGCTGGTTCCGAACGGCTCGCGGGCGCTGCTGCTCTGCGCCTCCGCCGAGGCGTACATCGCCAACATCTCGCTGGACCCAATTCGCGGCAGGAGATGGCCGCGACCGCCGCCGACCGGCTCGCACGGTTGCACCGGCGGGGCGGCGAGCGATGGAGCCTTGGCGGTCTTTCCGAGGGCGAAACCGTCGCCATGGCCTGGGCGTGCGAGATGAGCAGCCTGGTCCAGGCCGCGGGCCGGCTCGGCGGGGAACGGGCGATGTGGCTCGACTTCGATTCCTTCCTGGCTGAGCCGGCAACCGCCCTCGATCGACTGGCGCGATTCTTCGGCCTCGACGCTGCGGCTGCGCAGACCCTTGCGACCCATCCGCTGATGGGCCGCTACTCGAAGGCGCCGGAATATGAATATGATTCGGCCCTTCGCGAGGAGGTGCTGGCCGAGGCGCGGCGCGAATATGGGCCGGCGATCGCGGAGGGTCTGCGGTGGCTGGAACGGGCCGCGGGGCAGAGCGAGGCCGTCGCCCGCTGCCTCGACGCGGCGGCGGCCGCGGGCTAGACGAGCGGCCATGTTCAAGGAGATCCAATCCCTCCTCAGCGCCGACGAGGTGGCGGCGCTTCGGCGGATCGCCGCCTCGACTCAGTTCATCGACGGGCGCGGAAGCAACCCGCATTCCCAGGTCAAGAACAACCTCCAGGCCTACGACAAGGCCGCGGCCGACCTGATGGCGAAGGCGCTCTATACCAACGAGGAATTCGACAATTTCGCCTTCCCGATCGTCCTCGCCCCGCCGATGCTCAGCCGCTACGTGCCGGGCATGGCTTACGGCAATCACGCCGACGCCGCCTTCCTCCCCGTCGGCCAGAAGCCCATACGCTGCGATCTGAGCTGCACGATCTTCCTCTCCGAGCTTGACGCGTATGAAGGCGGCGCGCTCCACATCCAGCTCGGCGACCGCGACCTGCGCTTTCGCCTCCCGCCCGGATCGGCGATCGTCTACCCCTCGTCGATGATGCACGAGGTGGAGCCGGTGACGAAGGGCGAGCGGCTCGCCGGAATCACCTTCATCCAGAGCCGGATTGCCGACCAGACCCGCCGCGAGATCCTCTACGAATTGAACGAGGTCGCCGCGCTCGAAGGCCTCAACATGGCCCCCGAGAATTACGCCCGGCTCCAGCTCGTCCAGCGCAACCTGCTCCACCGCTGGGGGGACATGCCCTAAAGATGCTGAAGCTGATCATCGGCAACAAGGCTTATTCCTCCTGGTCGCTTCGCGGCTGGCTGGCGGTCAAGCAGTCCGGCCTGGCGTTCGAGGAGATCACCGTACCGCTGTTCGACGAGGAATGGGACCGGCGGCGGGAGGGCAACGAGTTCGCGCCGTCGGGCGGTAAGGTTCCGGTGCTGTGGGACGACAAGGCGGTGATCTGGGATTCGCTCGCCATCGTCGAATGGCTCGCCGACAAGACCGACCGCGAGCGCTACTGGCCGGCCGACGAGATCGCCCGCGGCATGGCGCGGTCGATGGCGGCCGAGATGCACTCGGGCTACGAGAACCTCCGCCGAGACTGCCCGATGAACCTCAGGAAGCATTACCCGCAGCGGGAGCTTTCGGAAGATCTCCGCGCCGAGATCGTCCGGATCCTGGAGCTGTGGGCACAGGCGCGGGCGCGACACGGCGACGGCGGGCCCTATCTGTTCGGAACGTTCGGCGCGGTCGACATCATGTTCGCTCCGGTCGTCACCCGCTTCGTCACCTATTCGATCCCGGTCCCGCGCTTCGCCGCCGCCTACATGGAAGCGATGCTCTCCCACCCCTGGATGCGGGAGTGGGTGAAGGCGGCGCAGGACGAGCCCTGGGTGATCGAGAAATACGAGACGGCGCCGGCTGCGGGTTAGGGCACGCGCCTGGTCTCGTAAGGCGTGCCATCCTTGTGGACGTAGGTGCCATCGGGCGTGAACGCCATGTCGATGTCCGGATAGTCGCCGCCGGCATTCGCGCCTCCGCCGACGACGATGAACGCGCAGTCCGCCTCGCCGCGATTCTGGAGGTGGTGGCCGTTGCCGTCGTTCATCGGGAAGGCGGCGCAGTCGCCCGGGCGCAAAAGGTGCTCGCCCGAATCGTCGATCAGAACGGCTTCGCCCGACAGCATGACCAGGAACTCGTCCTCGCCGGCATGCCAGTGGCGCTGCGACGACCAGGCGCCGGGCTTGAGGACGACGTGGCTGACCCCGAAGGCGGTGAGTCCGCCGGCCGGAGCGAGGCGCTTGTACCAGCGGCCCTGCACGGGTTCGTTGAACGGCGGCGGATAGCCGGTGCGGTTGGTGGACTGGATCGAGTCGACGTCGAGCTTCGGCATAGCCTTCCTCCCGAAGCGGGTGCTAGGCGACCGCAATGACCTTCGCAATCGACCCGGTGGAGCTCGCCTCCCGGCTGATCGCCAGCCCCAGCGTCACGCCCGCCCGGGGCGAGGTGTTCGACGTGCTGGAACGGGCGCTCCGTCCGCTCGGCTTCGACGTGGAGCGCTTCGTTCGCGGCGAGGTCGAGAATCTGTTCGCGACGCGCGGCCTCGACGGCGGCGTGCATTTCGGCTTCGCCGGCCATCTCGACGTCGTTCCTCCCGGCGACGACTGGGCGAGCGACCCCTTCGTTCCGGAGGAGCGTGGCGGCCTCCTCTACGGCCGAGGCGCGGTCGACATGAAGGGCGGCATTGCCGCCTTCGTCGCGGCCTGCGCATCAATGCCGAACCATGAAGGCCGGATCAGCCTGCTGATCACCGGCGACGAGGAGGGGCCCTCGATCGACGGCACCCGAGCGATCATGGACTGGATGGCGGAGCGCGCAATCCGCCCCGATATGATCCTGATCGGCGAGCCGACCTCGGAGGCGCGGCTCGGCGATACCGTCAAGATCGGCCGGCGGGGCTCGGTCAACATGTGGATCGACGTGCCCGGCGTGCAGGGCCACGTCGCCTACCCGCACCGCGCCGACAATCCGGTCCCAAAGGCGGCGCGGGTTATCGCCGCACTCGAGGCGCTGCGGCTCGACGAAGGGAGCGAGGCCTTCCAGCCGTCCAACCTGGAAGTGACCGCACTGGAGACGAGCAGCAAGGCGACCAACGTCATCCCCGGCAACACGCGGATCCAGCTCAACATCCGGTTCAACGACCATCACCGCGGCGAGGATCTCGTCGCCCTGGTCCGCCACGTCGCCGGGGAGCAGGCGCCGGGATCGCGCGTCGAGGCCCTGATCTCGGGCGAGGCTTTCCTGACGCCGCCTGGGCCGCTCTACGACCTGGTCACCGCCGCGATCCGCGAGGAAACCGGGGTCGATCCGGTCCTGTCGACCGGCGGCGGAACCTCCGACGGGCGCTTCCTGATCGCGCTCTGCCCGGTGGTGGATTTCGGGCTTCCCAACGCCACGATGCACAAGCTCGACGAGGCGGCGGCGGTCGAGGACGTTCGCGCCCTCGCGCGCATCTACCGCCGGGTGATAGAGAAGGCGCTCAGCTAGCCTTGGCGAGGCTGTGGGCGCAGTCCTGCGACACCGCCCAGACCGCGAAGGCGGCGCCGTCCATCGGCTCGACCCCGAGGAAGCCCTGCACCGTTCCGCAGCCGACGGCGCGAAGCACCTCGAGCTGCTCCTGGCGCTCGACCCCCGTGGCGACGGCGTCGGCGCCGAGCGAACGGACGAGATGCACGGTGGAGGCCAATAGGGCGCGGCTGCGCTCCGACCGGTCGATGCCTTCGACCAGAGCCGGCGTGAGCTTCACCCGTTCGACCGGAAGGGCGACGAGGGACGCGAGCGGCGCGGCGCCTCCGCCGAAATCCGCGACAGCGGCGGAAACGCCGCTCTCGCGCAGCTTGGCCAGCGCCGCCGCGACGTGCGGCGGGCAATAGGCCAGGAACGATTCGGGGATCTCGATCTCGACCGGCCCCTTCAGGTCCTTGAGGCGCGCGAGCGCCTCGGCCGACTGGAGCTGATCCGAATCGAGGCGGAGCGAGAGCCGGTGGGGCAGCTTGACGTTGCGCCATTCGGCCAGCACCTCGCCGGCCTCGGCGAGCATCCAGGCGCCGATCGCCTGGGCCAGGCCGCGATCGTCGAACGCCGGCAGCGGCCTCAATCGTCCGCAATCTTCCCACCGGACCAGCGCCTCCGCCCCGGTGATGGCGCCGGTGCGCAGGCACAGCTGCGGATCGAACAGCAGCTTCAGGCGCCGTTCGGCGACGGCGGCGCGGAAGGCGGCATCGCTCCCCGCCCGCTCGGCCGAGGCGAGGGCGAGATCCTCGTGATAGACGCAAGTGCGCGAACGGCCGCTCGCCTTGGCATGGTACATGGCGATGTCGGCCGCCTTCATCAGCGGAGTCAGCTCCTCGCCATGCTCCGGCGACAAGGCGATTCCGATCGAGGCGCCGAGCCAGGTGGTGGCGGCGCCCGAGCCGAACGGCTCGGACAGCGCCTGTACCGCGCGGGCGGCGATCCGCTCCGCCTCGGCGCGGTCGACGGCCGGAAGCAGCATGGTGAACTCGTCGCCGGCGAGCCGCGCGAGCAACGGCTGCCAGGGGCTCGATCCCGTCTCCGCCTGGAGGACGATCCGGAGCCGGTTGGCGACCATCACGAGCACCTGGTCGCCCTGGGCGTGGCCCAATCGGTCGTTGACCTCCTTGAAGCCGTCGAGGTCGATGAACAGCAGGGCCGCGCGCCCTTCCGGGCGAGTCGCGGCGAGCAGCCGTTCGGCCTCGCGGCGGAAGTGGATCCGGTTGGGGATGGCGGTGACCGGATCGTACATCGCCATGGCGTGGACGTCGTCGAGGGTCGAGCGGACCTGCTCGAAGAGGCCGTCCACGGCGGCGGCGAGCGCCGGCATCTGCTGGCGGACCACGGTCGGCGCCGGCGAGGCGAGATCGCCGCGGCCGACGGCGAGCAGCCGTGCGACGAGCGCTTCGACCGCTCGGACATGGTCGCTGTTCGGGCGCTCCGCGGCGAGCCGCACCACGGCGAGCGCGAAGAAGCCGATGAGGAGCGAGGCGGCGACCTGCTGGTTGAGCGTGCCGAGCAGCAGGAAGCCGAGCAGGGTGAGCGCGAACGCCGCCACTCCCGCCACGGCGGACAGCAGGCGGTTGCTGATCTTCTGCACCGTCGTGACCAAGGCCGGTGATTCCTCTGTCGAGCGCGTCGACCCCACAGGCGTCGCGTCGGGCTCGCTTTTAAGACCGGTGGCGTTACGATTTGGTATCCGTCAGCGGCGGCGGCGGAGGATGATGTAGAGGGCGCCGGCGCCGCCGTGACGCGGGTGGGCGGTGCGGACCGCGGCGATCGCGCCGGCATGGCGGGAAGCGGCGAGCCAGTCGCCGATGGCGGCGCGGATCGCGCCCCGCTTGACCGGCCGTTCGGGGCCGGGCGGGTTGCCGGTCACCAGGAGCAGCAGCCGCGCATCGGCCGCGATCGCCTGCTCGAGCCGGCGGTCGAGCAGGTGCCAGGCCGTGGCGAGGTTGTGGCCATGGAGGTCGACCGTCAGGTCCGGCGCGACGGCACCGCGCGAGAGACGCCGGTCCCAGGTGCCGTCGAGGGTCGTGCCGGGCGCCTTGCGGGGCGGAACGGGCCTCGGCGGGGCAGGTTTCGCGACCTCCGGCTTGTCATCCTTCGGAACGGGTTCGGGCGGCACAGCGGGCGGAGTCACGCCTTCGAGCGGGCGCACCGTCGCGACGACGCGCGCCCACAGCCTCTGCTCCTCAGCGCCGAGCCGTCGCATGGAGGCGCGCCAGCGTCCCCTTCGGAACCAGCAGCCAGGCGCGGCCCCGCGCCTGAAGCCCACCGGCGACCCGCGCCGCCTCCTCGCCGGCCCCCCAGAAAGTGTCGAAGCGGTTGCGGCCGCGGATCGCGCCGCCGGTATCCTGAGCCACCCACAGGCCGCCGGCATCGCCCCGGTCGAGCTGGAGCAGCACCGGCGCGCCGAGCGGAACGAACTTGGGATCGGCGGCGACGGTGGCGCGCGGAGTCACCGGCAGGTTCAGCGCTCCGAGCGGGCCGGGCCCGGTCAGCTCCTTGAAGAAGATGTAGCTCTTGTCCTCGCGCATCAGCGCCTTGCCCTCGTCCGGGTGGTCGCGAAGCCAGGCCTTGATGTCCTGCATCGTCGCGTGGCCCGGCTCGAGCAGGCCGCGGTCGCGCATCAGCCGGCCGATGCCGACATAGTCGCGGCCGTTCTGCCCGGCATAGCCGATCCGCATGACCGAGCCGTCGGGAAGCAGCAGGCGGCCCGAACCCTGGATCTGGAGGAAGAAGAAGTCGACCGGATCGGCGGCCCAGGCGATTTCGAGCCCCCGATTTGCGAGCGCGCCGTCCTCGATCTCGCCGCGCTCGTAATAAGGGACGAGGATTCCGTTCTCCATCCGGCCGCGGCGCGGCGTTCCCTGCGCGGCGGCGGTGGCCGAGTCGATTTCGACGAGGTCCGGCGGCTTCGCGTAGATCGGCACGTCATAGCCGGGGATGTGGGTGCGCGAGCCGGCGATCTGCGGCTCGTAATAGCCCGTGGCGAAGGCCGCCCCGTCGCCGACCTGGATCAGCTCGAATCGGGCGCGGAAGAAATGCCCGGCGGCGGCGGCGTCCCCGGCGGGAAGCGCGGCTGCTTCGGCGCAGGCCGGTTGCCAATCCTCCTTGCGGGTGAGGCCGCTCGAATCCTGCCGCCGGAGCAGGGCCGGGCAGGTGGTGAGGAAGGCACGCTCCGCCCGCAGCGCCGTCTCCGGGTCGATCGCCGGCAGCTTCGGGGCGGCGACGACTACGGGGGACAGCGCATTGTCGGGGACGGCGGGCACCGGCGTCGGCGGAGTCGTGCGCGGGATGCAGCTCGCCAGGGCGAGCAGCAAGGCCGCGAACAACGGAATGCGGAGCGCCCTCTGGCGATTCGCCATTTCAATCCTCCCTGTGCGCGAAGCCGACAGGGAGGATTGGGAAACCGTCCTTGCTTCGATTCGCGCGTCGCCATCCGCGAAGCGTAGCGCCGCGGCGGTGGCTTGGGAAAAGGCTTTTAGGGAAGCGTCAGTCGAGCTGGTCGGTGTCGACGAGCAGCCAGTTGGGGTCGCCGCTGCCGAGCGTCCGGCGGAAGGTCCAGACGTCGCGGCTCGGAATCGCGTCGCTCATCGTCCCGGCGACGAGATTGCCCTCCGAGTCGCGGGTGACCGCGGCGATGTCGGCGTCGAACCGGACGTCGATCTCGGCGGTTCGGGCGACCAGGCGCGCGTCCTCGATCACGGTCCGCTCGATCGTCACCAGCCGATTGTCCAGCTTGTGGCCCGCCGTCTCGCGCTCGGCGATGGCCTGCTCGAACGCCTCCAGGACATGACCGCCGACGAGGTGGCGCAGCGACTCGCGGTCGCCGGACCAGAAGGCCTCCAGCACCATCCGGTAGGCCGCCTGGGCGCCGTCGAGGAATCGGGCGACGTCGAACTCGGGATCGGCGGTGACGATGGCGCGGATACCCGGCGCGGCGGGCTCTTCGTAGACCAGGCCGGTGCGCTCCGGGCGCTCGGCGGGGAGCTCGGCCAACGGCGCGGGCGCCTCGGCCGAGGCGGGCGTTTCCGCCGGCCGGAGGATCGGCTGCTGCTCGTGCCCGGTGCGGCGGCCCAGCACGGCGTAAAGCCGAAGCCCGACGAACAGGGCCACCAGGGCGAGCAGGACGATCGTGACCACCATATTCTCCGAAGGATAGACGCTCGCCCTTAACATAGGCTGAGAGGGGAAAGTATTCAAATGGCGCGGGGTTCCCGCCGCCGCGCCGGTTGCACGGATGGGCCGTGCCTGCTACCCGCGCCCGCATCTTTCCGGAACGGCCCGAGAGGCCCCGGCTCAATCCAATGAAGGCGGAAAAAATGGCCGAAGAACAAGGCGCCGGCGACGACCAGATGACGAACGGCGAGGACAATCTCCCCCAGGTCGGAGTCCTTTCGCAATATGTGAAGGACCTGTCGTTCGAGAATCCGAACGCGCCCGGTTCCTACCAGTGGCAGAACCAGCCGCAGATCGGCGTCGACTTCAACATCGGCGCGGCGCGGCTCAACGAGGACCTTCACGAGGTCAGCCTCAAGATCGAGGTGCGCGCCACCACCGACGGCCAGACCGCCTTCGCCGTCGAACTGCTCTATGCCGGGCTGATCGGCATGCGCAACGTTCCCGAGGACCAGGTCCAGCCCTTCCTGCTGGCCGAGGCGCCGCGAATCCTCTTCCCGTTCGCCCGCCAGATCATCTCGCAGACCGTGCAGGACGGCGGCTTCCCGCCGCTGATGCTCGATCCGATCGACTTCCACGCCCTCTTTCTGCAGCGGGCCGAGCAGGCGGGAGCGCCCGGCAGCGCGGACGCTCCGGTCGGCGAGATCGGCCAGGCCTGACGGCTGCCAGTCGATTTGACCAAACCGTTCGGGCTGAGCTTGTCGAAGCCCCTGCTTTCCTTCTTACTGCCCAAAGAGAAGGGATGGGCTTCGACAGGCTCAGCCCGAACGGATGCGGGGTGGACGTGCGGGTGAGCAATTTCGAGAGTCGCATCACGTGAACCTCGCGCGCTCGCTCGGCTCCGTCGGCGGCATGACGCTGGCGAGCCGCGTCCTCGCGCTCGTCCGCGACACGCTGCAGGCGACCTTCGTCGGCGCCACCTTCGCGTCCGACGCCTTCTTCGTCGCCTTTCGCCTGCCCAACATGTTCCGCGCCTTCTTCGCCGAGGGCGCCTTCACCGCCGCCTTCATCCCGATGTTCAACCGCAAGGTGGGGGAAAGCGGCGACCTATCCGCTGGACTGGACTTCGCCGAGCGCGCGCTCGCGGTCCTGTTTCCGATTCTCCTCGCCTTCACCGGCGTCATGATCATCGCCGCCTGGCCGGTGACCTGGGCGCTGGCGGGCGGGTTCACGCACCAGCATCCCACCGACTCGCAATTCGCCTTCGCCGTCCTGCTGTCGCGCATCACCATTCCCTATCTGATGCTGATCAGCCTCGCCTCGCTGCTCGGCGGCATCCTGAATTCGCTCGACAAATTCTGGGTCAACGCCGCGGCGCCGATCCTCCTCAACGTGTCGATGGTCGCGGCCCTGTGGTTCTTCCACGGCCATGGGGAAGACGCCGCCTACGCAACCGCGCGGGCCCAGGCGATCTCGGTGACCGTGGGCGGGGCGCTGCAGCTTGCCTGGCTGGTCCTGGCCTGCCGCCAGAGCGGAGTCTCCCTGCGCCTGCGCCGGCCGCGCTTCGACGCGGACATTCGCCGGCTGATGAAGCTGATCCTCCCGGCCGCGACCGGCGCTGGCGCCTCGCAGATCAACCTCCTCATCTCGAGCTTCTTCGCCGGCTACCTGCTCGTCTCCGGATCGATCTCCTCGATCAACTATGCCGACCGGCTGAACCAGCTGCCGCTCGGCATGATCGGCATCGGGCTGGGCACAGTGCTGCTCCCCACCGTCTCGCGGCTGCTCGCGACCGGGCGCGAGGCGGAGGCGATGGAGACGCAGAACCGGGCGCTGGAGCTGGCCCTGTTCCTGACCCTTCCCGCCACCGCCGCCTTCATCTTCGGGGCGGAGCCGATCGTGCGCGGCATCTTCCAGCACGGCGCCTTCAAACCCTCCGACACGGTACGCGTGGCCGCGGCGCTCAGCGCCTTCTCGATCGGGCTCCCCTCCTACGTGCTCGTGAAGGTGCTGACCCCCGGCTATTACGCCCGCGGCGATACCCGCACGCCGGTGCGCTACGCGATCGTCTCGGTGGCCGTGAACATCGTCGGCAACGTCATCCTCATCCCGACCGTCGGGGTGGTCGGGCCGCCGCTCGCCACCGCTTTGTCCTCGACCGTCAACATCTGCATGCTGTGGAACACGCTGCGGCGCCGCGGCCATTTCGCGACCGACCGGCAGCTTCGCCGGCGCGCGCCGCGCATGGCGGTCGCGGCTTTGATCATGGGCGGCCTGCTCTACTGGCTTCACCCGTGGGCGGACCCTTACCTCACCCGCTCGCTGCCGCTGCGGGTGGCAGCGCTGGGGGTCCTCGTCGGCAGCGGCGCGCTCGTCTATTTCGCCGCCTGCTTCGTCACCGGCGCCTTCTCTCTCGCGGACCTGAAGTCGCTGCTCCGCCGCCGCCCGCGCGAGGCCTGAGGGCCCTTCACCGGCCGTTCAGCTTCTTTGCGGAAAGCGTCGCTTTCCTATAGGTTTATCTTTCCGCCGCCGTATCGAGAAAGGGCACCCGCCATGTCGCTCCGCCGTCAGTTGCTCACCCTCGCCGCGCCGCTCGCCTTGCTGACGTTGGGCGGCTGCGCCACCGGCTTCCCGGCCCAGGTCTCGCGCTTCCAGGCCATGCCGGCGCCGCAGGGCCAGAGCTTCGTCATCCAGCCGGCGGACGCCGCCGACCGCGGCGGGCTCGAATTCGCGCAATATGCCGATCTCGTCCGCCGTCACCTGGCCGCTCTCGGCTATTCGGAAGCCGCTTCCGCCCAGGCCGCGACGCTGATCGTCTCGCTCGATTACGGGGTCGACAACGGCAAGCCGCGGATCGACGGCGGCATGCCGGGCCCGCGTTTCGGCATCGGCTTCGGCTACGGCCGCTTCTGGCCGCACAGCGGCTGGGGCCGCGGCTACGGATTCGGCTGGAACGACCCGTTCTTCTTCGGCGATTTCGACATCCGTACCGTCTATACGAGCTTCCTCGACCTCGACATCAAGCGCGCCGCCGACGGCCAGTCGGTGTTCGAGGGAACGGCCAAGGCGCGCGCGGCCACCGACAATCTGCGCAAGCTGGTCCCGAACCTCGTCGACGCGATGTTCGTCGGCTTTCCGGGGAATTCGGGCGAGCAGGTGAGGATCACTGTCCCGCCCCCGCCCCGCGCGCCCAGGGGCTGATACCCCAAACCGGTCTCAGCTCTCCAGCTGGCGGGTGAGCAGCCGGATGTCCGAGTCGAGCTCCGGATCCTGGGCCCGCAGCTTCTCGATCTGGCGCACGGCGTGGATCACCGTCGTATGGTCGCGGCCGCCGAAGCGCCGGCCGATCTCGGGCAGCGAGCGCGGAGTCAGCTGCTTGGAGAGATACATGGCGACCTGGCGCGGACGGGCGACCTCGCGAGCGCGCCGCGCCGACGTCATCTCGGCCTTGCGGATCCGGTAATGTTCGGAGACGCGCGTCTGGATCTCGTCGATCGAGATCCGGCGCTGGTTGGCGCGCAGGGTCGAGGCGAGCACCTCGGTGACGAAATCGAGGTCGATCTGCCGGTTCTGCATCGCCGAATAGGCCGCGATCCGGTTGAGTGCGCCCTCGAGCTCGCGGACGTTCGAACTGATCCGCTTGGCGAGGAACATCGCCACCTCGTCCGGAACGAACACCTCGGGCAGCGCCTCGAGCTTCTTGTGGATGATGTTGAGCCTGAGCTCGAGATCCGCCTGGTTGATGTCGGCGACGAGGCCCCAGCTGAGCCGGGAGAGGATGCGCGGCTCGATCCCGTCCAAATCCTGCGGTGCCCGGTCGGAGGAGATGACGAGTCGGCGGCCGGCCGAGATGATCTCGTTCATCGTGTGGAAGAATTCTTCCTGGGTCGATTCCTTGCCGGCGATGAACTGAACGTCGTCGATCATCAGCAGGTCGGCCGAGCGCAGCTGCTGCTTGAACTGGATCGTCTCGTTGGCGCGCAGCGCAGCGACGAATTCGACCATGAACTTCTCGGCCGACATGTAGATGATCTTCGCCCGCGGGCGAAGGCGATGGAATTCATGGCCGATGGCGTGGAGCAGGTGGGTCTTGCCGCGGCCGGTGCCGCCGTGGAGGAACAGCGGATTGAAGGCCACGTCCTTGGCGGTGGCGAGCGTCCGCGACGCGTTGAAGGCGACCTCGTTCGCCTTGCCGACGACGAAATTCTCGAATCGGTAACGCGGCTCCAGCGCGACGGCGTAAAGCCCGTCCTTCGCCGCCGGCTCGTCTTCCGCCGGGGGCGCCGGGATTTCGACCACGGCCGCGGTCTTGGGCGCGGCGGCGCCGACTCCGATCAGCAGTTGGCGGACGGCGGGGTTGACGGCGCGCCAGGCGAGCGCGAGCCGCTCGGCGAAATGGGTCTGCACCCAATCGGCCATGAACTGGGACGGCAGCTCGAGCTTCAAGGTCCCGCTATCGGCGTCGAAATTGCCGAGCGCGATCGGTCGCAGCCAGCCGTCGAAGGTCCGCGCTCCGCAATCGCGCCTCAGCCCGGCGCGAATCGCTTCCCACGAATATTGCAGCGGCTCACCGCCGCCCGCGACTTCCGCTACGTTGCCTCCCGAAGGCTTCACCGACACGAAAGCACCCCCTCTATCTGGCCTCTGGACACCGGGCCTTTTTCAAACGCAAAACTCTCCCGCGCACGGCCGCACCCCCGGGCAGAGCCGATTCGCAACGTCGTTCTTGCTGTGGCGTCCGCCGGGAGATTCGCCCCGTCGGAGCGACCTTTCTAGGTACTGTGCGGGGGCTCGATCAAGCGGCTTCGTGAGGTTTTTGTGAAAAAAATTCGTTGACATGGATTTCTGCCGCTGACGGCGGAAATGGCGGATTCCCGCCATTTCCCGCATCGCAGCAACGCGCGAATCGCGGGAAATCCTAGGCTTTCACGCTGTGTTCTTTTGGCCCTGCGAAAAGGCCCGCCGGAACCATCCGACGGGCCCTCAAAACCGGCTTTTCAACGGCTTAGGAAAGAGCCGCGATACGCCGCGTGAGGCGTGAGAATTTCCGCGCCGCGGTATTCTTGTGGAGCACGCCCTTCGATACGCCGCGCGCCAGCTCGGGCTGGACCTGGCTGATCGCGGCCAGAGCGCCCGCCTTGTCGCCGGCCTCGATGGCCGCCTCGACCTGCTTGACGAAGGTGCGGATGCGGCTGACGCGGTTGCGATTGATCGCCGCGCGACGGTCGTTCCGGCGGATGCGTTTCTTTGCTTGCGGCGTGTTCGCCATCGTCTAAGCGCCTCTTAATGCTTAAGAAAAAGGGGCGCGGTCTCGAGGCCGCACCCGCTCGATGCCGCCTCTACGTGAGGCCGCTCCCAAGGTCAACCTAGCTGCGCTGGCAGCGGGGACAGAAAAAGGTCGACCGGCCCGAATCGACTCGCCGCCGAATTAGCGCTCCGCAGCCGCAGCTTTCCCCTTCGCGCCCATAGACTCGCCACTGCTTCGAGAAATAGCCGAGCTCGCCCGACGGCCGGGCAAAGTCGCGGAGGCTCGATCCGCCCGCTTCTATGGCCGCGATCAGAACGCTCCTGATCGCCTCCGCCAGCCGCGCCAGGCGGGAACGCGAGAGGCTTCCCGCCGCGCGCGACGGCGCGATTCGGGCCAGATGCAGGGCTTCGCAGACGTAGATGTTTCCGAGTCCGGCGACGATCCGCTGGTCGAGCAGCATCGCCTTGATCGGCGCGATCCGCCCCACGAGCGCGGCGTGAAGTTGATCCGGATTGAAGTCCGGTCCGAGCGGCTCGGGCCCCATTGCGGCGAAAGACGGCCACGAATCCAGGTCTCCGCTCGGCACGAGATCGACGGAGCCGAAGCGGCGCGGATCGTTGAGGACGGCCACGCGCCCATCGTCGGTCTCGAGCAGGAGGTGGTCGTGGGGCTCCAGCTCCGCGGGGTCGATTCGCCAGCGGCCGGACATTCCGAGGTGGAAGACCATCGTTTCGTCGCGGTCGGTGTGGACGAGGCCGTATTTGGCCCGCCGCCCGAGCCCCGTGACCCGGGCGCCGGTCAGCCGCTGGCGCAAGTCGGCGGGAAAGGCGCGCCGCAGGTCCGCCCGCCGCGCCTCGACCCTAGCGAGCCGCCGGCCCTCCAGCACCGGAACAAGTCCCCGGACCGTGGTTTCGACCTCGGGCAGCTCAGGCATGGGAAGAAGCTGGAGAATGGCGCGTGCACATGTCGAGGAACCCCTGCTAGAGGCGGCGGCGATGGACAAGGTCTCTTTTGGCTTCGAAGACGTCTCGCCCGAGGAGAAGACCGCCCGGGTGGGCTCGGTCTTCTCGCGGGTCGCGCGCCGCTACGACCTCATGAACGACCTCATGTCGGGGGGCCTCCATCGGCTTTGGAAGGACCAGTTCGTGCGCCGCGTGAAACCCCGCCGCGGCGAGGCGGTCCTCGACATGGCCGGCGGCACCGGCGACGTCGCGTTCCGCCTCGCCGAGCGCGGGGCGCGGGTGACGGTCGCCGACATCAACCCCGAGATGCTCGAGGTCGGGCGCAAGCGCGCGGAGCAGCGGCGGATCGCCGGCCTTTCCTGGGCGGTGGAGAATGCGGAGGCGCTGAGCTTCGCCGATGGGACGTTCGACGCCTTTGCGATCGCGTTTGGCATTCGCAACGTCACCCACGTCGCCCAGGCTCTCGCCGAGGCGCACCGGGTGCTGAAGCTCGGCGGCCGTTTCTTCTGCCTCGAATTCTCGACGACGACCTGGCCGGGCTTTGCCGGGCTGTACGAACATTATTCGATGCAGGTCGTACCCCGCATCGGCAAAGCGGTGGCCAAGGATGAGGAGAGCTACCGCTATCTCGTCGAATCGATCCGCCGCTTCCCGCCGATGGAGGCGTTTCGGACGATGATCGCCGGCGCCGGCTTCACCCAGACCAGGGCAGAGCCGATCCTCGGCGGGCTCGTCGCCATCCACAGCGGCTGGAAGACGAAGGTTTGACCCGGCCCGTCGTCCACGTCTGGCGGCTCCTCAAATGGGGCCGGGTCCTCGCCCGCCACGGCGCCCTGCGCGGCATCGAGCGCGACCAGAACACGCCCCCGCCGGTGCGCCGGCTCGCCCGCATCGCCCGGTTCGGCGCCCGGGTGCCGGACGTCCCGACCTACGGCGAGGCCTTCCAGGAGCTTGGGCCGGCGGCGATCAAGTTCGGCCAGGCGCTGGCGACCCGCCCGGACCTGGTCGGCGCCGAGGCGGCTCGCGACCTCCAGTTGCTCCAGGACAACCTTCCTCCCGCCCCGTTCGAGCAAGTGAAAAAGGCGATTGAGCAGGGCCTCGAAAAGCCGCTCGACCAGGTGTTCCGCGAGATCGACCCTGAGCCGGTCGGCGCCGCCTCGATCGCCCAGGTCCATCGCGCCGTCACCACCGAGGGCAAGCTGGTCGCGGTCAAGGTGCTTCGCCCCAATATCGAGGAGGATTTCGCCCGCGCGATCGAGACCTACGAATGGGCGGCGGCGCGGGTCGAGGCAATGGGCGGCGAGGCGGCGCGGCTGCGCCCGCGCGCGGTCATCGCCTATTTCAAGCAATGGACGGCGCGCGAGCTCGACCTCAGGCGCGAGGCCGCCTCCGCCTCCGAGCTTCGCGAGAACCTGGTCGCGGAGAGCGGCTTCTTCGTCCCGGCGATCGACTGGAGCCGCACGTCGCGCCGGGTGATGACGCTGGAGTGGATCGACGGCATCAAGCTGACCGACCGCGAGGCCCTGGTCGAGGCC
>JAXDPA010000033.1:0-17593 GCA_034668685.1 Sphingomonadales bacterium | reverse complement strand
CTTAAAATCTCCTGCCCCTCGGGGCGTGCGGGTTCAAGTCCCGCCGTCCGCACCACAATTTCAAGCCTCGGCCGATTCCTTCGGCTCCTCCGCCTTGATCGCGGTCCATTCGCACTTGGCGAGGCTGATCGGATCGAGAAACATTCCGCCCATCCGGCCGCCCAATTGCCAGCGGACCTGGGCCCGGACGGCGCCGATCCCCGGCACGTCGAGCGAGACGTAGCTGCCGATCCTCACCGGGTCGGGACATTCCGCCATGAAGCCGCCGGTCGAGACGTCGCAGACGCGGACGTCGATGCTGTACCAGCTCTGCTGGTTCAGCGCGGCCTGCTCCGAGATTCGGCGCCGGGCCGCCTTGCGGGTCTTGAAGAGTGGGGACTCGCGGTACATCGCGCACGGATCCTCGTCCAATGGCGGAGAGTAGGCGGGGAAAGATGAAGGAGCGGTAAAGGGAAGAGGAGGAGGGGGTCGTCCCGGCGGAAGCCGGGACCCACGGACACCGCGGCGCGAGGGAAGGGCGAGGCACGCTTCGCGAGCAGCCAAGCTCCGTGATTATGGGTCCCGGCTTTCGCCGGGAATGACTATCGGGATGACCCTGGATCACGATCGCGGCCGAACGCGGCGCTACCCTGCGCCGCCAAGCTCGTTTATCCCGGGCTGCCATGGCATGCCGCCTCCTGACCCTTGCCGCCTTGTCGCTGCTCGCCCTCGCCGGCTGCCGCAAGGACGAGACCGGGCCGGTAGCCGTGAGCGCGATCGGCGGCGCGCCGCGCCTCGCCAATCCCAATCGCGAGCGGCTCGACGCGCCTTCCGCCTATCTGCTGGAAAGCGTCGCCCAGGGCCTGGTGCGGTTCGATGCGACCGGCGACGTGGCCCCCGGCCTCGCCCAGAGCTGGATCGTCTCCAACGACGGGCTGCGTTACACCTTCCGGCTCGAGCGCGCGAAATGGCCGGACGGCAGCCCGATCACCGCCGAGCAGGTCGTCGCCCGGCTCAAGGCCGCGGCGGTGCCGGCCAGCGCCAATCCCCTCAAGCCCCTGCTCGGTGCGATCGACGAGATCGAGACGATGACCGACGAGGTGCTCGAGATCAGCCTCAAGGCGCCTCGGCCCAATTTCCTTCAGTTGCTGGCCCAGCCGGAGATGGCGATCGTTCGCGGGGGCGCCGGCTCCGGCCCGTTCGTCGCGGCGCCGAGCGGCGATGCCTTCCTGCTCACCGCGCCGCGCCGGGACGACGAAGACGAGGACACCGCGGCGACTCCCGTGCTGCTGCGCGGCGAGCCGGCGGCACGGGCCGTGGCGCGGTTCGAGGCGGGCGAAAGCCAGCTGGTGCTGGGCGGCACGTTCGGCGACCTTCCGATCGCCCGCGCGGCCGACGTGCCGAGGGGAAGCCTCGTCTTCGATCCGGTGGCGGGCCTGTTCGGCCTCAGTTTCGGCCGCGCCGGGGCCGGGCCGCTCGCCAGAGCCGAGGTCCGACAGGCCCTGTCCATGGCGATCGATCGCCCGACCCTGGTCGCTGCTCTCGGCGTGCCGGGCCTGCAGCCGCGCGAGACCCTGCTCCCGGCGGGAATAGAAGGGCTCGCCGCGCCGGCCGTGCCGGCCTGGACGGCAAGCCCCCTCCCCGCCCGCCGGGGCGCCGCCGCGCGGGCGCTGGCGCCGATCCTCAAAGGCAAGCGCCTCCACATCCTCGTCGCCATGCCCGAGGGCCCGGGGTGGCGGCTGGTCTTCGCCCTGCTCCGGCGCGATTGGGCGACGATCGGGGTCGATGCCGCGCGAGCCCGGCCGAACCAGGCGGCCGACCTCCACTTCATCGACGAAGTGGCGCCGATCAGCCTCGCCAGCTGGTACCTCAGGCATTTCTCCTGCGATGCCAGCGCGGTGTGCGATCCCACCGCGGATTCGGCGATGGAAGCGGCTCGGCTCGCGCCCGACCAGGACAAAAGGCGCGAGCAGCTTTCAAACGCCGACCGGACCCTTGCGGCCGCAGCGCCGTTCATCCCGCTGGCGGCGCCGGTGCGCTGGTCGCTGGCCGGCAACCGCCTCGCCGGCTTCCGGCCCAACGTGTTCGGCCGCCACCCCGCCGGGGAGCTGGTCGCCAGCGCCCCCTGATAACGCGCGAAGGAACCGATATGCCCAGGGCCCAGGACCAGTTCGAAGCGCTCGCCGCGCAGCTGCCGATCGGCCGCGATCCCCAGTCGGTCCGCCGGCGGGTCGAGGCGATGGAGAAATTGCTCGAGCGGATGTTCGTGGTGCCGGGGATCAACCGGCAGATCGGGCTGGACGTCATCCTCGATCTGATCCCGGTGGCGGGCGACGTGGTCGCGGCCGCGCTCGGCGCGTGGATCGTCTGGGAGGCCCGCAACCTCGGAATGCCCAAGTGGCAGATCGCGCGGATGGGCGGCAATGTCGGGATCGACTTCCTGCTCGGGGCGATCCCGTTCGTCGGGGCGATCCCCGATTTCTTCTTCCGCTCCAATTCGCGGAACTTGAGGATCATCAAGCGCTGGCTCGACAAGCATCACCCGGCGACGGTGACTCTCGAGGGCGAGACGGTCGCGAAGCGGCTGCGCTAGCCGACCGGGGCGCCGCCGCTCTTGAACCAGGCGCGCGAAGCGGGGAGGAAAAGCATGACGACGGCGGCGAGCTGGATCAGCATCTGCGCCGTCTCGACCCAGCCGAGCGTGCCCGCGCCGAGCATCGCCGGGATCCGCGGCGCGCTGACCACCAGCTCGACGACGATGATGAGGACGAGCAGCCACTTGGCGACGTTGCTGGCGCGGCGCGAGGTGAGCAGGATCAGCAGCACCAGCAGAGCGACGTAGATGATCGCGAGGATGGCCACCGCCGACTCGAGGCCGGTGCCCAGGACCTTGCTGCGCACCGAGGCGATCAGCGAATCCCAGGTCAGCACCGTCGTCGCCACGCCGAGCAGAACAGCGAGCAGCGAAAGCCACTCGAAATTGACGATCGTCGATGGCCGCATGCGGTTTGTCCCTGGTTTGCCTCGATCCGCTGGGTAGCGCGTCGCCCGGCGCCCCGCAATCAGGCTCGAACCGGGCCGAGATCGAGGCCGATGTCGGCGGCGGGGGCGGACTGGGTGATTCGGCCGACGGAGATGTAGGTAACCCCGGTTTCGGCCTTGGCCCGGATCGTCTCCAGCGTGACTCCGCCGCTCGCCTCCGTCGGCGCGCGCCCGTCGATGAGGCGCACCGCGTCGCGCAGCGCAGGCGGTTCCATGTTGTCGAGAAGCAGATGGGTGGCGCCGGCGGCGAGCGCGGGCTCGATCTGGTCGAGCCGGTCGACCTCGACGATGATGCGATCGATGCCGGCCGCCGCCGCGCGGCGCACCGCCTCGCCGATGTCGCCGGCGACGGCGACATGGTTGTCCTTGATCATCGCGGCGTCCCACAGACCCATGCGGTGGTTCTCGGCGCCGCCGAGGCGGGTCGCATATTTCTCGAGCCGGCGCAGGCCCGGCAGGGTCTTGCGCGTGTCGAGCAGGATGGCGCCGGTGCCGGCGATCGCGTCGACGTAGCGGCGGGTGAGGGTCGCGATTCCGGAGAGATGCTGGACGACGTTCAGCGCCGAACGCTCGGCCGTGAGCAGCGCGCGGGCACGGCCCGCGACGCGCAGCAGCTCCGCACCCGCCCCGACCCGTTCTCCTTCACCGGCGCCCAATTCGATCGCCACATCGGGATCGAGCGCCCGGAAGAAGGCCTCGGCGACCGGCAGGCCGGCGGCGACGATCGGCTCGCGGCTCGCCATCACGCCGCTGAAGCGCGCGTCCGCCGGGATCACCGCCGCCGAGGTGATGTCGCCGCGCCCGCCGAGATCCTCGGCGAGGGTGGCGGCGACGAAGGCGTCGAGGTCGAAGCCGTCCAGGGCGAAGCTCACGGCGCGCCGAGCTCGTGCTTCAGATAGGCCATGAGCAGCGCCGCGCGCTTGGCGTCCTCGGCATGGTCGGCGCCGACCGAATGGCCGCCCTCCATATATTCGTGGAAGTAGAAACGGTCGCCATATTCGGCGAGGCGCGCGGCCATCTTGCGGGCGTGGCCGGGATGGACGCGGTCGTCCTTGGTCGAGCTGTAGAAGAAGGGCGCCGGATAGTGCACGCCGGGCCTCAGGTTCTGGTAGGGCGAGTAACGCGAGATGAACGCCCAGTCGGCCGGTTTGTCGGGGTCGCCATATTCGTCCATCCACGAGGCGCCGGCGAGGAGGTGCGAATAGCGCTTCATGTCGAGCAGGGGCGAGCCGGCGATCACCGCCGAATAGAGATCGGGCCGCTGGGTCATGGCGACTCCGACAAGCAGGCCGCCGTTCGAGCGTCCCGAGATTCCGATCTTGCCCCTGGCGGTGACTCCGGTGCGGATCAGGTCCTCGGCGACGGCGTGGAGATCGTCATAGGCGCGCTGGCGATGCTCGCGCAGGGCCGCCCGGTGCCAGCGAGGGCCATATTCGCCGCCGCCGCGGATGTTGGCGAGGACATAGGCATTGCCTTCCTCGACCCAGAACAGGGCGAGCGGGCCGGCCCGGTAGGGCTGCTCGGTGAGGTAGCCCGGCGTCTGGGCGTTGCGGAAGCCGCCGTACGCGTGGATCAGGACCGGCACCGGCCCCGCCGCCCCCTTCTTGCGCACCAGGAAGTAAGGCACGCGCGTGCCGTCTTTCGAGCGGGCGAAGCGCTGCTCGACGGCGAAGCGGCGGGCGTCGAAGCGGGGCGGCAGCGACTGGACGAGGCGCGGCGGCGCGCCCGGCGCCAGCGCGTAGAGCGACGGCGGAGTGAGCATGCCCTCGACGGTGGCGAAGGCGAGGTCCTGGCCAGGCGCGGCCTGGAGAAGGTGGATGGTGCTGTTGGCCGGAAGGGCCACCGGCACGCTCCGCCACGCGCCGTTGGCCTGCGACGTCAACGCGAACAATTTGCCCGAGACGTTGTCGAGCGCCTTCACCCAAAGGATGCCGCGCGACGCGGCGACCTCCTCGATCGCCTGGGTCGCGCTCGGCGCCATGACCAGGGACGGCAGCGCGGGCTCGCCGGCGGCGATGCGGTCGAGCGGGTAGGCAACCAAAGCGCCCTCGCCGAAGCGGCCGAGGCGGGTCTGGAGCTTGACGATGAGCCGTCCGGCGATGACGTCCTGAAGCTCCGCATCCGCCGGAACGGGCACCGGCACGAGCCGGCCGGACGGAGCCAGCAGCCGGTATTCGTTGGTCCAGAAGGTCTTGCCGCGGCCGACCAGCACCCAGCGCCGCGCCCCGTCCTGGAAGGCGGTCGGGGAGACCGAGACATCGGCGGTTTCGCCCTCGAAGATCGTGCGGGCGGCGGCGAGCGGGGTGCCACGCTTCCACAATTTGACGATGCGCGGATAGCCCGAATTGGTCAGCGACCCATCGCCGAAATCGGTACCGACCAGCAACGTGTCGGAATCGACCCAGGTCGAATTGCTCTTCGCCTCGGCGAGCGCGAAGCCACCCTCGACGAAGCGGCCGGAAGCGAGGTCGAACTCGCGCACCGTGTCGGCGTCCGAGCCGCCCGGGCTCAGCGAGACGAGGCAGCGGCGATAATCGGGCGCAAGGCAATTGGCGCCGTGCCAGACCCAGGACTTGCCCTCCGCCTTGCCGAGCGCGTCGACGTCGATGATCGTGCGCCACTGCGGCCGGCCGGCGCGATAGGCGGCGAGCGGCGACAGGCGCCACAGGCCGCGCGGGTTCTTAGCGTCGCGCCAGAGGTTGGCGACCTGGTCGCCCAGAATCTGGTCGGGCGTGGCGATCTGCCGCTCGTCGTCGAGGATCGCTTGCGCCCGGCTGCGGTAGGTCTCGTATTTCGGGTCGCGGGTGAGCAGGTCCTCGGTGGCCTTGTTCCACGCCTTGACCTGATCGAGGGCGCGGCCGCCCTGCACCTCCTCGAGCCACAGATAGGGATCGTCCGACGGGGCCGGCGCGGCGGCGGCGGTAAGGACAACGAGGGCGAGCGGCAGGAGTGAGCGAAGCAAGGGCGGCCTCCCTGTGATTTGCGCGCCGATTAGCGGCTCTCCTTCGGTCATGCCAGCCATGCGCTGGGATTGCGGGGAAACTCAGTCGCCGGAAAAGACCGGCTTTCCGACGTCGCCCTTGCCGACGGTGTTCGCGGCCATCTCCAGCATCCGGTCGAGCGATTTCTTCGCGGCGAGGCGGAGGTCCTCGGGCAGCTCGACGCGCGGTTCCAGGTCGCGGAGGGCGAGGTAGAGCTTTTCCATCGTGTTGAGCGCCATGTACGGGCACATGTTGCAGTTGCAATTGCCATCCGCGCCGGGCGCTCCGACGAACAGCTTGCCCGGCGCCGCTTTCTCCATCTGGTGGATGATGTGCGGCTCGGTGGCGACGATCAGCACCTCCGCCGGCGAGGCGAGGGCGTAATCGAGGATCGCCCGGGTCGAGCCTACGACGTCGGCATGGTCGAGGATGTGGCCGGGGCATTCGGGATGGGCGAGGACCGGCGCGCCGGGATATTTCGCCTTGAGCTTCAGAAGCTCGGTCTCCGAGAAGGCCTCGTGCACGATGCACACGCCCGGCCAGAGCAGCATGTCGCGGCCGGTCTTGCGGTTGAGGTAGCCGCCGAGATTCTTGTCGGGGCCGAAGATGATCTTCTGGTCCTTCGGCAACTGGGCGAGGATGGTCTCGGCCGACGAACTGGTGACGATGATGTCGGACAAGGCCTTCACCGCCGCCGAACAGTTGATGTAGGTCAACGCGATATGGTCCGGATGGGCCTCTCGAAACGCCTTGAATTTGTCCGGCGGGCAGCTGTCCTCGAGGCTGCAGCCGGCGGCCATGTCGGGCAGGACGACGATCTTCCCGGGCGACAGGATCTTCGCCGTCTCCGCCATGAAGCGGACTCCGCAGAACGCGATCACGTCGGCGTCGGTCGAGGCGGCCTTGCGCGAGAGATCGAGGCTGTCGCCGACGAAATCGGCGAGGTCCTGGATGCGCGGGTCCTGGTAATAATGGGCGAGGATGACGGCATTGCGCTCGCGGCGCAGGCGGTCGATCTCGGCGGCGAGGTCGAGGCCTCTGAGGCTGACATTCGGTGCGTTCATGACGGCTGTACCCCGGGAGGGCGGACCGCCGCCCCCTGGCGAACGCGGACCGGACCTGGCTTGCGGGACCGCTGCATCGCGTACGATCTGCACCGGGCGTCCGAAGACCCGCCTGAAATAGGGATTCCGCCGAGCCTAATCAATGCAGCCGCCAGCCGTCGCCGTCGCGCCGGGCGAGACCGCGCCGCTCGAGGTCGAGCAGGTGGGCGAGGACCGAGCGACCCGCCGCCGCGAGCAGCCGCGGGTCGAGGCCGACATAGACGGCGTCGACGATCGCGGAAATGTGCCCCTCCCCCGCGGCGAGTTGACCCAGGATTTCGCGTTCCCGCATGCGCCGGTGGGCGACCAGCTCGTCGAGCCTCGCCTTCGGATCCTCGATCGCCGGGCCGTGGGCCGGGTAGAGGATCCGGTCTTCGCGGGCGAGCAGCTTGCCGAGGCTCGCCATGTAATCGGCCATGTCGCCGTCCGGCGGCGCGACGACGCTGGTCGCCCAGCCCATCACATGGTCGCCGCAGAACAAAGCGCCCGTCCCTTCCAGCGCGAAGCAGAGATGATTGGAGGTGTGGCCCGGGGTCGCGACCGCGGCCAGCGCCCAGCCGTCGGCGGCGAGACGCTCCCCGTCGCCCAGCACCCGGTCCGGGCGGTAATCGGGGTCGAACGCCTCGTCGGCGCGACCGGCTTCCTCGTCCTCGAGGTCGAGCGGCGCGCAGCCGATGATAGGCGCACCCGTCGCGGCGGCCAGCGGTCGGCTGGCCGGGCTGTGGTCGCGGTGGGTATGGGTGCAGAGGATCGCTTCGACACGCTCGCCGCGCACCGCTCCGAGCAACGCGGCGACGTGAGCCGGATCGTCCGGGCCCGGATCGATCAAAGCCACCGCCCCCTCGCCGACGATGTAGCTCTGGGTGCCCGTATAGGTGAAGGCGGAAGGGTTGGGCGCGAGCAAGCGCCGGACACCGGGGGCGATCCGTTCAACTCTGCCGGTGGGCCAATCCTCCATTCAGCGGATGTGGCACCCCGGAGAACGGGTCACAAGATGCGAGGTGTCCGTCACCCCAGCGAAGGCTGGGGTCCATGCTGAGTCGGCATGGTTGCCAGCCTTCGCTGGCATGACGGCCCGCGCGCGGCTCATTCGGCGCAACAAAAAAGGGGCGGACGTTCGCAGCGCCCGCCCCGGTCCCTCCCGTCGCGCAGGGGTTCAGTTCTGGGTCTGCAGCCGGGCGATCGCGTCGCGCAGCGCGGCGACCACCTTCTCCTTGTGCTCGGCGCTGATCGAATCGTTCGCCTCGATCCGGGCGAGGGCGTGCTGGAGCCGCTCGGCGCGAACCGCGGGGCTGACGTCGCCGTTGCCGCACAGGACGATGTGGGTCTTCTCGCGCCCGTCGCTGCTCGACTCGTTCACCTCGTCCTTGGCGCCGGTGCAGTTCGCGGCGTGATCCATCACGAACGTGCGGACGTGCGGATCGTCGGCGCTGTCGCCCTCGCCGCCTTTGCGGTCGGTCATGACGATCACCTGCTCGGTCCGGCTTTCGGTGCGCGTCTTGGTGTCGTCGTCGCCGGCCGCCATCGCGGCCGTGAAGGCGAAACCGCCGGCGAGCAGGGCCGTCCCCGCCGCGGCCGAAATCCATGCCAGTCTCATCGCTCAGTCTCCCTCGAAGGTTTGACGCACCTTGAACGGACGGTGAAGCTACCGTCGATCGCGTTGTCGATTCGGGCGAGCCGCACCGACTGCTCCTCGCTCGTCGCCTCGGCCAGGGCCTGGACGAGCGCGGCGTGGAGCCTGGCCTTGTTCTCCTCGGTGAGCGCGCCGCCGCCGGCGACGTAGATGCCGGTGTCGGTGACGACGAACTCGGCGGTGCGCAGCCGTGGCTGCGGCGCCGCGGACGAGGCTGTGGCGAGCCGGAAGAAGGTCGGGCGCGGCGCGAAGCTCGCGGCGAGGCGCGGCAGGCTGAGTTCCGTCGGCGCCACCACCGGCTCGATGTCCGCCGAGGCGAAGGCGGGCCGCGAGGCCGCGAGGTCGACAAGGGCCCGCCCGCGAGACCGGACATGCGCGACGGGACGGGGCTGGGCCGCGGCGGCGGCGAGGACGGCCTGCGCCGGCGAGGGCGCGGCGGCCGCCGCCGCGGCGGGCAGCGAGGCGAGGCGAAGCACCGGCGCCACTTCGCGCACCGCCTCGGGGCCGCCAAGCGCGAAGGCGGTGAGGCCGAGAGCGGCGACCGCGGCGACGCCGCCCGCGGTGCGGGGCCCGCTGGAGCGGTGGAGGCGCATCATCCTGAGGCGCTGCTTGAGGTCGCCCGCCTCGTGCAGCGGACAGGCGGCGATCAGGCCCGGGCCGGCGGCGGATTTCACCAGCGCCCGGGCATAGTCGCAGCGCTCGGCGAGGCTGGCGCCGGCCGCGACCGCGGCGTCGCAGGCCAGCTCCTGATCGGAGCGGAAGGCGCGATAGGCGAGCCAGGCGATCGGATTGAACCAGTTGGCGGCGAGCAGAAGCATCGCCGCCATGTTCCACCAGATGTCGCCGCGGCGGTGGTGGGTCGCCTCATGCTCCATGGCAAGGCGGCGCTCGCCCGGGCTGTAGCGGCGGCTGAAGTCGGAAGGGACGACGATCAGACGGCGCAGCAGGCCGAGCGCCAGCGGACCGTCGATCGCCTCGCTGACGAAGGTCAGGATGCCGCGGTAGCGGGGTGGCCGGGCCGGGCGCGAGCTCCCGGCCAGCCGGCGCAGGAAGTCGCGGTGGGCGAGCCACTGCAGAACCAGGAAGATGACCGCGCCCCCGGCCCATGTTGCGAGCAAGAAAGGCACCCACTGCCCTGGACCGGCGATCGCCGGCAGGGGCGCGGTCCCTCCCGCCGCCGCCGGGATGAAGGCTGCGGCGGCGGGAAGAGCGATAGGGGGTCGGATCAGTCCGAGCGGCGGAAGCACGACGCGCAGAGCCGGGATCAGCCACAGCGCATAAGCCCAGCCGGCGCCGAACAGCCGCGCGACCGGGCGGCGCAGAATCAGGACCAGCAATGCGAGCGCGGTGACGGCGGCGAAGGTCTGGAGCAGCCACGCGATCATGACTTGAGCTCCCTCAGCAGCGCCTCGATCTCCTCGATGTCGGCGGCGCTCAGCCGATCGCGCGCGGCGAGGTGCGCGACCAGAGGCGTGAGCCGGCCGCCGAACATGCGGTCGATCAGCCGGCCCGATTCCTCGGCGACATAATCCTCGCGGACGATGGCCGGCCGGTAGAGGTAGCGGCGGCCGTCCTCCTCGTGGGCTAGGGCGCCCTTGGCGAGCAGCCGCGAAAGCATCGTCTTGACCGTGGCGAGGCTCCAGCCGCGCTCGGCCGGCACCCGCTCGGCGACCTCGGCGGCGGTGAGCGGCGCTTCATCCCAAAGCACTTCCATGACGGCGTATTCGCCTTCGGCGATTCGCTCCATGGCCGTTTCTCCCCTTTAATGACTACAGGTGTAATCACGAGGGCGGTGAACGGAAAATGAATGGGCACCGAAGGCGGACCCCATCGTCCCGCGAAGGGGGAGCCCGGGTCGGGATCCTGTCATGCCAGCGAAGGCTGGCATCCCTGCGGATTCGGAAGTTACGCGCGAGTCGCTGAGCCGGATCATACGCTGCCTGGACCCCAGCCTTCGCTGGGGTGACGGAAAATGTCGGGAGGCTTTACACCTGGGCCAAGAGGTTAAGGCCGGTAAACCACTGCAGGCCGCGGATTTCCGCCACTGGCTTGGTCTGGCACGGCACGTGTATCCCTTATCGGCGTCCACACACTTTCCCCGCGGGGCGGGCAGGCGCTCTTTCCGGTCGCGCCGCCCGCCCCGATCGTTTTGGGGGAGAAGCACCGCCGCCCTCCCCCCTGAAAGGGAGGGGCCGGGGGTGGGTAGCGGCGCCAGCCGCTCCCCTCACGACATCCGAGAGACCCGCTTCGCGGCACCCACCCCTAACCCCTCCCTTCCAGGGAGGGGAGATTAGGCCTTCGCGACCTGCTTCGCTTCGAGAAGCTGCTCCAGCGCTATCCGCATCCACACGCTTTTTCCGGGAGTGGGCCGGCCGCTTTTCCGATCGCGCCGCCCACGCCCGAAGGCACGAGAGGCGGCCCTTTTCCGAAGGGCCGCTTCTTTTTTGCGAAGGCGACTCATCCGCCGAACGTCGGTAGAAGGCCGCGGACGAAGGGGGAAAGCGGATGGCGTTGCTCCAGGAGCGGGTCGCGGAGGGCCGGTGGCGCCCGAAGCGAAAGCGGTTCATCGCGCACCACAAGGGCGATCGAAATTTCTTCCTGCTGTTCCTCGCCGCCTGCTGGCTCGGCGTGGTGATGGGCTTCGCGCCGGCTATCGCCAAGCGCTGGACCGGCCATGCCGACTATCCGGCGCCGCTCATTCTCCAGGTCCATGCCTTCGCCTTCTGCGCCTGGCTGCTGCTGTTGAGCGCGCAGACGGCGCTCGTGCGGGTACGGCGGGTGCGCCTGCACCAGAGCCTGGGGCTCGCCGGATTCGCCCTCGTGCCGGTGATGGCCGTGAGCGCGCTCGGCGCGGAGGTCCACACGCAGCGCTTCCACGCCGCGCATCCGCCGGACAACTACGCCTTCTTCATCCTGCCGATCTTCTACGCCCTCGCCTTTGCGCTACTGGCAGCCCTGGGGCTGATCCGGCGCCGGGATCCGGCCGCGCACAAGCGGCTGATCCTGCTCGCGACGACGATCATCGTCGGCGCCGCCTACGCGCGCTGGTGGGGCGATCCGCTGACCGTTCTCGTCGGCGACGGCTTCGGGGGGATGCTGGTCAACACCTTTGCCGGCACCGACCTGCTGCTGCTCGGCGCGCTCGTCTACGATGTCGGCACACGCGGCCGGCTGCATCCGGTCTACGAGATAGGGGTGCCGGCCCTCCTCATCTGCGAGGTCGCGACCAGCCTGGTCTACCATTCCCCGGCCTGGCCGCCCGTCGCGGCGGCGCTGGTGGGGCGCTGAGGCGGGCGTCGCCTCGCGGCGTCAGCTACGTACCTGACGCCGGGGAGGAGGGGCGTCGGCGAAGCTTTGTACTTCCCTGCCGCGCAGCCGTGGGAAGGCAGAAGGAGAAGCCTCTATCGACTGCCTTGATCAGCCGGCCTTCGCGACCTGTTTCTCGTCGAGCAACGTCTGCAGCTCGCCGGCTTCGTACATCTCCATCATGATGTCGGAGCCGCCGACGAACTCGCCCTTGACGTAGAGCTGGGGGATGGTCGGCCAGTCGGAATAGGCCTTGATGCCGTGGCGGATCTGGGGGTCCTGGAGGACGTCGACCGTCTCGAAGCCGACCCCGAGATGATCGAGGATCGCCACGGCGCGGCTCGAGAAGCCGCATTGCGGGAAAAGCGCGGTGCCCTTCATGAACAGGACGACGTCGTTCGATTTGACGATCTCGTCGATCCGGGCGGTGGCATCGGTCATGGCTGGACTTCCTATTCGGGGGTGGCGGTGGTCAGCTGGAGGGCGTGGAGCTCTTCCCCCATCCGCCCGCCCAGCGCTTCGTAGACGCGCTGGTGCTGGCGTACCCGCGGCAGGCCGCGGAAGCTCTCGGAAACGACGCGCGCGGAATAATGGTCGCCGTCGCCGGCAAGATCGGTGATCTCGACCCGGGCGTCGGGGATGCCGGCGCGGATCAGCGTCTCGATCTCGGCCGCGGCCATCGCCATCGGCTAGGTCCCCGCCTGCATCAGCTGGCGGCGGGCTTCGACGGTCTTCTGGTCGAGCGCCTCGCGGATCCGCGCCTCGTCGCACTCGACGCCGGCCGAGGTAAGGTCGCCGAGGATCTTGCGGATCACGTCCTCGTCGCCGGCTTCCTCGAAATCGGCGCGGATGACGTCCTTGGCGTAGACCTCCGCCTCGGTCTCCGAGAGACCCATCAGCCGCGCCGCCCAGGCGCCGAGCAGCCGGTTGCGCCGCGCGTGGATTCGGAACTGCATCTCCTCGTCGCGGGCATATTTGGTCTCGAAGGCCCTCTCGCGGTCGTCGAACGTGGTCATGCGGGCTCCCTCGGCTCTCGTCTCACCCGATCCAGATAGGCGCGGCGCCCCGCGCGCGCAACGGATTGCCGGGCGCCGCCGCCTGGTCCAAAAGATGCGCGACCAGGCGTTGCAGGGGGACAAGCAATGGCCACGACCTACGGGACGGACCGCATTTCCGGCGCCGAGCGCATCGCCTCGCTCGACGTGCTGCGCGGGATCGCGATCCTCTTCATCCTGTTCATGAACATCCCGTGGATGGCGCATTACGGGCCGACGATGAACGATCCGCGCTTCCCGACCTGGACCGGGTTCGACCAGGCGGGCTTCGCGCTCATGTACATGCTGGAAGGCACGCAGCGCGGCCTGCTCGAGCTGCTGTTCGGCGCCGGGATCATGATCATGGCGCGGCGGTCGATGACTCCCGACGCTCCGGTGGCGATCGCCGACCTCCATTACCGGCGCAACTGGCTGCTCATCCTGTTCGGAGCGTTCAACGCCTTCATCCTGCTCTGGGGCGGCGACATCCTTCTGACCTATGGGGTCACCGCCTTGCTGCTGTTTCACTTCCGGCTTTGGGCGGCGCGGCGGCAGCTGATCCTCGGCGCCGTGTTCCTCGCCATCGCGATGGGCTTCAACGTCAGCGCCTATGTCGACCGGGTCCACGTCCGGGCCGCGCACGCGGAGGTCGCCGCCGCCGCGGCCGCTCATCGTCCGGTCGACGAGAAGCTCAAGGACCGGGCCGCCGAATGGGACAAGGCGCTGGAGCGCAACAAGCCGATCGCCCAATCGCCCGTGAAGCAGAAGCAGGCCGCCCGGATCCACGCGACCCGGATGGGGCCGTTCGGCGCCTATGTGCTGGGCGCCTGGAGCGACTGGACCATGCTCTACCAGGCGGACGTCATCTATTCGATCATCGCCGAGATCGCCGGGACGATGCTGCTCGGCATGGCCCTCTTCCAATGGGGCGTGATCCAGGGCCGGGCGCGCCGCTCGACCTATTGGGCCTTGCTGGCGCTCGGCTACGGAATCGGCGTGCCCTTGCGCTGGTCCGGGCTCCAGGAGGTGTTCCTGTTCACGCCCGATCCCAAGCTCTGGTGGTTCACCGGCGACGTCTCCCGGATCGCGCTTACCCTCGGCCATATCGGCCTCGTCCAGCTCGCTCTTGGAAGCGCGGCGGGGCGGCTTCTGCTCGCGCCGTTCCAGGCGCCCGGGCGGATGCCGCTCACCACCTATTTGTTCACCTCATTCCTGACGATGTGGGTGCTGTTCCCCGGCTTCGGCCTCGGCTGGCACGGCCGCTGGGGGTTCGGCGGAATGATGACCTGCGCCGCGATCATCATCCTCGCCGAGGCGATCGCCACCAACCTGTGGATGCGCCGCTACGAGACCGGCCCGATGGAGTGGATCTGGAAGAGCCTCGCCTACGGCCGCCGGATGCCGTTCCGCAAGCGGCCGGAGGAAGCGGAGCTGCCGGTGGACGCGGTCCCGGCGGAGTAAGCCTCGCCGGCATTTAATCCATCGTCACCACGAGCTTGCCGACCGCCCTGCGAGCCGCCATCCAGGCGATCGCCTCGCCGGCCTGCTCGAGCGGCCAAATGCGGCTGACCTTGGGCGCGATCCTGCCCTCGCGCCAGAGGCGGAACAGGGTCTCGATATGGGCGGCGTTGGCCTTTGGGTCGCGGGCCGCGAAGGCGCCCCAGAACACGCCGCAGACGTCGCAGCTCTTGAGCAAGGTGAGGTTGAGAGGAAGCCGCGGGATCCCGGCCGGGAAGCCGACCACGAGGTAGCGCCCGGCCCAGGCGATCGCGCGGAGCGCCGGTTCGGCATAATCGCCGCCGACCGGATCGTAGATCACATCGGCCCCGTTCGGGCCCACCGAGTCCTTGAACAGCTGGGCGAGCGCCTTCGAGCCGTCCTTGTCGAACGGCCCTTGCGGATAGACCAGGACCGAATCCGCCCCGGCCGCGCGCGCGGCCTCGGCTTTCTCCTCCGACGAGGCCGCCGCGACGACGCGCGCGCCGTAAGCCTTGCCGAGCTCGACGGCGGCCAGGCCGACGCCGCCCGCCGCGCCGAGGACGAGCAACGTCTCGCTCGCCTTCAGCCGGCCGCGATCGAGCAGAGCGTGGATCGACGTCGCGTAGGTGAGGATCAGCGCCGAGCCCTCGTCGAAGCTGCGCTCCTCGGGCAGGCGAAGCGCGGTGGCGGCGTTGACCAGGACCTTCTCGGCGAGGCCGCCATGGCCGAGCATGGCGATCAGCCGATCGCCGGCCGCCCAGCCCGTGACCCCCTTCCCCAAAGCCTCGACGGTGCCGGCGATCTCCCCGCCCGGCGCGAACGGCCGCGGCGGCTTGAACTGGTATTTGTCCTCGATGATCAGGACGTCGGGATAGTTGATCGCGCAGGCCTTGACCCGGACGAGCAGTTGCCCGGGCCCGGCCTCGGGATCGGGAAGCTCGGTGAGGACCAAAGTCTCCGGCCCGCCGGGCTCGTTTGAAAGGAGCGCCTTCACCGGGCCGCCGCCGGGAAGTGCGGGAGCTTGGCGATATCGGCCGGCTCGTGCTGGATGATCACCCGGGCGTGGAGGTTGCGGGCGATCGCCTCGAAGCGCGCCATCGACGCCATGGTCAGCGAGCGCGACGTGTTGAAGCCGGGAACGCCTCCGGTCGCCCGGTTCTCGGCGAAATGGTAGAGATCGCCGGTGAGAAGCACCGGGCCGGTGCGCGGCAGCCGGACGAGCAGGCTGTGGTGCGCTTCGGTATGGCCGGGCATGTCGAGCATGACGACGCTGCCGTCGCCGAACACGTCCCTGTCGCCGGTCACGGCCTCGACCCGGCCGCCGCCGTGCGTCCAGGGGGTGATCCGGTCGGACTTGCGCGCCTTCAGAGTCTCGAAGTCGCCCGCGCCGATCAGCAGGGTGGCGTGCGGGAATTCGGGAAGCTGGCCGGTATGGTCGTCGTGGCGGTGGCTTATGCCGACATAGGTCACCTGGTTGGGCCGGACGCCGATGCGGCCGAGCTGGTCGGCGAGGCTCGCCGTCATGCTGGCGGTGAACGGACCGTCGGTCTCGGACTTTCCGACCAGCTCCTTCGGGAAACCGGTGTCCCACAGCAGATACTGGCCGCCGTGGCGGATCAGGTAGCAGGAGTCGGTCAGAGTCTTGGTGCGGCCCTTATAGGCGTAGGTGTCCGAGAAGACGTCGAGGTCGCTGACCAACACGCTGCCGCAGTCGAGCCGCCACAGGGCCATGTCGGCCGGCGGCGGCGGAGCGGCTCCTACTCCGAGCCACACGGCCGCCAGCGCGATCATCTTCTTCATCTCGCCCCCCTGACGCCGCCCGCCGGAGCGGCTCAGCTGTCGTAATGCGCCGTCGTCTTCGCCGCCACCTCTTCCGCCGTCACGTCCGGCGCGAGCTCGATCAGCCGGAACGGGCTCTGGTGATCCGCCCGGTGGAAGACGCAGAGATCGGTGACGATCATGTCGACCACGTTCCGCCCCGTGAGCGGAAGGGTGCATTCGGGGATGAACTTGGGGTCGCCGTTCTTCGAGACGTGCTCCATGACGACGATGATCTTCTTGACCCCGGCGACGAGGTCCATCGCCCCGCCCATCCCCTTCACCATCTTGCCCGGGATCATCCAGTTGGCGATGTCGCCTTTCTCCGAGACCTCCATCGCGCCGAGCACGGTGAGGTCGATATGGCCGCCGCGGATCATCGCGAAGCTCTGCTCCGAACCGAAATAGGAGGAGGAGGGCAATTCGCTGATCGTCTGCTTGCCGGCGTTGATCAGGTCCGGATCGACCGCGTCGTCATAGGGGAACGGCCCGATCCCGAGCATCCCGTTCTCGCTCTGGAGCGTGACCTCCATCCCCTCGGGGATGTTGTTGGCGACGAGCGTCGGGATGCCGATGCCGAGATTGACGTAATAGCCGTCGCGAAGCTCCTTCGCCGCCCGCGCCGCCAGCTGGTTGCGGTCCCAGGGCATCAGGCCGCCTCCCTCGCACGGGTGGTGCGGAACTCGATCTTCTTGTCGTAGGGGGCGCCGACGATCAGCCGCTGCACGTAGATCGAGGGCAGATGGATGCAGTCGGGATCGAGGCTTCCGGTGGCCACGATCTCCTCGACCTCGGCGATGCAGACCTTGCCCGCCGTCGCCATCGGCTGGTTGAAGTTGCGGGCGGTCTTGCGGAAGACGAGGTTGCCGGCCTCGTCCGCCTTCCAGCCCTTGACGATCGACAGGTCGGCGCGGATGCCGCGCTCGAGGATGTAGGTCTCGCCGTCGAACTCCTTATGCTCCTTGCCCTCGGCGACGACGGTGCCGACGCCGGTCTTGGTGTAGAAGCCGGGGATGCCGGCGCCGCCGGCGCGGCAGCGCTCGGCGAGCGTGCCTTGGGGGCAGAATTCGACCTCGAGCTCGCCTGCGAGATATTGCCGCTCGAACTCCTTGTTCTCGCCGACATAGGAGGAGATCATCTTGCGGATCTGGCGGGTCCTGAGCAGCTTGCCGAGGCCCTCATTGTCGATGCCGGCATTGTTGGAGACCACCGTCAGCG
>JAXDPA010000032.1:0-12243 GCA_034668685.1 Sphingomonadales bacterium | reverse complement strand
CAGCCCAAAGGAAGGTCATCTGCGCGCCGGCTCCGAGCGGAACGGCCGTCGTGCCGATGCGAGGGCCTTGCGGGATATGCAGCGTCGCCGCCGCCCGCTTTGACCCCCGGCAGGAGCGCGCCTTCATCGGTTGGTCGCGATGGCCGCCGGAGGTAAGCGCGTCGTGATAGACGACACCGGGTTCCGCGATGATCGCGTCGAGGAAGGCGCGGTAGGCGCAGGTGTCGTTGACCGCCCCCGAATCCCACACATTGCGGACGCTATAGGCCTGCAGCACATCCTCCATCATCGCGTCATGATCCTCGTGCGGATGACTGAGGATCAGATGGTCGATGGTCGTGAGGTCGGGTCGCACTTTGTGGAGGTAAGCGAGCACGCGATCGGCCCTGCCCAACGCACTGTCGTCGTTGCTGCCGGCGTCGTAGAGGAGCGCGAAATCGTGGCCCTCCACAAACAAGGACAGCCCGGTACCCACGTCGATCGCGTGGATCAGGTAAACGCCGGCCGGCGGTCTCCCGATCGCGGCGGGTCCGGCGGCCGGGATGGCGGAAGGAGGCTGCGCGCTGACGGCGACCGGGGCGACGAAGGCGGCGATCGCCACGGCCGCGCGCAACAGGCCCGGCACGCGCCCTCGGGCGGCGAGGTGCGAAAGAGCGCGCATCACGGCTGGACAGGCCCGACCGTAAGCGTGCCGTCGGGGGCGGCGGTGACGACGACGTCCCCATCCCAGCCGGTCGCGTAGATCGCGCGGGTGATCGAGCGGGGCGTGAACCGCTTCACCCCGTCGGCGACCGGCTCGGTCACCGGCGGCCTCGTCATCGAGACGTTGCTCTGGAGCAGGTCGATGACAGTCTTGCGGGGATGCCCGTAGGCCCAGCCGGTCCACTGCTGGTGGACGGTCGACGGGCCCATCGAAATGACCGCGATCTTGGGCGTGAGCGCGGCGAGCCAGGCGGCGGTGGTGCCGTTGTCGGCGCCGTGATGGTTCACCTCGTAGACGTCGACGTCGAGGTTCGCGGGGTCGGCGAGTCGGCCTGAAAGGCGAGCGATGCCGGCATTCTCGAGATCGCCCGGGAAAAGGAAGGAGGCGGCGCCGTAATCGACACGGATCACCAGGCTGTGGTTGTTGCCGTTCTTGAAATCGTCGGCGCTCCAGCCCGGATTGGCGGTGAGGCCGCCCGAGAGAATCTCGATCTTCGGGTCGACCCGCGGGCAGGCGACCGGATCGATCACCGCGTCGGTGACCGGTGCCGGTCCCACGTCCCGAACCGCCTCGACGTGGCTTGCGGGCAGGCCGCCATGGGCCAGCATCCAGTTGGCGTTGATCCTGCCGGAGCCGGTCAGAACGCCGTTGTGAATGTAATTGTCGATCGTGAACGACTGCGCGACCAGCTTGAGGTTGCTGTTGTGGTCGCTGTGCGTGTGGGTGATGAACACGGCCGCGAGGTGCCGGTTGAGATCGGTCCGACGCGTGAAGAAGGCGTTCAGATAATCGACCAGGTGCTTGCTGGCGGAGGCGAGGCGCTCGCGCCCGCCGGCGTCGATCAGCACGGCGGCGCACGGAAATTCCACGAGTGCGGCGTTGCCCTGCTCGACATCGATATAATGGACCCGCATCAGGTCTTGCGGCAGCGCACCCGCCGCGGCCGTCGACGGACCCGCCGTCGGCTGCGCGAAGGCGGCGGAGGGAGCGGCCTGGGCAAGGGCGAAGGCGGCCAAAGCGAGGAAGGCGACGAAGCGCCGGGCGGGGCGCATCACCGGTGCCTCCTATGGTGCCGGTGTTTCTTCGGCTTCGGCTTCGCCTTGGTCGGATGCGTGATGACCGTCCCGGCGTGCTTCGGCGCCGGCGGGTGGAAAGTGCCTTGGCCGCAGGCCTCGAAGGCGGGGGTCGACGGCGCGATGCGAAGGTGCGCGGCCTCGATGAGGGCGGCGAGGCGCGCGCCGGCGAGGGCCACTCGATCGCGGGCCGTGGCGGTCCGGGCGTCGTCGTAGGCAGCGTCGAGCGTGAACGGTCCGGCGCCGTTGCCGACGGGGGCGTGGTAGACGACGGTTCTCGCCAGCGTCAGGCTCTCGGCCAGCCAGACGTCTGGATCGAGCCGACCGGCGGCGCCCGCATCGGCCGTCGGCAGGGCCGCCGCCGCGGCGATCACCGAGGCAGGGTCGATCGATTTCCCGAGCGCGTCGTCCCAGACGCCGTGGAGGCCCGCGCCGCAGGCGGGATCGCAGACCTTGACCTTGTTGCCGCCCTGGTCGCCCTGCGGGAGGCCCGCGCTGAATCGGCTGGTGGCGTGGAGCGGCTGGTGGACGTCGCCGACGAGATGGGCGAGCCAGGCCAGGTCGTAGGATTTCAGGCTATTGTCCGCGCCCGGATCGGCCAGCACGGCCGCGAACGTCTTGATCTGGGTTTCGGCGTTCGGGTCGCCCGGCGGCTCGAGCGCCGTGCCGTCGGTCGAGAAGGGCAGATCCTTGAAATGCCAGTAGCGGTGCTGATCGCAATCCGGGTAGCCGATGTTCCGGCGTGCCTCGGCCCCGGTCGCGTGGTCGTTGACGTAGCCGGACGCCGACTTGATGTCGTCGGGGAACGTCGCGGCGCGGAGGAATGCGAGGCGGTGCTTCTCCTCGTCGGTGGCGCCTGCCAGCGCGCCGGCCGTCCATCGGCCGTACCACGGGCTCGCCTCGAGCAGGTCGCCGACCTTGTCGCGGGTCGCCCGGTCCAGCCTTTGCCACGCGACCGCCGCGACCATCATGTGGCCGCGCCCGTTCCAGGCCGCGGCCGGCGCGGCCAAAGCCAGCGCGGTGACGGCCGCCGTAAGCCAAATCCCGTTCTTTGCCATGTCGGCTCTCCCCCCGGAGGACGGACGGGAGCCTGCGCCTCAGGCGGGGCGGGGTGGCACGAAGGCTGATCCGGAACGGAGGGAAAGCCCGGAACGGGGCCCGACTTTAGGTCCGAAACGGAGAGACCGGCGGGGCCTTGCCAGATGCAAAGCAAAGTGGATGATATCTGGCTGCCGATTCGGATGTAATTGGGGGCCGGGGACGCCGTGGGGGTGGTGGAAGTGCTGATGCGCGAGACGGCGCTGTTCGCCGCGGCGGGCTTCCTCGCCATCGGGGCAAGCGACCTGGCGGTGGACCTGATCTGGGCGGCATCGCGACCGTGGCGGCGCGCGGCGCCGGACCGGCCCCCGTCACCCGAGGAGGCCGGGCGCAAGCTCGCCTTGTTCGTGCCCGCCTGGGACGAGGCGGCGGTGATCGGCGCGATGCTTAGGGCGACGCTGGCTGCCTATGAAGGAGTCGATTACCGGCTCTATCTCGGCTGTTACCCGAACGATCCGGCGACGGCCGACGCGGCCGCCAGGGTGGCCGGACCGCGTATCCAAATCGTCGTCGGACCGCGCGCCGGCCCGACCACCAAGGCGGACTGCCTCGATACCTTGTGGCGCGCGCTGGCCATCGATGAAGCGACCGGCCCGTGGCGGGCCGACGCCATCGTGCTCCACGACGCCGAGGACGTCGTCCATCCGGGCGAGGCGGCACTCTTCTTGCGCCACCTCGGCGATGCCGATCTCGTCCAGCTACCGGTGCTGCCGCTGCCCGATCCCGGCTCGCGGTTCGTCGCCGGCCATTATTCCGACGACTTCGCCCAGGCGCACGGCAAGGAGCTGGTCGTCCGCCAGCGGCTCGGCGCCAGCCTGCCTTCGGCCGGGGTCGGCTGCGCCTTCTCGAGGCGCGGCCTCGACGCACTGGCGGCGGCCGGAGGAGGAACGCCGTTCGATGCGGCGAGCCTGACCGAGGATTATGAGCTCGGCCTTCGCCTCGCCGAGGTCGGCGGACGGGCGCTGTTCCTGCGGGCGCGACACAGCGACGGAAGCCTGGTCGCGACACACGAATATTTCCCGGCCACGATCGCTGCGGCGGTTCGGCAAAAGTCGAGATGGCTTGCGGGCATTGCGCTGTGCGGCTGGGACCGGCTCGGCTGGCGCGGCGGCCTTGCCGAGCGGTGGATGCGGCTGCGCGACCGGCAGGGGCCGCTCGCCGCACTCCTGCTCTTCTCAGGCTATGCCTCGCTGGCTTTGTGGCTGGCGCTGAAGGGGCGCGAGGGGTTGGGCGGCCCGGCTCCGGCGCCGCTGCCGCCGGCACTGTCGCTGCTGGTGCGGATCAACCTGACGCTGCTCGTCTGGCGGCTGGCGGTGCGCTCGGCCTTCACCGCCGCCGCCTACGGGCCGGTCGAGGGGCTTCGGGCGGTGCCGCGCGCGCTGGTCGGCAACGCGGTGACGATGCTCGCCGCGGCCGCCGCGCTGGCCCGCTACCGGACGCTGCGACGCACCGGTCGCCCGGAATGGGACAAGACCGAGCACCGCTTCCCCGCGCAGGCTGCAGCCGAATGAGAGGACCGCCGCCGCCGATCCGCTTCCTGCTGGCATTGGTGTGCGGCTGGACGGGGAGCCGGATCGCGATGCTGGCGCCCTGGGGCGGCGGCCGACCCGCGGAGGCGGCGCCGACCCCGCGCGCCGGCAAGGCGGCACCGGACCAGCCGATCGGGGCGGCACCCATCCTCGTGGCGGCGACCCATTCCAGCCCGTCCGGAGCGACGCCCGGCGACGCCCGCGCCGCGGTCGAGCGATTCCAGTCCGGCGCGCCGGCCCGGCCCGAGCGCTTTCGCCTCCCTCGACCCTTGGCCGCACCGCCTTCGGCGCTATCGATCGGAACGATCGTTCTCGGCGCGAGCCGGCGAGAGGCCGTCTCGATCGCGCCCGTCGATCCGGCGGCCGTCGCCCTCCCGCCGACCGGCGGTCGCTCGCGCTGGTCGGTCTCGGCCTGGCTGTTCGCGCGCCATGGGCGGAGCGACGCGGCACCGGTTCCAGTCGGCCTGCTGGGCGGAAGCCAGGCGGGGGCGCGGCTGACCTATCGGCTCGGCCCGGCGGACGGCGGGCTTTCGCTCAGCCTGCGTCTCTATTCCCCGCTCACCGATGCTCGCGCCGCCGAAGCCGCGCTCGGCCTCGACTGGAAGCCGCGAGGCGTGCCGCTCCATTTGCTCGTCGAACGCCGGGCGAAGCTCGGACCGGATGGCCGCTCCGCCTTCGCGCTCACCGCTTATGGAGGCGCCGACGACGTCGCGCTGGGTCCGCTGCGCCTCGCTGCCTACGGCCAGGCGGGCGCGGTCGGGGCACGTCGGCGCGACCTGTTCGCCGACGGGGCGGCGCGCCTGACCCTGCCCTTCGGCCGGCTGCGGATCGGAGCCGCCGCGTGGGCGGCCGCGCAACCCGGCGTCTCGCGCGTCGATGCCGGTCCCCATGCCGACCTGACGTTCCCCCTCGTCCACGCCGCCGTCACCGTGTCGGCGGACTGGCGCTTTCGCCTGGCCGGCTCCGCACGCCCCGGCTCGGGACCGGCCGTCACCCTCTCGACCGGCTTCTAGCCGCCTTCCGCCGGCCCGCCGCAGCCGCTAGGGTCCGGCCCGGAATGGACGTCTACCTCCCCATTGCAGGGCTGTCGGTCAACGCGCTGGTGATCGTCGCCTTGGGCGGCGTGGTCGGATTGCTCACCGGGATGATCGGGGTGGGCGGCGGCTTCCTCACCACCCCGATCCTCATCTTCTACGGAATCCCGCCGGCGGTGGCGGTCGCCTCGGCGACGACCCAGATCACCGGCACGAGCGTCTCGGGCGTCCTCGCCCACCGCCGGCGCAAGGGCGTCGACTACCGCATGGGGGCGGTGATCATCCTCGGCGGCCTTCTCGGGGCTCTGGCCGGCGGATTCATCTTCCGGCTGCTCCAGAAGCTCGGTCAGATCGATACCGCGATCGGCCTGCTCTACGTCGTGCTGCTCGGAACGATCGGGACGATGATGGCGCGGGAGTCGGCGACCGCGCTCGATATCATCAAGCCCAGGGCCGACAAGCCGAAGCCGAAGCGCCACAACCCGGTGATCGCCTCGCTCCCCTTCCGCTGGCGCTTCTACCAGTCCGGCCTCTACATCTCGCCGCTCGCCCCGCTCGGTCTCGGCTTCGTCGCCGGAATGCTGACCGTCCTGCTCGGAGTCGGCGGCGGATTCGTCATGGTGCCGGCGATGATCTACCTCCTCGGCATGTCGGCGCAGGTGGTGGTCGGCACCTCTTTGCTCCAGATCCTGTTCGTCACGGCCGCCACCACCCTCATACACGCCACCACCACCAAGTCGGTCGACGTGGTGCTGGCCGCTTTGCTTCTGCTCGGATCGGTGATCGGAGCGCAGCTCGGCGCCCGTCTGGCGCAGAAGGCGAAGCCCGAGCTGCTCCGCATGTTCCTCGCCATCATCATCCTCGCCGTGGCGGTCAGGATGGCGATCGGGCTCGGCTGGCGGCCGGACGAGATCTACACGGCCGAATTGCTGTGAGGCGGCGGCTCGTCCTGCTCGCCGCGCTCGCGCCGCTCAGCCTGTCGGCGACGCAGCCGACCCTGGTGCCGGACGTCTCCGACAGCCGGATCGAGATACGCTACTCGTTCACCGGGGCCGAGCTGCTGCTGTTCGGCGCCATCCTCTATCCCGGCGGACGGGTGCCGCGGCAGGACGCGGCCATCGCCGTGGTGGTCAAGGGCCCGCTCCAGCCGCTCGTCGTGCGCGAGAAGCAGAAGGTGGCGGGGGTGTGGATGAACGTCGACAGCGCCCGCTTCCGCTCCGCCCCTTCCTTCTACGCCGTCGCCTCGTCCCAGCCCCTGTCGAAGCTGGTCGACGAAAGGATGGCGGCGATCTACGAGCTCGGCCTTCAGAACCTCCAGCTCTCGCCCGGCCCCGGCAACCCGCCCGAAGTCCAGCGGCGCTTCGAGGCGGGGTTCATCGACCTGATGCAGCGCCGCCAGCTCTATTTCGAAAATCCGCACGGCGTGCAGATCAGCAACGGCGTACTCTATCGGGCGCGGATCGACATCCCCGCCCGGGTCCCGGTCGGCAATTACACGGCCGAGACCTTCCTCATCAAGGACGGGCGCGTCATCGCCGGCGCGGTGCGCGACATCCGGATCGAGAAATTGGGCTTCGAGCGCTTCATCGCCACCGCCGCCCAGCGCTGGTCGCTCGCCTACGGCCTCGTCGCCGTCGGCCTCTCCCTGTTCCTCGGCTGGGCGGCGAGCGCGGTCTTCCGCCGGGGCTGAGCCGGATTCCTCGCAAATCAGTTGTTTACCGGTTTCCGCTAGAGCGCTCCCCGTGAGCCAACGGGGAATGTCTGCCGCCATGGACATGATGAACTTCCAAAGCCTGCCGCGCGTCGAGGATGCCGAGGAGGTCGGGCCGACCATCCGTCCGGTCGTGGTTCGGGCGCCCAAGCAGGCGCCGATCGGGCGCGTGCTCGAGATCGGCGGCGGCAGCGCCCGGCTCGAGCTCGACCTGGCCCGCCTCGGCGAGATCGCCAAGGACCCGGACCCCAGCATCGCCCTATCCGGCCAGGTCGGAGGCCATGTGAAGCTCGAGATCGGCGCCCGCTGGGTGCTGGCCAGCGTCCGCAGCCTGAAGCTGAACGGAAGCGAGGGCGCGGCGGTCGTCGCCGAGGTCGACTTCCTCGGCGAGGGCGAGGAGCATGAAGCCTCGGGCAAGCTGGTCGACTTCCGCCGCGGCATCACCGGCTACCCGACGCCGGGGGCGCGCGTCTTCCCGGTCTCGGGCGACGACTTGAAGCAGATGTTCGCCGCCGACGAGCGCGCCCATATCGAGATCGGCACCGTCTTCCCGACCAAGGACGTGCGCGGCGCGCTCTACGTCGACGCTTTGCTGGGCAAGCATTTCGCGCTGGTCGGATCGACCGGCACCGGCAAGTCGACCTCCGCCGCGCTCATCATGCACCGGATCTGCGATTCCTCGCCCGAGGGCCATGTCGTGATGATCGACCCGCACGGCGAATATTCGGCGGCCTTCAAGGGCGTCGGCGAGCTGTTCAACGTCGAGAACCTCGCAATGCCCTATTGGCTGATGAACTTCGAGGAGCATTGCGAGGTGCTGATCACCTCGTCCGGCGCCGACCGGCAGCGCGACATGGACATCCTCGCCAAATGCCTGCTCTCGGCCCGCGCTAAGAACCGCGCCGCCGACGGGATGACCAAGCTCACCGTCGATTCGCCGATCCCCTACGCTTTGTCGGACCTGACGACCGCGATCGGCAACGAGATGGGGCTGCTCAACAAGGCGACCGACACCGCGCCCTACATGCGTTTGAAGACCAAGATCGACGAGCTGAAGGCCGATCCGCGCTACCATTTCATGTTCTCGGGCATGCTGGTCGCCGACAGCATGACCAGCTTCGTCTCCAAGATCTTCCGCCTGCCGGCCAAGGGCAAGCCGATCTCGATCGTCGACGTCTCGGGCGTGCCCTCCGACATCGTCTCGGTCGTCGTCGCGGTGCTGTCGCGCCTCGTCTTCGATTATGCGATCTGGTCCAGGAACGAGGTGCCGCGCCCGGTCCTCCTCGTCTGCGAGGAGGCGCATCGCTACATCCCCTCCGACAAGACCGGCGGCGGCCAGGCCGTGCGCAAGATCCTCGAGCGGATCGCCAAGGAGGGCCGCAAATACGGCGTCGCCCTGGGCCTCATCACCCAGCGCCCGTCCGACCTCGCCGAGGGCGTGCTCTCCCAGTGCGGAACGATCATCGCCATGCGGCTCAACAACGAGCGCGACCAGGCGTTCGTGAAGTCGGCGATGCCGGAAGGGGCGCGCGGCTTCCTCGACGTCATTCCGGCGCTGAGGAACCGCGAATGCATCGTCTGCGGCGAGGGCGTCTCGATCCCGATCCGGGTCTCGTTCGACGATCTCGAGCGCGATCGCCGGCCCGCCTCGTCCGACCCCTGCTTCTCCGAGCTGTGGCGCCAGACCGGCGATGAGGACGCGATGGTCAGCCGCGTCGTCCGCCGCTGGAGAAGCCAGGGCAGATAGCGGCTCGCATTTCCACGTCATGCCAGCGAAGGCTGGCATCCATGCTGAATCCGAATGGACCCCGGCCTTCGCTGGGGTGACGGAACGCGCAACCCAAGTCATTGCGTAAGCGGCGCTCAGGTCCGATCTAGGGCCGATGAGCGACTTCGCCCGGGCGTCCCTTACCGCCATCCTCGGGCCGACCAACACTGGCAAGACCCACCTCGCCGTCGAGCGCATGGCCGCCCATTCGAGCGGCATGATCGGCTTTCCGCTGCGCCTCCTCGCCCGCGAAATCTACGACCGGGTGGTGAGGATGAAGGGCGAGAGCCGAGTGGCCCTGATCACCGGCGAGGAGAAGATCCTCCCGAAGGACGCGCGCTGGTTCCTGTGCACGGCGGAATCGATGCCGATGGAGCGCGACCTCGCCTTCGTCGCCGTCGACGAGGCGCAGCTCGGCGCCGATCCGGAGCGCGGCCACGTCTTCACCGACCGCATGCTCCACGCCCGCGGCCGCGAGGAGACGATGATCCTCGGCTCCGAGACGCTGGCGCCGATGGTGAGGGCGCTGCTCCCCAAGGCGGAGATCATCGGCCGCCCCCGCTTCTCGACCCTGACCTATGCCGGCCCTTCCAAGCTCTCCCGGCTTCCGCCGCGCTCGGCGATCGTCGCCTTCTCGGCCGAGCAGGTCTACGCGGTCGCCGAGATGCTTCGGCGGATGCGCGGCGGCGCGGCGGTGGTGATGGGCGCGCTCAGCCCGCGCACCCGCAACGCCCAGGTGGCGATGTATCAGGCCGGCGAGGTCGACTATCTCGTCGCCACCGACGCGGTCGGAATGGGCCTCAACATGGACGTGACCCATGTCGCCTTCGCCGGCCTCTCCAAGTTCGACGGGCATCGCCGGCGCCGGCTGACCCCGGCCGAGATGGCGCAGATCGCCGGACGGGCGGGACGCCACCAGAAGGACGGGACTTTCGGAGTCCTCACCCTCGAGGGCGAGCTCTCCGCCGAGTTCCGGCCCGAGGAGATCGAGGCGATCGAGGAGCATCGCTTCGCGCCGCTCGATCATCTCTACTGGCGCGAGGGCGAACCCGACTTCCGAAGCATCGAGGCGCTGGTCCGCTCGCTCGAGCGCAAGCCGGACCGGCCGGGCCTGCGCGCCGCGCCGGAGGCGGTCGACCTTGCGGTGCTGAAGCGGCTCGCCGAGGATCCGGAGGTCCGCGAACGGGCCAGGGGCGCCGACCGGGTCGCCCGGCTGTGGGCGGCCTGCGGGCTTCCCGACTTCCGCAAGACGGGCGCCGATCACCACGCCCGGCTGGTCGCCCGGCTCTATCTCCACCTCACCGAGGGCTCCGGGCGAATCCCGCAGGCCTGGTACGCGGCGCAGGTGGCGAGCCTCGACAACGTCCAGGGCGACATCGACACGCTCGCCGACCGGATCGCGGGGGTGAGGACCTGGGCCTACATAGCCCATCGCGCCGACTGGCTCGAGGACCCCGAGGCGATGGCGGAGCGCACCCGCGAGGTGGAGGAGCGCTTGTCCGACGCGCTCCACGAGCGGCTGACCCAGCGCTTCGTCGACCGGCGCACCTCGGTGTTGCTTCGCGACATCGGCCGAAAGGGCGCCGGCGAGTTCCCGGTGATCGTCGACGAGCAGGGCGAGGTGACGGTCGGCTCGTTCCCGATCGGCCGGATGGAGGGCTTCGCCTTCGAGGTCGATCCGTCGGCCCGCCACGCCGACCGCAAGATGCTGCTCGCCACCGCCGAGCGGCGCCTCGGGGGCGAATATGAGAAGCGCGCCGGGGCCCTGGTCGCCGATACGGACGAGCATTTCACCCTTCGCACCGAGCCGGGAGCTCCGGTCGCGGTGCTCTGGCGAGGCCACGAAGTGGCACGGTTCGGGCCGGGCAAAAATCTGCTCAGCCCGCGACTCCTGGTCGATCGCCGGCTCGACCGCCTCTCCCGGCGCGGCCGCGACGCGGTCGTCGAGCGGCTCGAGCTGTGGGTGCGCCACCAGGTCGAGAAGGCGCTCGGGCCGCTGCGGAGGGCCGGCCAGGCGGCTCAGGATCCGGCGACTCCGCCGCCGGTCCGCTCCACCCTCGCCTTGCTGGTCGATGAAGGCGGCATTGTCGCCCGGGACACGGCCGGCAAGGCCTTGGCGAGCGTTCCGCGCGACCAGAGGCAGCTGATCACCGCCCTGCGCGTCAGGATCGGCGCGCTCGATCTGTTCATGCCCGACGTCCTCAAGCCCGAGGCACGCCGCTGGCGCACCGCGCTCCGCGCCGCGGCGGCGGGCGAGCCGATGCCGCCGCTGCCGCCCGAGGGGGCGGTCGTGCTTCCCTCTCCGGCCAATGGCGAGCGGGCGCTGCTCCAGCGCCTGGGCTACCGATCGCTCGGCGCCCAAATGCTGCGCGTGGACCTGGTCGAGCGACTCGCCCGCCATGCCCATGAGGCCCGCGCCCGGAAAGGACAGGCCGTCGTCGACCAGGCGCTCGCCACCTCGCTCGGCCTGCAGCCGCAGGCGGTGGCGAGATTGATGCGCGACCTCGGCTTCCGCCTGGGCGAGGGCGAGGAAGCCGAATGGGTGTGGCGCGGCCCCAATCGCCCGCGGCGCGGCGCCGCCCGTCCCACCGACCCCTCCCACGCTTTCGCCGCTCTGGCGGGCCTGCGGCGTGGCTGACAGCCTCCGGCTCGACAAGTTCCTCTGGTTCGCGCGTATCGTGAAGACCCGCGCGCTGGCCCAGGCATTGGCCGAGCAGGGCCGCCTGCGCCTCAACGGCCGCGCCGTCGACCGCGCCCATGCGGCCGTGCGCGTCGGCGACGTGCTGAGCTTCGCGCTCAGGGGAAAGGTCCGCGTTGTGAAGGTCGAAGCCCTCCCGGCCCGACGCGGCCCGGCGGCGGAAGCGCGCACGCTCTACACCGACATGCCGGAACGGGCGTTGACGAGCGAAGGGGCGCCCGGATAGGGACTCGGCCAGGGAGAAGTCCATGACCTATGTCGTCACCGATGCCTGCATCCGCTGCAAATATATGGATTGCGTGGAAGTCTGCCCGGTGGACTGCTTCTACGAGGGCGACAACATGCTCGTCATCAACCCCAGCGAGTGCATCGACTGCGGCGTCTGCGAGCCCGAATGCCCGGCCGAGGCGATCAAGCCCGATAGCGAGCCGGGCCTCGAGACCTGGCTCAAGCTCAATGCGGACATGGCGAAGAGCTGGCCGAACATCACCCAGAAGAAGGAGGCTCCTGCGGACGCCAAGGCCTTCGACGGGGTGCCCGGCAAATTCGACGCGTACTTTTCGCCCCAGCCGGGGGAAGGCGATTAACCCCGCGCCATATCGGGCCTGCCGCGGCAGCGAAAAGCTTTG
>JAXDPA010000031.1:0-45978 GCA_034668685.1 Sphingomonadales bacterium | reverse complement strand
ATCCGCTCATCCTGAGGAGGGACTGAGCTTGGCGAAGGCCCGTCTCGAAGGACCCCCTTCTCTCATCGTCGGCCTGCGCGGTCTCTGCCCGCGCTGCGGCGCTCCGGGATTGTTCAAGGGGATGGTCGCCTTCGCGCCGGCCTGCCGGGCCTGCGGGCTCGACCTGGAGTCGTTCAACGTCGGCGACGGCCCCGCAGCCTTGCTGATCCTGGTCGTCGGCGCCCTGGTCACCGGCCTCGCCATCGCTCTCGAGCTCTCCGCCAGCCCGCCTTTCTGGGTGCATATCCTCCTGTGGGTGCCGCTGACCGCCGCCCTGGTGATCGGCTCGCTCAGAGTCGCGAAGGGCGCCCTTCTCGCGCTCGAGTATCGGCACCGCGCCCGCGAGGGCCGGATCGCGCCGCCCGAATGAAACGCCCGCCGCTGATCCCGACCCTGGTCGTGCTGCTCGCCGCCGGGCTGATGATCCGGCTCGGCATCTGGCAGCTCCACCGCGCCGACGAGAAGGACGCCTTGCTCGCCCGCTACGAGCAGAATTCGAAGCTTCCGGAGATGGCCCTGCCCAATGTCGCTGTGGTCGACGACAGGCTGCTCTACCGCCGCGCCCGGGCCTTCTGCCTGCGGGTCGTGCGCTGGCGGGTCGCCGGGGGCGAGAGCGAGGCGGGCAAGGGCGGCACGCGCTTCCTCGCCGAATGCCGGAGCGGCGCCGAGGGCCCCGGCTTCGTCGCCGACATGGGCGTGTCGCAGCAGCCGCGCTTCCAGCCTTCCTGGCGCGGCGGCGAGGTCGCCGGAACGATCGCCGCCGCCCCGTCCGAAGCCGGTCTGTGGGACCGGCTCGCCCGCCGGGCGCCGCCGCCCCGGCCGATGCTGGTCTCCTTCACCCCCGCCCCCGGCCTCGAGCCGAGCCGCCAGCCGTCGCGAACGAACATCCCCAACAACAGCTTCGCCTACGCCATCCAGTGGTTCCTCTTCGCCGCCACCGCCCTGGTGATCTACGCTCTGGCGCTGAGGCGGCGGCGGCGAGGCTAGTTGCCCGGCGGGGCGGCAGGCACTAGGTCCCGCGGTCGATGCAGATCACCACCCTCGGCAACGGCCTTCGCGTCGCCACCCGCGAGATGCCGGGTCTCGAGACCGCGGCCGTCGGCCTCTACGCCGACGCCGGCTCGCGCCACGAGCCGGAGGGGCTCAACGGCCTCGCGCACCTGTTCGAGCATATGGTGTTCAAGGGCGCGGGCGGCCGCTCGGCGCGCGAGATCGGCGAGGCGATCGAGGATGTCGGCGGCGACCTCAACGCCGCCACCGACCGCGACGGGACCAGCTTCACCGCCTCGGTGATGGCCGAGCATGTCCCGCTCGGCGTCGAGCTGATCGCCGACCTCGTTCTGGGCCCCCATTTCGACGCGGCCGATCTCGAGCGCGAGAAGGACGTGGTGCTCCAGGAGCTCGGCGAGGCCCGCGACACGCCCTCCGACATCATCTTCGACGAGCTCTGGTCCGCCGCGTTCGCCGACCAGCCGCTGGGGCGGCCCGTGCTCGGCGACGAGGCGAGCCTGGCCGAAATCCGGGTCGATGATCTTCACGCCTGGCGGGAGGGCCAGTATCGCGCCGGCAGCCTCGCCCTGATCGCGGCGGGCCGGGTCGACCATGCCGCTCTGGTCGCGCTGGCCGAGCGCTTTTTCGCGCAGCTTCCCGAAGGCCATGCCGACGCGCCGGAGCCGGGCCGGTTCACCGGCGGCACCCGCGTCCCCCGCCTCGCCGCCGAGCAGGCGCACCTCGCACTCGCCTTTCCGGCGCCCGCCCAGCGCGACCCCGACTATTTCGCGGCGCGCCTGTTCGCCGACGCGGTCGGCGGCGGCATGTCCTCGCGCCTGTTCCAGCAGGTGCGCGAGGACCGCGGCCTCGCTTATTCGGTCTATGCCGCGCTCCAGCCTTATTCGGACGCCGGCATCTTCTACGTCTATGCCGCGACAGCCCGGCGCGAATCCGGCGCGGCGGCGAGGCTGATCGACGAGGTGCTTGCCGACGCGGCGCAGAGCGTCACCGACCGCGAGCTCGCGCGGGTCCGCACCCAGGCCCGGGCCGCCCTGCTGATGTCGCTGGAAAGCCCGTGGGGGCAGGCCCACTATCTCGCCCGCCAGCTCGCGGTCTACGGCCGGCTGGTCGAGCCTGCGGAGGTGGTCGCGGCGCTCGAGGCGGTGACGCTCGAGGCGATGCGCGAGGCCGGCGCCAGGATGCTCGCCGGACCGCGGGCGCGGGCGACGATCGGCGTCCCCGCCGTCCGCGCCGCATGAATCTCGCGACCCTCGTCGCCGAGCCGTGGTCGGACTACGGCCTCGTCGACAGCGGCGGTGGGAGGAAGCTGGAACGCTACGGCCCGTATCGGTTCATTCGCCCGGAGCCGCAGGCGATGTGGGCGCCCGCCGAGGAGGCGTGGGACGCCGACGGCGAGTTCATCCCCGGCTCGGACGAGGAAGGCGGCGGCCGCTGGCGCTTCGACCGGCCGGTGCCGCGCGAGGGGTGGGCGCTCGGCTGGAAGGACGTCCGCTTCCGCGCTTTGGCGACGCCCTTCCGCCATCTCGCTTTCTTCCCGGACATGGCGCCGCAATGGGCGTGGATGCGCGATCGGCTCGGCGAGGGCAGCGAGGCGCTCAACCTGTTCGCCTATACCGGAGTCGGCACGCTGGCGATGGCGGCGCGGGGCGCTCGCCTCACCCATGTCGACGCGTCGAAGAAATCGGTCGAGGCCGGCAGGGCCAATGCCGCCTTGTCGGGAATGGACGACAGGCCGATCCGCTGGCTGGTCGATGACGCCGCCAAGTTCGCCGCGCGGGAAGTGCGGCGCGGGCGCCGCTACGACGGCATCATCCTCGATCCGCCCAAGTTCGGCCGGGGCCCGGCGGGCGAGATTTGGCGGCTCGAGGAAGGGCTGCCGGGGCTGATCGCCGACTGCCGGCGGCTTCTCGACTCGGACAGCCGGTTCCTCGTCCTCACGGTCTATGCCGTGCGGATGTCGGCGCTGGCGATCGGCGAGTTGCTCGGCCAGGCGCTGGCCGGCCTCGGCGGTAGGGTCGAATGCGGCGACATGGCGGTGCGCGAGGAAGCGCGCGGACTGCTCCTCCCCACCGCCATCTTCGCGAGGTGGAGCCGCTAGCTCCTCCCTGCCCGAATCGCCGCCCCGGCTGCGAAAGGGGCGATCGCGACGAGCAGGAGCGACACCGCCGCGAGCAGCCGGGCGGCGGCCGCGGGCGCGCCTTCCGCGGCCAGGCCGGCGCCGAAGATCAGGATCGGAACGGCAAGCGGCAGCAGCAGCAGCCCGGCCAGCGCCCCGGTCGTGCGGAGCCCCGCGGTGAGGGCGGCGACGATCAGGGTCAAGGCGGCGAGGCCGGGCGTTCCGGCGAGAAGGCCGAGCTCGAGCCGGGCGAGGGTCGGCGCAGGCAGCCGCAGCAACGCCGTCGCAGGCAGGGCCGCGAGCATCAACGGCGGGCCGAAGCTTACCCAGTGGCCGGCCAGCTTGGCCAGCGCGACCTGCTCCTCGGCGATGCCGCGCACGGCGAGCTGGTCGAGCACGCCGGCGGCCCGGTCCGGCTCGACGAGGCGGTCGACCGGCAGAAGGGCCGCCAGCAGGGCGGCCATCCACAGGGCGCCCGCCCCTGTGCGGGCAAGGAGCGGCGCGTCCGGCCCGACGGCGAACGGAAAGAGAGTCGCGACCAGCAGGAAGAAAAGCGGTGGCAACAGGGCGCCCCCGCCCGTCCAGGCGAGGCGAAGCTCGCGAAGGACGAGCGCACTCATCCGAGCCGCAGCTCCACGCCGGCTTCGAGGCCGATCGGCTGGTGCGAGGCGACGAGGATGGCGCCTCCGTCGGCGAGGTGCGCGGCAGCCGCCTTCGCAAGGCAGGCCTGTCCCTCTGCGTCGAGACCGTTCGCCGGCTCGTCGAGGAGCCACAGCGGCGCTGCGCTGGCGACCAGTCGGGCGAGAACGGCGCGCTTGCGCTGGCCGGTCGAGAGCATCCGGACCGGCACGTCCGCGAGTCCGTCGAGGCCCATCGCCGCCATGCCCCTGCCGGCTTCGCCGCCGTCCAGCCGTGCCCAGAGGGCGAGGGCGCCGGCGAGGCGGATCTTCGTGTCGAGCGCCAGGAATTCGTCGGCCAGGGCGACCGGCCCGGGCCGCTCCACCTTCCCCGCCGCCGCTTCAAGCAGCCCGGCGGCAAGACGGATCAGGCTCGACTTGCCGGCGCCGTTGGGGCCCGACACGAGAGCCGTCTCGCCGCGCCCAAGCTGGAGGTCGAGCCCTTCGAACAGCAGACGCCCGCCGCGCCGGCACGCCACGCCTTCGAGCCGCAGGAGCGGCGCAGCGCTCACCCGGCGGCGTCCTCGATCGCGTGCATGTCGGCGTCCGAAAAGCCGAAATGGTGGCCGACCTCGTGGACGATGACATGGGTCACCAGTTCCTCGAGGCTGACTCCGCTTTCCGCCCATTCGTCGAGCAGGGGACGGCGGTAGAGATGGATCATCGCCGGCAGCTCGCCCGAAAGCATGGACGAACGCTCGCCGATCGGCCGGCCCGTGTAGAGGCCGGAAAGGTCGAACGCATCCTCGATGCCGAGCTCGTCGAGCACCGCCTCCTCGGCGAAATCGTCGATCCTCAGCACGACCCCCGCGAGGTGGCGGCGGAAGGCCTCGGGCATGCGCGCGATCGCCGCCTCGGCGAGCCGCTCGATGTCCGCCGCCGAGGGCGCGAAGGTTTGACGCTCACTCACAGCCGAGCGACATAGAGGCGAGGCGCGAAGGAGGGAAGGATGGAGCTGACCGACGCGGAACGGGATGAGGCGCTGGGACGCCTGCCGGAATGGCGTTACGACCCGGAGGCGAAGGCGATCCGCCGGAGCTTCGTCTTCGCCGACTTCTCCGAGGCCTTCGCCTTCATGACCCGGGTCGCGCTCGCGGCCGAGAAACTCGATCACCATCCGGATTGGTCGAACGTCTGGAACCGGGTCCACATCGCGCTGACCACCCACGACAGCGGCGGCCTCACGCGGCGCGACCTGGCCCTGGCGCGGACCATCGACCGGCTCGCCTTGCCCTCCTGAGCGGGCACGATTAGAGGAGCCGCCTTCCAGCGCATGCGGAGCGGTGGCCGAGTGGTCGAAGGCGCTCGCCTGGAAAGTGAGTATACGCCAAAAGCGTATCGAGGGTTCGAATCCCTCCCGCTCCGCCACTTCCTCGCAAAGCCCCCTTTGCGCAACGAATTTGAAGCGCGGCCCCGGACGTGCTGAATTCACTCGTAACGCTTCCGATTTTTTGGCAGAAGTCGGCGAAATCGGCCTGAATCGCCCTTCAGGCCGTCCATCCCGCTCGGGCCAGCGAGGTGGATTGAGGCGTGACGAGGGGGGTTTTAGAATGGATTTCGTCGCTTCCGGCCAGGCGGCCGCCGGCTCATCGCTCATCCAGGGCAAGCCCGGCCTGACCCGAAAAGCGCTTCTCCTCGGCACCAGCCTGTTCGTCTACGCGGCGGCGCCGAGCCCGGCCTTCGCGGCGGGCGAGCAATGCGGCCCCGCCCCCGCCGGCCCCGGGACCGTCCACTGCACCCCGGCGGGCAACCCCTATCCGACCGGAATCGACTACGGTCCCACCCCCGACGACCTCACATTGGTGCTCGATCCCGGCGTCGTCGACGTCCAGGGCGTATCGGTCACCTCGACGGCCCCCGACGCCGACCTCCGGGTCGAAGGCCCGGTCTACACCTTCGTCTATTCGACCGCCTCGGGCGACGCGGGCGTCCTCGTCACCTCTCCCAACGGCTCCGCCTATGTGGACGCCGACCATGTAACGACGCTCGGCGACAACGCGATCGGCATTTCGGCGGCGGCGCAGAAATTCACCACCGTCATCGCCGACACCGTCCTCACCTCGGGACAGTCCTCGGACGGAATCAACGCCTCGACCACCCCGGCCGTCTATGCCGGCGGCCCGGTCTCGGTGACGGTCGCCGACCTCACCACGATCGGCGACTATTCGCGGGGCATCGTCGCGAGCGGCAATTCGAGCCCCGGCTATGCGGGCGCCGACGTCGATGTCGACGCCGGCAACGTCTCGACCTACGGTTACGAGGCGACCGGCATCGTCGCCATTTCGCACAGCGGCGGGCCCTACAACACTAGCGGAAATGTGACGGTCACCGCCGACCATGTCTTCACCGGGGGCGACAAGGCCGAGGGGATCGTCGCCCATGCGACCACCGGCACGGTGACGGTCAACGGCGGCGACGTCACCACCCACGGCTATGAGAGCGCCGGCATCGACGCGAGCGCGACCAGCGGCACCGTCATCGTCAACAGCACGGGGACGGTCACGACGACCGGCGGCTACAGCGACGGCATCGTTGCGACGACGACGAAGGGCGGCGTGATCGACGTCACCTCGAACGCCGTCGTCACCTCGGGCGACCACAGCGCCGGAATCCACGCCGCGTCGACCGGCTCGGGCTATTACGGCGCGGGTCCCGTCTCGGTGACCAGCGGAAGCGTCGAGACGTCGGGCGCCTACAGCAACGGCATCGAGGCGAGCAACGTGCTGGGCTCGACCTATGTCGACAGTGCCAATGTCGCCACGCACGGCGATCACAGCCGCGGCATCCAGGCAAGCAGCACCGCCTTCGGCGCCTACGTGACCAGCGGCACGGTCACCACCGACGGCGACTATTCGATGGGCATCGTGGCGACCGCGGGCGGCACCGTCGGCATCGATTCCGGCTCGGTCACGACCACCGGCGCCCACAGCGGCGGCATCTACGCCCATTCAACCTACGGCGCGGTCGGCATCACCAGCGGCTCGGTGGAGACTTCGGGGGCGAACAGCAACGGCATCGACGCCCGCACCAATTTCGGCTCGATCACCATCGACAGCGGCAGCGTCACGACGCAGGGCGCGAATTCGATCGGGATCACCGCCGCCGCCGGATCGAGCAGCACCTACGGCGCGGCGAACATCGACATCACCAGCGGCAGCGTCGAGACGGATGGGGCCAGCGCGATCGGAATCGCCGCCCACGCGACCGGCGGCAATGTCACCATCGACAGCGGATCGGTGACGACCAAAGGCAGCGGCTCGACCGGCATCTCGGCTTTGTCGACCGCGAGCGGCAGCGGCAACAGCGGGAACGTCTCGGTCACCAGCGACAGCGTGAACTCCGCCGCCGGTGGAATCCTCGCGAGCAGCCAGCCCGGCTCCAAATATGGCAGCGGCGGCGACGTCACCGTCGACAGCGGCACGGTCACCTCGGTCGGTCCCGGAATCACCGCGATCAGCGGCGCCGGCTTCAAATACGGCCACGGCGGAGCCGTCACCGTGACCAGCGACACGGTCGCCACGACCGGGATCGGCGGCACCGGGATCGTCGCGACCTCGGGCGGCAAATATGGCGGCGGCCCGGTCAGCGTCACCAGCGGCTCGGTGACCACCTCGGGCGGAAGCGCGAACGGGATCCAGGCCAGCTCGGCCGGCGGTACCGTCTACGTCAACAGCGGCACGGTCGCCACCAGCGGCGGGACGAGCCTGGGCATCAGCGCCAGCAGCGGCAGCGGCAAATATCGCGGCGGCGACGTCACCGTGATCAGCGGCGACGTCACCACCCAGGGCGACAACAGCACTGGCATATTCGCCACCAGCGGCAATGCGAACTATGCCGGCGGCAATATCTCGGTGACCAGCGACAGCGTCGAGACCCATGGGCTGAACAGCATCGGCATCAGCGCGGCGACGACCGGCGGCTCGATCTTCATCGACAGCGGCACCGTGACGACCCACGGCGACAACAGCGCGGGCATCAAGGCGGTGGTCGGCACGTTGAGCGAAGGTCCGCCCGAGGAGACCTTCTCCGCCTTCGCCCTGCCGGTTCCGCCCGCGGTCTACATCGCCAGCGACAGCGTCGTCACCCATGGCATCAACTCGCCCGGAATCTATGCGCGGGGGCCGGAGGACGTCACCGTCGTGTCCGGCACGGTGCTCACCTACGGCACCAACAGCATCGGCATCGACGCCTATTCGTCGGCCGGGCCGGTGACGGTCACCAGCGGCGACATCACCACCTATGGCGCATCCTCGATCGGCATCAAGGCGGGCAGCGATTATGGCGACGTCTCGGTCACCAGCACCGGGACGGTCTCGACCGAAGGCGACAATGCGACCGGAATCGACGCCAGCACGACTTCCGGCACGGTCACCGTCAACGCCGCCGACGTCAGCACGGCGGGCGCCAGCAGCGTCGGCGTCAATGCAACCTCCACCGACGGCGACGTCAGCGTCACCGACACCGGCCTCGTCCAGACGCTCGGCGACACCAGCGACGGCATTCACGCGAGCAGCACCAACGGCAACGTCACCGTCAGCGCCGCCGACGTGTCCACCGCCGGCAGCGACAGCAACGGCATCACCGCGACCGCCCCGAATGGCGACGTCGGCGTGACCGTCACCGGCCTTGTGCAGACCCAGGGCACTTCCAGCGACGGCATCAATGCCGGCAGCAATACCGGCGACGTGACCGTCGCGGCCGTCGACGTGACGACGAGCGGAGATTCCAGCCGCGGCATCTATGCCTACAGTGACGACGGCGACGTCTCGGTCACCACGACCGGCCTCGTCCAGACCAGCGGCGGCCAAAGCAACGGGATCGAGGCCGGCAGCTACAACGGCGATGTCACGGTGGCCGCCGCCGACGTGACCACGTCCGGCGATTACAGCCGGGGCATCAACGCCTACGATTACAATGGCGACATCTCGGTCACCGCCACCGGGCTCGTCCAGACCAGCGGCTACCAAAGCGACGGCATCAACGCGTCGAACACCTACGGCAACGTCACCATCTCAGCCGCCGACGTGACCACGGCCGGCGACTATAGCGAGGGCATCCAGGGCTACAGCTATAATGGCGACGTGACGGTGACCAGCACCGGACTCGTCCAGACCAGCGGCTACGACAGCGATGGGATCCAGGCGGGCTCGCATTACGGCAACGTCACCGTCACCGCGGCCGACGTCACCACCACCGGCGACTACAGCACGGGCATCCTCGCCGGCAGCCACGAAGGCGACGTCACCGTCACCAGCACCGGCCTCGTCCAGACCAGCGGCTACGAGAGCGACGGAATCACCGCGTCGAGCTACGACGGCAACGTCACCGTTTCGGCCGCCGACGTCACGACGTCCGGCGATTACAGCCAGGGCATCGACGCCCTCAGCTACAATGGCGACGTGACCGTGACGACGACCGGCCTCGTCCAGACCAGCGGCGACCATAGCGAGGGCATCCGGGCCGGCTCGCCCTACGGCAACGTCACCGTTACCGCCGCCGACGTCACCACCAGCGGCGACTACAGCACCGGCATCCTCGCCGCGAGCTACGACGGCGACGTCAGCGTCACCAGCACCGGTCTCGTCCAGACCAGCGGCTATACGAGCGACGGCATCCACGCCTACAGCCAATACGGCAACGTCACCGTCACGGCGGCCGACGTGACCACGAGCGGCGACTATAGCGACGGCATCCGCGGCTACAGCTATTCCGGCGACGTCTCGGTCACCAGCACCGGCCTGGTCCAGACCGGCGGCTATGCGAGCGACGGAATCAACGCGTCGAGCTACAGCGGCAACGTGACCGTCACCGCCGCGGACGTCACCACCACGGGCGACCACAGCACCGGCATCCTCGCCCGGAGCCAGGCCGGCAATATCCTCATCACCCACGACGGCGCGATCTCGACGGCCGGCGCGTTCAGCCCCGGCATCAACGCTTTCAGCTATTCCGGGAACGTGACGGTCGACGGCCTGGCCTCGGTCGTCACCACCGGGAACACCAGCGACGGCATCGACGCCTACAGCCGCGACGGCAACGTCTTCGTCGGAAGCGGCCCGGTCACCACCTCCGACGGCATCGGCATCTATGCGGAGAGCCACAACGGCAACGTCACCGTCGTCGCCAACGCCAAGATCTCGACCGGCGGCTCAAGCCACGACGGCATCTACGCCGAATCGAGCTTCGGCGACGTCAGCGTCACCGCGACCGACATCACCACGACCGGGGCGGCGAGCGACGGCATCGACGCCGAGAGCGGCGCCGGCGCGGTCGGCGTGACCGACACGGGGACGATCAAGACGAGCGGCGCGAACAGCGACGGCATCTTCGCCCACAGCGTCGGCGGCAACGTCACCGTCGCCAGCAGCGTCATCAACACCACGGGCACGACCAGCTACGGCATCGATGCGCGCAGCACCGACGGCGTGGTCGGCGTCAACAGCGGCATCGTCGACACCCAGGGCAGCCGGTCGATCGGCATCTCGGCGTCCAGCACCAACAACGACGTCAGCGTGACCAGCGAAATCGTCACCACCGCCGGCAAGTACAGCGACGGCATCTTCGCCCAGACCGGCACCGGCGACGTCACTGTCGACAGCGGCAGCGTCCTTACAAGGGGCAAGTATAGCGACGGCATCTTCGCCCGGGCGACGACCGGCGACGTGACCGTCACCAGCACCGACGCCACCACCTACGGACATAACAGCCGCGGAATCGTGGCGACGACGAGCACCGGCAACCTCAGCGTCACCAGCGGCAGCGTCACGACGCACGATTATTCGAGCACCGGAATCCTCGCCACCGACACCACCGGCAACGTCACGGTCTCCAGCACCGGCGCCGTCTCCACCGCCGGCGCCGACAGCCTCGGCATCAACGCTTCCACGCAGTCGGGCAACGTCACCGTCACCGCCGGCGACGTGACCACCCAGGGCGCCCGAAGCGACGGCATTCGCGCCACGGACAACACCGGCACCGTCACGGTCAACGACACGGGCGCGATCACCACCCACGGCGTCAACAGCTTCGGCATCCGCGCGACGACCCATAATGGCGACGTCCTGGTGAACAACGCGGCGGTGACCACCACGGGCAACAACAGCCACGCCGTCTACGGGGCGGTCACCGGCAACGGCGCCGTCACCATCACCAGCGCCGGCCCGGTCAGCACGTCCGGCGCGTCGAGCGTCGGCATCGCCGCGAGCTCGGGCCCCGGGCCGATCAGGGTGACGAGCACGGGCAGTGTGACCACCTCGGGCGCCACCAGCGACGGCATCAGCGCGATCGCGACCAACGGCGCCGTTACCGTCAACTCGAACAGCGTCACCACCTCCGGCGACAACAGCCGCGGCATCGTCGCCGGAACCAGCGGCGCCGCGAGCGTGACCAGCATCAGCGTCGCGACCACCGGCTATGCCGCCGGCGGCATCTTCGTCCAGGCCGGCGGAGTGACGGTGAAGAGCACTTCCGTCTCGACCAAGGGCAAGAAGGCGATCGGCATCCAGGCCATCGCCACCACCGCCAACGCCGACGTCACCAGCGGGGACGTGACCACCGCCGGCGACCTCGCCACCGGCCTCCTCGTCACCGCGGCGGGGGCCCAGGCGAAGGTGACGAGCAACGGCACCGTTCAGACCGGCGGCGTCGGCTCGGCGGGCATCTACGCCGCCGGCGGGAACGTCATCGTCGCCAGCAACGCCGTCGTCACCAGCGGCGCCGTCAGCAACGGAATCACAGCGGCCGGCCAGTCGTCGGTCGCCGTCACCAGCACCTCGGTCAAGACGACCGGCCAGTCGAGCATCGGCATTGCCGCCGCCGCGTCGGCGGGAAGCGTCTCGGTGACCAGCGGCTCCGTCTCGACGGCGGGGAGCAGCAGCACCGGCATCAGTGCCACCGCCACGGGCGGCAACGCCACCGTGACCAGCACCGGCCTCGTGTCCACCGCCGGCAGCGGCAGCGCCGGAATCTACGCCAAGGCCTCCGGCGCCGTCACCGTGACCAGCGCCAACGTCACCACGATCGGAGCGAACAGCCCGGGCATCCAGACCCGAGCCACGACCGGCCTGACCAAGATCACCAGCACCGGCACGGTCAGGACCAGCGGCCTGAACAGCGCCGGAATCGACTCGACTTCGACCACCGGCCCGATCACGATCGCCTCGAACACGGTCGCGACCACCGGCAATTCGAGCCGCGGCATCAGCGCCGTCTCGACCTCGGGCGCGATCGGCGTGACCAGCACCGGGCCGGTCACCACCGCCGGCACCGGCAGCGACGGCATCTACGCCAAGAGCGGCGGCCCGGTCTCGGTCACCGCCTCGACGGTCACGACGACCGGCGCCAATTCGGCGGGCGTCCGGGCGATCGGGTCGACCGTTTCGACGACTCCGACCGGCTCGGGCATCAGCACTCTCGCCCTGCCACTGGCCAACCCGCCGGCGGTGACGGTCAATGTCGGTTCGGCGAACACCTCGGGCGCCAACAGCCCGGGCGTCAGCGGCACCACGGCGACCGGCGACGTCGTCATCACCACCACCGGCACCGTAACCACCTCCGGGTCGAACAGCCCCGGCGTGCTCGGCACGACCGGCTCCGGTTCGGTCACCGTCGACAGCAACAACGCGGTCGTCACCGGCGCCGGCTCCGATGCGATCCTTGTCAGCTCGACCACCGGCAGCAATCTGACGACCCGCGGCCTCACCCAGGCGTCGAACGGCTTTGCCATCCAGGCAAACGGCGGCCCGACCATTGTCAACAACACCTCCACCGGCACGATCCGGGGCGCGATCGACCTCACCGACTCGAACGACACGGTCAACAATGCCGGCCTGTTCGACGCGATCGGCAACAGCGCGTTCGGCGGCGGGACCGACACGTTCAACAACAGCGGAACGCTGAAGGCGACCGGCGGGACGACCGCCTTCACCGGGCTCGAGACGTTCAACAATAGCGGCCTCATCGACCTTCGCGACGGTGCGCCGAACGACACGCTCAACCTCGGCAGCGCCGCCTTCAACGGCAGCGGCTCGAGCCATCTCGGCCTCGACGTCGACTATCCGGGCGGCATTGCCGACCATCTCGTGACCGGCCTCGCCAACGGCTCGACGCTGATCGACCTCAACATCACCAACCGCTTCACCTTCAACTTCAACGGCATCCTGCTGGTCGACGCCTCGGTCGGCTCGAGCTCAACCGCCTTCTCGCTGACCGGCGGCAACGTCACCAACGGCTTCGTCCGCTCGGTGCTGCGCTACAATGCGGCGAACGGCGACTTCCTGCTCTTCGGCCTGCCCGACGCGGCTGTGTTCGAAGGCAGCCGCGTCGCCTCGATCGCCGACAATGCCTGGTACGAGAGCGCCGATGCGATCGCGGCGCAGCTCGACACCGCGCGCGACGGCGCCGGCCACCGCAACGCGCGGCGCAGCTGGAACGTCTGGGGCCAGATCTGGACCGGCCGCACCGACCGCAAGGGCTCGCAGTCGATCACCGTGGCGGGCGTCACCGACACGTTCGATACCGGCTTCCGCCAGAGCTACGAAGGCGTCCAGACCGGCATCGACCACCAGTCCGGCGGTGCCATCTTCGGCGTGACCTTGGGCGCCGGCAACTCCGACGCGCGCTTCTTCGCGACCGCGCACCAGACCAAGCTCGATATCAAGAATGCCGGCCTCTACGCCCAGTTCAACAGCGGCGGCTTCTACTTGAATGGCCTCGCCAAGATGGACTGGATGGACGTCAGCAACGATCCGGGCACCGCGTTCGGCGCCAATTTCAACGCGAAGGTGTTCGGAGTCCAGGCCAATGCCGGCTACCGCTGGAGCTCGACCGGAGGCTTCTACGCCGAGCCGTCGGTCGGCCTGTCCTGGGTGAATACCGACATCGACGATTATTCGGTCGGCAATCTCGCCAGCGTCACCTTCCAGTCGAGCGACAGCCTCCGCGCCCGCGCCGGGCTGCGCCTCGGCGCCGATCTGCCGGCCGGCGGCGGCACCTTCTCCCCGTTCGTCTCGGCCAACGGCTTCAAGGAGCTCGGCAACGACAACCATGCCACCTTCGACATCGGCCAGAACTTCCTGCTGACCGATCTGAAACCGCGCACCCACGGCGAGATCGGCGCCGGCGCCGCCTACACCACCGGCCGGGTCGAGGCCTTCCTCCGCGGCGAGATCGATTTCGGCAAGGATTACAAGGGGCGGGCGGTCCGCGCCGGCGTCCGGGTGCGCTTCTGAGCGAGACGCCGCCGACCGGCCTGACGCCGCCGCCGGCCGGCTGGCGGGTGCCCCCGGCCGAGGACCTGGAGATACGCCCGGGTTGGCGCGCCGGCGATGGGAAGCTGGAGGCCGACGCCATCGCCTTCTGGAAGCGCCTCGGCCTGCTTCCGGCCCATGTCGACCCGGAGGCTCGGGCCAAGGAGATCGTGCTCGGCGCCTACAAGGACGACCGGCTGGTCGGCCTCACCACCGCGATCGTCGGGCCGCTCGACTTCCTTCGGGCCCGGTTCGCCTTCCTGCGCAGCGCGGTCGATCCGGAGCTGCGCCGCGGCCACGCCGCGGCGACCATGGCCTATCACGCCCGCGCCCTGCTCGAGCGCTGGTCGGCCGAGCATCCCGAGGAGAAGCTCGCCGGCCTCGGCGCGGCGATCGAGAGCCGCCAGCTCGCCGAGATCGCCAGGGAGCCCTATTGGCCGGGCACTCGGCTGATGCTCGCCCGCTTCCTGCCCGACGGCCGCCAGGTGCGCGTCTCCTGGTTCAGCCACTACCGGGTCGACTGATGGCGCGAGTCCCCAAGAGCAAGGCGGCACCCCCGCCGCCGCCGGGCGGCCTCGAGATCCGCCCCGCCTGGCGCCGCGACGATGCCGCCATCGAACGCGATGCGATCGAGTTCTGGACCCGGCTCAACCTGCTGCCCCCCGGAGTCTCCGGCGAGGCGCGCGCCAAGGAGCTGATCGCCGCCGCCTACAAGGACGGCCGGCTGATCGCGGTCGCGACCGCGACGATCGAATATGTCGACTATCTGCGCGCCCGCTTCGCCGTGCTGCGCGGCGCCACCGATCCCGAGCATCGCCGAAGCCGCGCCCAGCTCGCCCTCGCCGTCCCGTCGCGCGACATCCTCCACGAATGGGCGAAGGCGCATCCCGAGGAAGGGCTGGCCGGCGGCATCGCCTTCGTCGAGACGGCGGAATGGGGCGAGTTCGCCCGCCTTCCGGTCTGGCCGGAATCGGAGCTGACCCTGATCGGCTACACGCCCGACGGGCGGCAGATCCGCGCCGCCTGGTTCGATCACTTCCGGTTCGGCTGAGCCCCCGCCGGCACCAGCGGCCCGAATTCCGGATCGAACGAAATGAGGCTCTGGATGTCGGGCGACTGGACCCCGAGCGCCATCGGGCAGCGCGTCTCCGGGATCACCGCCACGTCGAACAATTCCTTGATCGCGCCGCTGAGGCGGATCCAGTCGACGATATCGCCGCTCTTCAGGTCGACGATGCAGATCCCGCACCAGGGCTCGCCGTCGCGCTTCTTCAATTCGTCCTGCAGCGCGAGGCCGGCGAAGGCGCCGTCGCGCGGCAGCGACACCGTCGCCACCGCATAGCCGCCGACGATCGCGAGGCCGCGAAGGAATCCCGGGCAGAAGGCGACGTCCTCCTTGCGGCCGGTCCGGGGATCGACGCGCGCAACCATGCCGCGGCCCGAATCGAGCAGCCAGACCTGGCCATTATGGACGCGCGGGCTGTGCGGCATCGACAATTGGTCGGTGACGATCCGGTCGGTGCGGACGTCGATCAGCACCCCGCCCTCGTGGCGCCGGTCGCGCCAGCCGTTGATCATGTCCGAGCGGCTGACCGCGCTGACGTAGGCCGGAAGCCCGTCCTCCATGGCGAGGCCGTTGAGGTGGCACCGGTCCTCCGCCGCCAGGCGCGAGATGAAGGGCGGCTTCCACAGCGGCCGGAAGCCGTGGGTAAGGCTCATCGTCGCCAGGCAGCTGTACTTGGTGTTGACGAAGATGACGCGGCCGGCGCGGTCGACGGCCACTTCGTGGGCGTCGACGTCTCCCGTCGTCTGGGCGTTGCGCGGCACGTAGAGCCGGTCGAAATGCTCGTTGGCCCGTTCGTGCGGCGCCAGCACGTTCTCGAGCCGCCAGATTTGGAACAGGGAGGCGACATAGACGCGCTGGGGCGAGGCGTGGAGGCCCATGGCGCGGACGTAGCTCTGCTGGTGGAACGACACCCGGCCGTCCGGAAGCACGCCGACCAGGAACAGCTGCCCAGTCTGGTAGGAGGTGAAGGCGAGGCTGCAGCGCATGCGCCCGAGCCAGGCCGCGAAGCCGCGCGACACGCTGATCTGGGTCTGGTCGGCGGCCAGCGGCCGCGGCGTGGGCTCGGTCGCGGCTTCCTCGACCGCGATCGGCGCTTCCGCCGGCGGCGCGGCCTCGCCGGCCTTCTTCGACCGCGTCTTCCGTTCGGCCATCGGTTCAGGCGCCGCGGTCGAGGCGCCGGCCGAGGGCGACGAGCAGGTAGATGAGCGCGGGGACGAGAACGAGCGAGAGCGCCACCTTCGCCAGCATCTGGCCGAGCATCAGGTCGAGGATCGGCCGCTCGCCGTAGAAGGAGATGGTGATGAACAGGAGGGTGTCGACGATCTGGGAGGCCACGCTGGCGACGATCGCCCGAAGCCACAGCAGGCGACTGCCCTCGCTCCCCGCAAGCTTGGCGAAGATCAGCACGTTCAAGGTCTGCGACGTCCCGTAGGCGATCAGCCCGGCGAACATCATCCGGGCGCCTTGGCCGAGCACGACCGGGAAGGCCTCCTTGAGCGGCGGATACATGTTCGGGTCGGCGGGGAGGCGCAGGACGAGCTGGATCAGCGCCATCGAGACGATCAGCGGCACGAAACCGAAGCGGACCAGCCGGTCGGCGGTGGCCCGGCCGTGCAGCTCCGCGGTCGTGCTCGCCAGCACGACCAGCAGGATGAAGCCGAATATCCCGGCTTCGACGGCGAGCGGCCCGAGCGCGACCTGCTTGGCGCCGAGCACCCCGGCGATGCACACCATGCCGCCGTAGAAGATCGAATAGACGAAGAGCGAGCGCGGGACCGCGCGGGGAGCCTGTGTTTCCATGGGATCGACTGCGTAACGGCTTTGAGCGTCCGCAAAAAGGGCTTTCGCTCCGGCCCGCTTCCCGCCATCAGTGCGCCGGTGACAGAGACCCGCCTCGACGTCCTCGCGATCGGCGACGCGATCGTGGACGTCATCGCCAGCAGCGACGACGATTTCCTGGCCGCCGAGGGGCTGGTCAAGGGTTCGATGCAGGTGCTCGACGCCGGAGGCGCCACCCGCCTTTATTCGAAGATGAACCAGGCGCGCGAGACCAGCGGCGGCTCGGCGGCGAACACCATGGCCGGGGTCGCCGCGCTCGGCGGACGGGCGGGCTTCGTCGGCCAGGTCGCGGCCGACCAATTGGGCGAGATTTTCGCCCACGACATTCGCGCGCTCGGCGTCGAGTTTCGCACACCGCCCCTCAAGGGAGGCCTTCCAACCGGCCGCTGCCTGATCCTCGTCACGCCCGACGCCCAGCGGACGATGAACACCTTCCGCGGCGCCGCCCACGAGCTGAGCCGCGACGCCCTCGACGCCGACCAGATACGTTCCGCCTCCATCCTGTATCTCGAAGCCTATCTGTGGCGCTCGCCGGGCCCGCGCAGCGCGATGGACGAGGCGATGCGGATCGCCCACCGGGCCGGCCGCAAGGTCGCCTTCACCCTCTCCGACATCGCCTGCATTGCCCCGCACCGGGCCGAGATGATGGCGATGCTGGACTCGGGCGCGATCGACATGCTGTTCGCCAACGACAACGAAATCCGCGAGCTCGCCGCTCTTCCGGATCGCGATGCCGCCGTCGCCGCCATCCAGGACAAGGTGCCTTTGCTCGTCGTCACCTGCGGCTCGGAAGGCGCGCTCGCCGTCGAGCGGGGCCGCCGCGTCGCCGTGCCGATCGCCCGGCTCGGCAGCGGCGTCGTCGACACGACCGGCGCCGGCGACCTGTTCGCCGCCGGCTTCCTCCAGGGCGAGGCGCAGGGCCGAAGCCTCGAACAGTCGCTCAAGATGGGCTCGATCGCCGCCGCCGAAGTGATCTCCCACTTCGGTGCCCGCCCCGAGGCGGATTTGCGGGCAATGGTCGAGGGGGCGCTGTGAAGCGCCTCGCGGTCTATTGCGGCTCGTCGATGGGCACCGACCCGGCCTTCGCCGCCACGGCGACGGCGCTGGGCGAGGAGATGGCGCGGCGGGGGATCGCGCTCGTCTACGGCGGCGGCCATCGCGGGCTGATGGGCGTGGTGGCCGATGCGGTGATCGGCGCAGGGGGCGAATCCTATGGGGTGATCCCGCAGGCCTTGGTCGACCTCGAGGTCGCGCACACCGGCCTCACCGAGCTGCACACGGTCTCCAACATGCACGAGCGCAAGGCCAAGATGACCGAATTGTGCGACGCCTTCGTCGCCTTGCCCGGGGGCATCGGCACGTTCGACGAATTGTTCGAGGCCTGGACGTGGAACGCTTTGGGCTATCACGCCAAGCCGTTCGCACTGCTCAACGTGTCGGGTTTCTGGGACGGCTTGATCACCTTCCTCGATACGGCCACGATGAGCGGCTTCATGTCGCAGGCGCGGCGCGATCAGCTGATCGTCGCGGAGAGAATAGACGAGGCGCTCGACCGGCTCGCCGCGGCGGCGGGGACGCGCGAGCGGGGGATGGTCTGGTGAGGGGGACGGAATGAATCATTTGATCGGGCTCGCGGGGATCCTGGCGATCCTCGCCATCGCCTTCCTGCTCTCCTCGAACCGGCGGGCGATCCGTCTCCGCGTCGTCGCCGCGGCGTTCGCGCTGCAACTCTTGTTCGCCTCGCTTGCGATCTACAGACCTGCCGGTCACGTGACGGCCGGGTGCAGCTATTTCAACTTATCCAACCGCATCGCCTTGCAGGACTATTTCCGTTCAAGTGGCTTCGAAGGCATCAATTGCCTGTCGGGCGGCGTCTCGAACCTGCTCGGCTACGCCAACAAGGGCACCGAGTTCCTGTTCGGGCCCGAGGCGACCAACCCGCTCGCCCACACCTTCGCGCTCGGCGCCCTGCCGGTGATCATCTTCTTCGCCTCGATCGTCGCGATCCTTTATCATCTCGGAATCATGCAGCGGATCGTCCGCTGGGTCGGCGGGGCGATCGGCTGGATCACCGGCATCGGCCGGGTCGAATCGCTCTCCGCGGCGGCGAACATCTTCGTCGGCCAGAGCGAATCGCCTTTGGTCGTGCGTCCCTATCTCGCCGCTCTTCCGCCGGCGCAGATCTTCACCGTGATGACGGTCGGCATGGCGGGCGTCGCCGGCACCATCCTCCTCGCTTACGCGCAGCTGCTCGGGCCGCAGGCGCTGCCCTTCCTGCTCGCCGCCGCCTTCATGTCGGCGCCGGGCGGAATCCTGATGGCCAAGATGATCATGCCCGACGAGCCGCGCGCCCCCGACGAGCTTTCGCTCGAGGGGGAGTCTCCGGCCGAGGAGCAGATCGACGTCGCCGAGACGTTCGAGGAAGGCGAGCGGCCGGCCAACGTCATCATGGCCGCCGCCCAGGGCGCCCAGACCGGAGTCCGCCTCGCCGTCGCGGTCGGAGCGATGGTCCTCGCCTTCGTGGCCCTCGTCGCGCTCGCCAACGGCCTGCTCGGCGGGATCGGCAACATGCTCGGCTACCCGGGCCTCAGCTTCCAGGCGATCGTCGGCACGATCTTCAGGCCGATCATGTTCCTGATCGGCATTCCCTGGAACGAGTCGGGCACCGCAGGGGGCCTGTTCGGCACCAAGGTCGTCCTGAACGAGTTCGTCGCCTTCATCGATCTCGGCCAGATGCACGGCCAGCTCTCGCCGCGAAGCGTCGCCATAATCACCTTCGCGCTTTGCGGCTTCGCCAATTTCAGCTCGATCGCGATCCAGATGGCGGTGACCGGCGGCCTGGCGCCGAACCAGCGACCGACCATCGCCCGGCTCGGCCTCAAGGCGCTGGCCGCCGGCTCGCTCGCCAATCTGATGAGCGCGGCGCTGGCGGGGCTGCTGCTTCCCGGCTAAGGGGCCGCCCGACATGAACGACATCGTCCCCCCCAAGCGCGTCTTCCATCCCGCCCGCGAGGACGCGGCGGTCGCCAACCGCCCGACCCAGGCGCCGCAGACCCAGGACCCGGCCTACCGGCTCGCCTTCCAGGACATGGACTTCCTGCTTCGCGAGGATCTGCGGCCGGTCCGATTCCAGCTCGAGCTGCTGAAGCCCGAGCTCCTGCTCGACGAGGCGGGGATCGAATCGACCTTCGTCTTCTACGGCTCGGCCCGGATCCCCGAACCCGATAAGGCCGACGCCCTGATCGCCGCCGCCTCGAGCGACCATCAGCGCGAGGTCGCGGAGCGGCTGAAGGCCAAGGCGAAATATTATGACGAGGCGCGGCGGCTCGCCCAGATCGTCAGCCGGGTCGCGCCCAGCGACGACGGCCAGCGCCAGTTCGTCGTCTGCTCGGGCGGCGGGCCGTCGATCATGGAGGCGGCCAACCGCGGCGCGGCCGACGTCGGGAAGGAATCGGTCGGGCTCAACATCACCCTCCGCCACGAGCAGATGCCCAATCCCTATGTGACCCCCAGCCTCAGCTTCCAGTTCCACTATTTCGCGCTGAGGAAGATGCACTTCCTGATCCGCGCCCGCGCCGTCGCCGTCTTCCCCGGCGGCTACGGCACGTTCGACGAGATGTTCGAGCTCCTCACCCTGATCCAGACCGGCAAGGTCAAGCCGCTTCCCATCGCCCTGTTCGGGCGGGAATTCTGGGAGCGGGTGATCAACTGGGACGCGCTGGCCGAGGAGGGCGTGATCAATGCGGACGACCTCAAGCTCTTCCGCTTCGTCGAGACGGCCGAGGAAGCCTGGGCCTATGTCTCGGGCTATTGGTCCGAGAAAGGCGAGACGCTCGAGGTCGCCTAGCGGCTCGGTTGGAATTTGGGCCCTTCGGGTTTAAGCACACGCCCATGGACACGATCACCACCGCCGCCCGCGGAGTCGCCTCCGTCTCGCTCAAGGCGTCCGACAGCGATCCCGAAGGCTTCGCCGAGGAGCTCGGCAATTCGTTCGAGCGCTACGGCTTCGCCATCATCGCCGATCACGGCATCCCCGCCGACCTCATCGCCCGCGCCGAGGAGAAAGCGAAGGCCTTCTTCGCGCTGCCCGAGGAGGTGAAGCGGAGCTACCACATTGCCGGCGGCGGCGGGGCGCGGGGCTACACCCCGTTCGGGATCGAGACCGCCAAGGGCGCGACCGCCTACGACCTCAAGGAATTCTGGCACGTCGGCCGCGAGCTGCCGGAAGGGCATCCTTATGCCGAGCTGATGGCGCCCAACGTCTGGCCGGACGAGGTCCAGTCGTTCCACGACACCTTCCTCGAGCTGTTCGCCGCGTTCGACAAGGCCGGGCTGCGCATCCTCGAGGCGATCGCCCGCCACCTCGGCCTCGCGCCCGATTATTTCGTCGACACGGTGAAGGACGGCAATTCGGTCCTTCGCCTGCTCCACTACCCGCCGATTCCGGGGGACGGCCCCAACGTCCGTGCCGGAGCGCATGAGGACATCAACACCATCACCCTTCTGCTCGGCGCCGAGGAAGCGGGCCTGCAATTGCTCGACCGCGACGGCGAGTGGCTTCCGGTCACGCCGAAGCAGGGCGAACTCGCCGTCAACATCGGCGACATGCTCCAGCGCCTCACCAACAACGTGCTCCGGTCGACCACCCACCGCGTCGTAAACCCGCCGCCCGAGCGGCGCGGCGTATCGCGCTACTCGATGCCCTTCTTCCTCCACTTCCGGCCCGATTTCCTGATCGAGACCCTGCCGGACTGCATCACGCCGTCGCGGCCCAACGCGTATCCTGAGCCGATCACCGCCCACGATTACCTCCTGGAGCGGCTGCGGGAGATCAAGCTGGTCTAGCCCGAATCCTTGAGGTTCGCCGGGCCGAAGCCCAGGGGGATCAGCGTGGAGATCGGGTCGACGCGTGTCTCCGTCCCGTCGCCGTTGGACGAGATCACCGCCACGTCGGCGCCCGAAAGCTGGGCCGCCTCGAGGATCGACTGGCGGCAGCCGCCGCACGAGGTGACCAGCGAATCGCCTTTCAGCTGTCCTTCCGCCACGTGCCCGCCGGCCACGGCGATCCGGGCGATCCGGTCGAGGCCGAAGGCGGCCTGGGCGGCGGTCAGCGCGGCGATCTCGGCGCAGACTCCGAGCCGGTAGCAGGCATTTTCCATGTTGGCGCCGACCGCCACCTCGCCGTCGACCGATTCGATCGCGCAGCCGACGCTGAACCGGGAATAAGGGGCGTAGGCGCGAAGCGCCGCCGCGCGGGCGCGCTCGACCAGGGAGCGGGTGGCGTCGTCGGTCATCGCGCTTCTCATAGAGGAGCCGCGGCCAAAGCATAAGGGACCTCTGGCGTGGGCCGGCCTGGCCGTTAGGTTGCGCGGCGCAGGGCAGGCGATTCGGGGGCACTCGCTTGCCGCAAAATCGATGAGCATCCTGCGGGCCTGCCGCGCAAAACGAGGAGTTTTCCCGATGTCCCCCCGCCGATTGCGCCACGCCCTCGCCGCCGCCGCTGCGTTCGCCTCGCTGACCTTCTCAGGCGCCCCGGCGCTCGCGTGGGGGAAGACCGGGCACCGAGTCGTCGCGGCCATCGCCGACCGCGGGCTCAGCGCCGAGGCGCGCGCCCATGTCCGGCTGATCCTCGGCACCGAGAGCCTCGACGAGGCCGCGACCTGGCCCGACGACATGCGCGCCGACCCCGACCCGTTCTGGCAGAAGACCGCCTCGCCCTGGCATTACGTCACCGTGCCCGGCGGCGAATACGACACGGCGCCGCCGGAAGGCGACGCGGTCACCGCGCTCCGCCGGTTCCGCGCCATGCTGCTCGATCCCAACGCCTCGCTGAAGGACAGGCAGATGGCGCTGCGCTTCATCGTCCACATCGTCGGCGATCTTCACCAGCCGCTCCACGTCGGCCAGCCGGGCGACCATGGCGGCAACGACGTCAAGCTGAACTTCGCCGGCCGGCCGTCCAACCTCCATTCGGTCTGGGACTCCGGCCTGGTCGACGACGAGCAGCTCTCCTTCACCGAATTCGCCGAGCGCCTTGCGCGGCGGACCACGCCCGAAGAGGTCATCGCCTGGAGCGACGCCAACCCGCTCGACTGGATCCGCGAGAGCGCCGCCATCCGCCCGACCGTCTATCCCAAGCCGGGCACCGCCGATCTCGGCTGGGACTATATCTACAAGTTCCGGCCGGTGATGGAGCAGCGCCTCGCTCAAGGCGGAATCCGGCTCGCCGCCTATCTGAACGAGGCGTTCCACGCCGAGGGCGCCCGAGCCGAGCCCGTCGCCCGCGGCGGTCGTACCCGCCGCCACCGCTTCTGAAGTCTCAGCGGAACGGCGGCTCGTCGAAGCTCCTCAGCTTGCGCGAGTGGAGGTCGGCGCCCTGGCGCTGGAGGATTCGCAGCGCCTCGATTCCGATCCTCAGATGCTGGCTGATCGCGCGCTCGTAGAAGGCGTTGGCCTGGCCGGGCAGCTTGATCTCGCCGTGCAGCGGCTTGTCCGAGACGCAGAGCAAAGTGCCGTAGGGGACCCGGAAGCGGTAACCCTGGGCGGCGACGGTCGCCGATTCCATGTCGATCGCCACCGCCCGGCTCTGGTTGAAGCGCAGCGCCGAGGATTGGAAGCGAAGCTCCCAATTGCGGTCGTCGGTGGTGACGACGGTGCCGGTGCGAAGCCGTCCTTTGAGCTCCTGCGGCTCCTCGCCGGTCACCTGAGCGGCGGCGTCGAACAAAGCCTGCTGGACCTCGGCGATCGGAGCTATGGGGATCTCCACCGGCAGCGTGTCGTCGAGCACATGGTCGTCGCGGAGGTAGGCGTGGGCGAGGACATAGTCGCCGATCGTCTGACTCGGGCGAAGGCCGCCGCAATGGCCGATCATCAGCCACACTTCCGGGCGGAGGACGGCGAGATGGTCGCAGATCGTCTTGGCGTTGGAGGGGCCGACGCCGATGTTGACCAGGGTGATCCCGCCGCCCTTGGCGCCGATCAGATGGTAGGCCGGCATCTGCACCTTGCGCCAGGCCCCGTCGGAGACCGCGGCCACCGGATCCTCCGTCTCGCGGGTGACGAACACCCCGCCCGGAGTCGACAGCGCCTCGTAGGGGCTGTCCTCGCGCTTCAGCTCGTCGGCCGCCCAGCGGACGAACTCGTCGACGTAGCGGACGTAGTTGGTGAACAAGAGGTAGCGTTGGGTGTGCTCGACCGGCGTGCCGGTATAATGGCGCAGCCGCGCCAGGCTGAAATCGACCCGCGGACCGTCGAACAAAGCCAGCGGGCGGTCGGCATGGCGGCTGAAGTCCCAGGTGCCGTCGGCAACCTCGTCGCCGATATGGGCGAGCTCGGTGGTCGGGAACCAGCGGGCGAGGTCGGCGGCCTTGACCTCGTCGAGGCGAAGGTCCTCGGTGCCGTCGAGCACGTAAGGATAAGGTATCTCGCTCGCCGACCGGCCGACCGAGACCTCGACCTCATAGTCGCTGACGAGATATTCGAGCTGCTCGGCCAGATATTTGCGGAAATGGCGCGGCCTCGCGACGCTGATCGCGTAGCGGCCCGGCTGGTTGAGGCGGCCGAAGGCGCGCGGCGGAAAGCGCGCCGGCCGGTCGGGGCCGTAGTCGATGCGCAGCTCGGGATAGGCGAAGAGGCCCGCGGCGCGCGCCTCCGCATTGGGCCGCTCGCCGCCCATCAGGTAGCGGGCCAGCGAGCTGCGCAGGGCCGCGGTCGATTCGTCGAACATCGCGCACAGCGAATCGATCAGCGCCGGTATGTCTTCGACGCGGGTCACCGGCGGCGCGCCTGGAGGGGATCGGGATACATTGCGGCGGCATAAGGCAAGGCGGCCCGGCGCGCAATTTCGCCTCCGCCGAGGGCGGCCGAGTGGCCTAAAGGCAACGCCTGTGGGTTTTTAACCTTTGTTTGTGGGTAAGTTGGCCGATGGGCTTGGTCCGGGCCCAAGGCTCGGCTATCCGGGGCACCAGAGCGATTCTTGCGGGAGAATCGCCGACGACAAAAATTCTCGCACGGGGGGTCCTTGCCGCCGCTTCTCGAAAGCGGCGAAAGCCACCGGCCAGAGTCGAACTGTAATGTTTCTGGGGCAAGGCGCGCTCGCACCGCCAAGCTAGGGGTTGGGAAAAGATGAAGAAATTCGTGCTCTTGTGCGCCACCAGCGCGTTCGCCATTCCGTCCGCCGCCTTCGCGCAGTCCACCGGTACGACCGAGATGGAGAAGGAGACGATCGTCGTCACCGGCACCCGCGCCCCCTCGGTGGGCGGCGTCGAAGTGCCTCCGACCACCAAGACGCGCGAAGTTCTGAACTCCGAGTTCATCCAGCGCCAGGTCCCCGGCCAGTCGATCAACGAGGTGGTCAACCAGCTGCCGGGCGTGAGCTTCACCAACAACGATCCGTTCGGCTCGGCCGGCGGCTCCCTCGTCATCCGCGGCTTCGACAACAGCCGAATCGCCGAGACGTTCGACGGCATGCCGCTCAACGACACCGGCAATTACGCGATCTTCTCGAACCAGATGCTCGATTCGGAGCTGATCGAGCAGGTCAATGTCAGCCTGGGCTCGACCGACGTCGACAGCCCGACCGCGGCGGCGACGGGCAGCACGGTCAACTACCGCACCCGCCGGCCCTTCCAGACGTTCGGCGCCCGGCTCGAAGGCTCCTACGGCTGGTTCGACGGCGGCGATTATTTCCGCACCTTCGGCGTGATCGACACCGGCGCCTTCGGCCCGTTCGGCACCCGCGCCTTCGTCTCGGCGAGCATGGCGACCAACGACAACGTCTACGGCCACCGCGGCTTGATCTACAAGCAGCAGTATAATGCCGCTCTCTATCAGCCGATCGGCACGAACGGCGATTTCATCACCCTCGCCGTCCACTACAACCAGAACCGCAACAATTTCTTCGGCTCGCTGCCGCTGCGCACCGATCTCACCCAGTCGCCGACCAATTCGGCGCCGCGCGTGGTCGGCTCCGATGCGACCAACCGCTACCCGCTGACCCGGGCCGAGCGCGACTACACGGTTGCCCCCTGCCAGACCAACCAGGTGGCCCGCCCGGGCGTGGCCGACGCGGCCAACACCTGCGGCAGCGCGTTCGAGGAGCGTCTGAACCCGTCGGATACCGGCAACGTCCGCGCCCAGTCCCGCTTCACGCTCGCCAAGGGTCTGGTCCTCACCATCGACCCGAGCTTCCAGTGGGTGAAGGCGAACGGCGGCGGCACCGTCGTGGCCCAGGAGGGCCTGCGCGACGTCAATCCGGCCGGCGGCACGGCGTCTCCGAATGCGTGCGTCGGGGCGGTCGCCCCGGCCAATTCGAGCTGCCAGATCGGCTATCTCGGCGGCACTCCCTTTTTCGGCAAGGACCTGAACGGCGACGGCGACCGGCTCGACACCGTCCGGGTCCTCGCGCCGAGCCAGACGCACACCAAGCGTATCGGCCTCAACGCCTCGCTGCGCTACGACATCACCGATACGCAGACGATCCGAATCGCCGCCTCCTACGATCGCGGCCTCCATCGCCAGACCGGCGAGACCGGCTTCCTCGAGGTCAACGGCGAGCCGTTCACGCCTTTCCCGATCAACAACCCGATCGTTGCGGCCAATGGCGACATCCTCGAGAAGCGCGACCGTCGCTCGATCGCGCTCCTCGAGCAGATCGGCGCGGAATATCGCGGCGAATTCTTCGACCGCCGCCTGACCATCAACGCCGGCGTGCGCATCCCGCGCTTCACCCGCGACCTGACGAACAACTGCCTGACCTCCAGCGCCAGCGGCTTCGTCGAGTGCTTCGGACAGAACACGGCCGGGCTCGCCGCTTACGAGCAGTTCAATCCGACGGTGAGCGTCGGCGGCGTTCCGCAGGCGGTGCAGGGCCCGCAGCACCGCGTGCTCAAATACAACGCCGTCCTGCCGAACATCGGCGTCCTGTTCGACGTGACGGATCACGCCTCGGTGTTCGCCAATTATTCGAAGGGGCTGCAGGTGCCGAGCACCGACAACCTCTACAACAACTTCTTCTTCGCCTTCGACAATCCCAATGCGCGGCCGAAGCCGGAGACGACCGACAATTTCGACGTCGGCGCCCGCTACCGCTCCGGCAAGCTGATGGCCCAGGCCTCGTTCTGGTACACGATCTTCCAGAACCGGCTCGCCTCGGCCTTCGACCCGGATCTGCAGCTGACCGTGTTCCGCAACCTCGGCCGGGTCGACAAGCACGGCATCGACGCGAGCGTCTCCTACCAGATCCTGCCGCAGCTCCAGGTCTACGTCTACGGATCCTATCTGTGGTCGAAGATCCAGGACAACGTGCAGATTTCGGGTACCGCGGTCGCGGCGGACTGCACGGGCTCGAATCCGAACCCGACGCTGTGCGCACTCACCGCGGGCCGCCGTGAATCGGGTGCTCCGATCTATACGTTCGGCGGCAGCGTCCAGGCCAAGCTCGGCCCGGTCGAGCTCAGGGTTCAGGCGAAGCGGACCGGACCGCGCTACGTCGACGACGTCAACCTGCCGCTGATCATCGCCAACCGCCAGGTCTACAATGCGAAGGTGCCGGCCTATACGCTCGTCGATGTCGGCGCCCGGATGCCGCTCGGCTGGGCCGGCCTCAACGACGACACCTACCTGCAGTTCAACATCACCAACCTGTTCGACAAGCTCTACGTCGGCAATTTCGGCGGCCAGCTGGTCAACACGACGGTGCCGTTCGTGCAGCTCGGTTCGCCGCGGGCGTTCGTGCTGACGCTCAACGTCGCCTACAGATAAGCCTGGCGACAGTCGAAAAAGAGGGCGCCGCGGCTATGTCGCGGCGCCCTTCCTTTTTGGTCAGCCGTGCTTCGCTATGGCGGGGGGCGGCGGGGGCGACAGCGTGACGCTGGCGATCTGGCAGCGCCAGCCGTCGGCGAGGATCGCTCCGTAGCGGTCGAGCTGGTCGCCCGGCGAGGTCTCGAAGCCGAGGGCCATCGCCGTCCGCAGGCGCGGGCAGGGGGCCGACGTCCGCACCAGATACCAGCTCCCGTTCATGGCGCGGACGAAGAGCGTGTCCGCCCCTCCGACCTTCCACTCGATGATTCCGTCGCTGTGAACGAAGGGGATCGCCCGTTCCGCGCTGAGAACGGCGCGCGGGGCGGCCGTGGCGACGGGGCCGGCCGCGAGAGCGCCGGCGAACAGGGTGGGGAGGAGAAAAATGGGTCGCATGGCACCTTCACCTTTTTGGGTCGCACCATCCTAGCAGAAAACGTCCGCCTCCGTCATTCGATCCGGCCTCCGGCGCGGCGTCTCCGGCGCGACAGCCACAGCGGCAACGCCCGCACCGGCGCAAGAGCCCTCAGCCAGGAGGGCTCGTCGGCGGCGGCGCCGACAGAAGCCAGTTTCCGCCGCGCCTCGGAAAGCTTGTAGGCGAGGCCCCGGGCCATCCGGAAATGAGAGAGGTGCACGCCCACGGTGCCGAGGACGCTCTCGTCGAGTTCGGCGTCGGCGCCCCCGCGGACCATTGCATCGCACGCCACCGCGATGAGAAAACGGACGGCTCCGGTCGCCCGCAGCTCCGCCTCGAACCGGGAGTCGAGCGGAAGGCCCAGCAGCTCGTGGGAGAGGAGCAGCGCCGCCGCGGCCGAACGGCCCGCGCCGAACCCGGCGGCGCGGCAGTAGAGGCGCTCGGTCTCCTCCGGCGGCTCGCGGCTGACGAGGGCGGCGACGTCGGCGAGCCATTTGAGCCGAGACCAGGCGTGGGTGGCGCCGTGGACGCAGAGATAGGCGAACAACTCGTCCCGGGCGAGGGTCGGGACCGCGATGCCGGGCGCCAGCTCGACCCACTGCGCCGGAGAGCGCGCCGAGACGCCCGGCAGCATCCGCGCATTGTCGACCAGGCTGGAGTGCAGCTCGACGACGACTCCGTCGCGGCGCCAGATGCTGTGCTTGTTGCGCCGGGTCCAGGCCATGACCTCGTCGAAACCGGCCTCCGGACGGGGGGAGAGGCAATGGGCGCCCTCACCGAGCAGCATCCTCACCGCCCGTGCATAATCGGCCGGATCGAGCACGACATCGATATCGCTGGCGCGTTTCACCGCGAGCGTGCCGTAGGCCAGCCGGTTAAGGGCGACGCCTTTCACCAGCCGGAACGGAAGGCCGCGCGCCTCCAGCGCCACGGCGAGCTTGTGCGCGGCCGCAGCGAAAGCGAGGTTCTGGCGGGCGATGCCGGCGGCGACGACGGCCAGCGCGGCCGCGACCTCCGCAGGCACCGGGATTTCGGCAGCCTTCAGCGCATCGTGGACGAGGCCTTCGACCCGGTGCCGGGCGACGACCTTCGGAAACAGGGTCCAGTCGATCGGCTCGGCGGCCGCCGCGCGAACCGCGGCGTCGCGCGCCGCCGACGGCGGCCAGCGGCAACCGGCGGCGACGAGTCGGAATTCGGGGGGAAAGGGCAAATCGGCTCCCGGATGAGGTGGGACCCGTCCTACTCCAGCGGTCCGAAACCGAACAAGAGTTGCCACTTCGCCTTCGCATCCGTTAACCGGGCGCATCGTGACCGCGACCCCTCTGCGCCGCCGAGCCCGCCTGGGTGCCGGCGACCTCCTCCTCCTCGCCGAGGGGCTGGCGACGCTCGCCGGCGCGAGTCTCGCGATTCGGCTGATGCCGTTCCGCCGGCTGGCGGCGGCCGCGTCTCGTGGCGCCGCGTCGCCCGTCCCGGCGCCGGACGACGCGCGGATGCGCAAGCTGCGCTGGGCGGTCGAGGCCTGGGGCCGGAGAGTCCCGTGGCGGGCGGTCTGCTTCCAGCGCGGCCTCGCTTTCCACGTCATGCTGCGCCGCCGCGGGATCGATTCCCGGCTTCATTACGGAGTCTCTCCTAGCGGCGAGGCGGGGCTTTCCGCCCATGTCTGGATCAGCGTCGGCGGCCGAACCTGGCTCGGCGGCGAGGAGGCGCCGCGCTTCGCCCTGCTGGCGACTTTCCCCGAAGATCGCGGCGAAGCGTGACCGGGCCGGGGCGCAATCCCTTGAGCGGGGGCGGTTTTCCCTAGTTTCGGAGAGCGAACATAAGTAAAGGCCAGCGGGGGTCGGGCTTCGGGCAATGATGTTGAAGGTTTTGAGAGTGATGGCGCTCGCGCTCCCGCTTTGCACGGGGGAGGCGGCCCTGTGCCAGGCGAACGTCCAGCCGGTGCCGACCCCGGCGCTGCCGCCGCCTTCGGCCGATCCGATGCAGATCGATTTCGCGCGCGACCCCGTCCTTCGCCTGTCGCGCACCCAGACTTCGCCCGATTTCTTCCGCGCCACGATCGATTCGGCGGTCGAGCGCCACCCCTCGACCCAGGAGGCCGCCGCGCTCACCTCGGAGGCGCGCTACGTCGTCGACGAGGCCAACGAGCGGCGCAAGCCGTCGCTCGACATGACGGTCACCTCCTACAAGGTGATCGCGCGCAAATTCTCCAACGACCCGCAGAACATCATCGAGCGCTCGCGCCCCGACCAGCGGACCGACGCTACTTTGTCGGTCAGCCAGACCATCTTCGATTTCGGCGCCGGCGCGGACCGGGTGCTCGCCGCCGGCGCGCGCCTCCGGGCGGCCGCCGCGGATGCTGAGGCCAATGCGGACCAGGTCGCGCTCTCGTCGATCGCCGCCTGGTACGACGTCTTCGCCTACCGCGCGCTGGTCGGCCTCACCGAGGATTTCGTCCGCAACCAGGAGGAATTGCGCGCGGCGGTCGAGGAACGGATCCGCCAGGGCGTCTCGGCGCCGGGCGACACCGCGCGGGTGGACAGCTACCTCGCCTCGGCCCAGACCCGCCTCGCCGGGTTCCGCCGCCAGCTCGCCAATGCCGAGGCCCGCTACACCGAGCTGGTCGGCACTCCGCCGCCGGCCAACCTGCAGCGGGCGCCCGTCGCCGAGCTGCCCAACATCACCCGCGACGCCGCGTCGCTGAAGGCGATGAGCGGCCCGCAGTCGCGCTCGGCCCAGGCACAGGCCGATTCGGCCCGGCAGGAAGCGCGCGCGACCAAGGCGGATCGTTTCCCCCAGATCGGGGTCGGAATCGACGCCGGCCGCTACGGCGTGTTCGAGAACGCCACCGACTACGACATCCGCGGCCGGATCACGATGCGACAGCGCCTGTTCGGCGGCACCGAGGCGCGGCTCGCCGAGGCGCAGGCCCGCGCCCGCTCGGCCGACGCCCGGGCCAGCCGGATCCGCGACGAGGCGGCGCGCGACGCCTCGATCGCCTGGTCCGACGTCCAGGCGCTCGAGGACCAGCTGAAGGCGATGGAGGCGAGCTACATCGCCAGCCGCCGCTCGCGCGACGTGCTGGTCGAGCGCTTCATCAACGCCCGCGGCAATCTGTTCGACGTCGTCGCAGCGGAAGATTCTTATTTCGAGACGGCGACCGCCTACATAAGGGCGCTGAGCGAGCTCGACGCCGCCCGCTACGTGCTGCTTTCGCGCACCGGCGGGCTGCTCGCCGAGCTCGGCATCGACCCGGAGAAAGTCGGCGGCCGGCGTGACTGATCACCATATCCCGATCCCCAAGACCCGGTTCGCGCCGTGGCTGATGGAGCCGATGCGGCGCAACCGCAGCGTCTATTTCAAGGTCGCGCTCGCCGCGGTGATGATCAACATCTTCGGACTGATGACGTCGCTTTTCACGATGACGGTCTACGACCGCGTGGTGCCGAACAACGCGACCGCGTCCCTCGTGGCGCTGTCGATCGGCCTCGCGATCATCGTCGTCTTCGATTTCGCGCTGAAGCTGCTGCGCGCCTACTTCGTGGACATCGCCGGCGCCTCGATCGACCGCGAGGTCGGCGAGACCCTGTTCGGCCGTCTGCTGAGCCTGCGCCTCGACCTCAAGAAGGGCTCGACCGGGTCGCTGACCGGACTGATGCGCGAGCTGGAAGCCCTGCGTGACTTCTTCGCCTCGGCGACGATGACCGCCATCGTCGACCTGCCCTTCATCTTCCTGACCTTGGCGCTGGTCGCGATCATCGGCGGCAAGGTTGTGTTCGTGCCGGCGCTCGCCATCCCGATCGTGATCGGAGTCGGCCTGCTCACCCAGCCGGCGATGGACCGGCTCTCCGCCAAGTCGATGGGCGAGGGGCTCCAGAAGCAGTCGGTGCTGGTCGAGACGGTCGGCGGCCTGGAGACGGTGAAGGCGACCGGCGCCGGGCGGCTGCTCGCGCGGCGCTGGGCGCGCGCGGTCGAGCAGCACAGCGCCTCGTCGCTCCGCCAGCGCCTCGTCGCCAGCATCGGGATCACCACCGCGACCTCGGCCGGCACCATCTCCTACGCCGGCGTCGTGGTCGTCGGGGTCGGCCTCATCGCCAAGCAGGAGATGACGATGGGCGGCCTCATCGCCTGCTCGATCCTCGCCGGCCGGGCGATCGCCCCGCTCGCCCAGATCTCGCAATTGCTGTCGCGGATGACGACGACCCGCACCGCCTACCGGCAATTGAACCAGATGATGAATTTGCCGCCCGAGGGGCCGTCGGGCGAGGGGCTGAAGCTCGCCGGGGTCAAGGGCCGGATCGAGTTCCGCAACGTCTCGTTCCGCTACCCCGGAGCGCCGGAGAAGACGCTCGACGGGGTCAGCTTCACGGTCGAGCCGGGCGAGCATGTCGCTTTGCTCGGCCGGGTCGGCTCGGGCAAGTCGACCATCGCCCGGCTGATCCTCGGCCTGTACCCGCCCGAGGAGGGCGTGGTGATGATCGACGGCACCGACATCCGCCAGCTCGATCCGGTCGAGCTTCGCCGCCATCTCGGCGCGGCGCTCCAGGAAAGCGTTCTGCTGACCGGCTCGGTGCGCGAGAATATCGTGCTCGGCCGCGAGGAGGTGGACGACGAGGAATTGCTCCGCGCCTCCGATCTCTCTGGCACGCACGGCTTCATCGGCCAGGTGGCGAACGGCTACGACCTGCGCCTCGCCGACCGCGGCGAGGGGTTGTCGGGCGGCCAGCGCCAGTCGATCGCGCTCGCCCGGGCGCTCGCCGGGCGGCCCAGGATCGTCCTCTTCGACGAGCCGACCAGCGCGATGGATTCGCAGAGCGAGACCGCTTTGCTTCAGCGGCTGCAGGGCGAGCTCAAGGACCGCACCCTCGTCCTCATCACCCACCGCCCGCCCTTGCTGGCGCTGGTGTCACGCATCCTGCTCATCGAGCGCGGCCGGGTCGTGGCCGACGGGCCGCGCGACGAAGTGCTGAAGCGGATCACCCAGCCGCAGGCGCCGGCGCCGAGGGCGGCCTGAGCCGATGAACGTCCACCACACCCATATCGAGGACCTCGCCGGCCGGATCCGGCCGCGCGCCGCGTCCAACGTGCTGCTCTGGGTGGTGGCGGTGTTCTTCGTCGCCTTCTTCACCTGGGCGTCGCTGACCAGGCTCGACCGCACCGTGAAGGGCATGGGCCGGGTCGTCGCCAGCTCGCACCTGCAGGTGATCTCGAACCTCGAGGGCGGGATCGTCGAGGCGATCCTCGTCAAGGTCGGCCAGGCGGTCCAGCGCGGCGAGGAGCTGATCCGCCTCGACCGCACCCAGAGCGGCAGCGAGCTGGGCAGCGGCGAGGCTTCGGTCAACGCCCTGGCGGCGAAGATCGCCCGCCTGTCCGCGGAAGTGGCCGGGCGCGAGCCCGTCTATCCCGCGTCGGCCGACCCGGTCGTCCAGAACCAGATCCAGATCGAGCGCTCGCTCCATGCCTCGCGCATGGCCGAGCTGGCGGCGATCGTCGGCACCGGCCAGGCCCGGATCTCGCAGGCCAACAAGGCGGTTCAGGAAGCCCAGGCGGCCTACGACGCCAAGGTGGCGGCGCGGGATGCGCGGCTGCACGAAATGAACATCATCCGGCCGCTGGTCGAGAAGGGCATCGAGCCGCGCATGTCGCTGGTCGACGCCGAGAGCCAATATGCGGTGGCCACGAGCGAGGCGGCGGCGGCCGCGGCCTCGATCGCCCGCGCCCGCGCGTCGATCAACGAGGCCCAGTCGGCGACCGCCCAGCAGCAGCAGGACTGGCGCACCCTCGCCGCCAACGAGCTGGCGACCGCGCAGGGCGAGCTCTCCGCCCGGCGAAGCGCCATCCCGGCGCTGGCCGAGAAGCTGGCGCGGACCAGCGTCCGCTCGCCGGTCGCCGGCCATATCAACCGGGTCCTCGTCACCACGGTCGGGAGCGCCGTCCCGCCGGGCCAGCCTTTGGTCGAGATCGTTCCCTCCGAGGAGAGCCTGCTGGTCGAGGCGATGGTTCGGCCGCAGGATATCGCCTTCGTCCGGGTCGGACAGAAGGCCCGGGTCAACATCACCGCCTACGACCCTTCGGTCTACGGCTCGCTCCACGGCAAGGTCGTCGCCATCGCTCCCGACGTCATCACCAACGAGAAGAGCGGCGAGACCTTCTACACCGTCCAGATCCGGACCAATTCCAACGCGCTCAAGGACCATTACGGCCATTCGCTGCCGATCGGCACCGGAATGGTCGCCGACGTCAGCCTGCTCGGCGACAAGCGCTCGATCCTCCAGTACATCCTCACGCCGATCACACGGCTGACCGAAACGGCGGCGCGCGAATAGGAATTTTCGTTTCGTGTCCGTGACATGGCGGGCGGAGGACGGAAATTTATTTCGGCCTCAGATTAACCTGGATCAGCCGAAACGGCTGGACCCCTCCCCTTCGCTGTGCCATCACCTGCCTATTGAGTGCGGCGTGCCACCCCGGTGCGGCCGCCAGTTCGCATTTCTCCCGGGGGGGAAGCTAAAATGGCCGTGATCACCGTTACCCGCAGCACCGCTCTGTTCAACGACCAGGACGGCGACGGCTATATCGATCCCGGCGATACGCTGATCACCCACATCCGGTTTACGAACCCGACCGTCGCCAACCTCACGGCGCTGAACTTCCAGGACAATCTGAACGGAGTCACCATCGTCCCCGGGACGGTGACCGTCACCCCGATCGCCAACGACGACAATCTCGGCACGATCACCGGCAACACCCCCCAGACCTTCAACTTCTCGACCATCCTCGCCAACGATTACGATCCCGACGACAATACGCCGAGCTTCACCGTCCAGCTCGGGACGGCGACCCACGGCAGCGTCACCGACAATGGCGACGGCACGTTCAGCTTCACGCCCCAGACCGGCTATACCGGCGCCGCCTCCTTCACTTACTTCGTCACCAACGACGGCCTGCAGTCGATCTCGAGCGGCACCGTCAACATCACCGTCAACGGCCTCGTCTGGTACGTCGACAGCACCGCCGCGCCCGGCGGCGACGGCAGCTTCGGCCATTCCTTCCAGGATTTCAGCCAGCTCAACGGGCCCGGCGACAAGGACGGACCGGGCGACACGATCTACGTCCACGGCACGGTCAACAGTGGCCTCACCCTCGAGGCGACCGAGAAGCTCTACGGCGACGGCAACGCGTTCAGCGTCAACGGTCACACGATCAGCGCCGGCGGCGGCACCTCGACGCTGAGCGCGACCAGCGGCAACGTCGTCACTCTCGCGACCGACAACGAAGTGAAGGGCGTCACCCTCAACGCCAACGGCGCCGGCGTCGTCGGCATGGCCAACACGGCCGCGACGAGCGTCACCTCGACGGGCAACACCCTGCTCGGCAACCACCTCGTCTTCACCGGCTCGGGCGAGGCGATCAAGATCGATTCCGGCGGCAACCTCAATCTCACCGTCGACTCGCTGACCAGCAGCGGCTCGTCGACCAACGCCGTCCAGCTCGCCGGCAACGCCGCGAGCGGCAACGGCCTGATCACCGGCACCGTCAACATCACCACCGGCGCGATCAGCGGCGCGACCAGCTCGGCCTTCCTGCTCGGCGTTTCCGGCGGCGGCACCGCCAATTCCGGCGGCAACGTCAACGTCACCTATGGCGGAACGATCGCCAGCGGCACCGGCTCGGCGGTCGAGATCGAGGACCGCACCGGCGGCTCGGCGACCTTCTCCGGCAACATCACCCATAACGGCGCCGCCGCCTTCGGCATCCGGATGGACGGCAATGCCAGCTCAACGACGACGTTCAGCGGCCAGTCCATCTCGCTGACCGGCACCGGAGCGGGCGTCGGCGCGAGCATCACCAACAATACCGGCTCGACGATCAACTTCACGCCGGCCGGCGGGGGCAACGGCCTCGACATCACGACCGCCAGCGGCACCGGCATGGCTTTCACGGGCGGCGGCACGATCAACGTCACCGGAGCCGGAAACACCGTCACGACGACCAGCGGCAAGCTGCTCGACTTCCAGAACGGCAGCGTCGGCGCCAGCAACGTCGCCTTCCAGTCTCTGACCCAGAGCGGCGGGACGGTCACCGGCACCGCGGTCGGGTTCACCAACATCGACAACAACCAGGTCAATATCGGCAGCATCTCGGTCGCCGCGGCGAGCGGCGACGGCGTCAGGGTCGACGGCGGCAGCTCGAGCGCCTTCACCATCGGCAATACGACCGTCAGCAGCATCACCAACGCCGCCAACCACGGCATCGAGATCAACGGCAACGCCGCCAACGTCACCTTCAACGGCAACGTCAACGTCACCACCGGAAGTGCCGCGGCCGGCATCTCGCTCGACGGCAATTCGGGCTCGATCAGCTTCACCGGCGGCACCAAGGCGATCACGACGACGGGCGGCACCGGGCTCAACATCACCACCAACAGCGCGACCATCGACTTCCACAACGGCGGCATGGCGCTCAGCACCGGCGCGGGCAAGGGCATCTCGGCGGCCGGCGGGGGCACGCTCCAGATCCACGGCACCGGCAACACGATCGCGACCACCACCGGCCAGGCGATCGACATCAACGGCGTCCAGTCGGCCGGGATCACCCTTCAGTCGGTCAACGTCTCCAGCCAGGTCGCGTCCAAGAACGACATCTCGCTGGTCAACGCGGGCGCCGGCGGCTTCACCATCACCGGCACCGGCACCACCGCCGCCTCGGGCGGAACGCTCAACGGCGCGACCGGCGCGGACGGCAACGACACCCAGGGCACCGGGATCTATCTCAACAACGTCAGCAACGTCTCGATCTCGAACGTCAATTTCGCCGGCACCTACCAGAATTACGGACTGCACGGAATCGGCGTCAACAACCTGCTGCTGCAGGACAGCAACTTCACCGGCGTCTCCGGCACCACCAACGCCGGCAACGACCTCGAAGGCAATGTCCGCCTCAACGACAGCTACGGCGCCGTCACGTTCAAGGGCGATACGTTCACGGGGGCGTTCAACGACAACGTCAACATCGACCTCAACGTCAACCAGACCCTCAACCTCACCTTCGAGGATTCGGCCGCCCACCAGGAATCGTTCAACGGCAACGACGTCACCAACGGCAACAACGCGATCACCGTGATCACGCACCAGGATTCGAACCTGTTCATGCTGGTCAACGGGGTCGATTTCACCTCCTGGCGCGGCACCGGAATCATCACCCAGGCGCTCGGCACGTCGAACAACGACGTGACCATCGAGAACAGCACCTTCCACGACGCGCACACCAACATCGTCAGCGCGGGCGGCGTCGGCGTGATCATCGAGGGCACCGGCGGCGGCGCGTCGTGGGGCGTCGATTATTCGATCGTCAACAACCAGTTCACCGGCTCGAGCGGCTCGGCGATCCAGGCCGAGTTCGTCGGCGGCGCGGGCGTCATTCACGGCTTCATCAGCGGCAACACGGTCGGAACGCCCGGCACGGCCGGCTTCCAGGGCGACCAGGCCCATGTCGGGGTGAGCGGCGGCGGCGCCGGCATCGACATCGCGCTCGAGCGCGACCCGGTCAATGCGAACAACGGCCTGCTCCAGCAGTTCGTCACCATCCAGAACAACGTCCTCGCCGATTTGAAGGACGGCTTCGGAATCCGCGTCCGAGCCAGCGACGGCGGCACCGGCGGCACCGCGACCAACAACGCGGTGGTCGAGGCGACGATCACCGGCAACACGGTCGAGCAGATGGCCGGCAACGTCAAGGCGGCGCTCTACGCGGTCGCCGGCGGCCAGGATCCGGACCTCGGCAAGGTCGGGCTCGACGTCCGCAACAACACGTTCGACGTGTCGGGCGTCGCGGTCACCGCGAACAAGGCCTATGCGCCGATCTACCTCGACCAGATCGCCTTCACCAACGCCATCTACTACCTGCCGGGCTATGGCGGTACCCAGGGCGAGACCTATGGCGGCACCGCCAGCACCCAGCTCAAGGCGTTCTTCACCGACGCCAGCCACCTCAACAACCTGATCAACACCTCGGCGCCGATCACCGGCGATCCGAACTACACGGTCTGGGCGCCCGACGCGAAGCTCTCCAACGCGGCCCTGCAGACGGCGCAGACCGGCAGCAACACCAACCTGCCGCCGGCGGCGACGTCGGTCTACATGCCGCAATCGACGAGCGATGGCGCGATCCAGGAGAAGCCGCTCGGCGATCCGGGCGTCAGCACCGCGCAGGAGAACGGCTCGGGCGGCGCCACCGGCGGCACCGACGCCGGCACCGGCATCGGCACCGACCAGGGCGGCGCGCCCGGCCCGGTCCCGGCCGATTCGCCGACCGTCGTCGACGACGGCGTGCTCAGCCAGGCCGAGGTCAGCCTGCTGGTCGACCAGGCGATCGCCCGCTGGCAGGCCGCCGGCGCGACCCCCGACCAGCTCGCGGCGATGCGCGCCGCCAATTTCATCGTCGCCGACATGCCCGGAGTCGAGGCCGGCACCAGCTCCGGCCACACCATCCTGCTCGATTCGAACGGCGCCGGCTTCGGCTGGTTCATCGACGCGACCCCGGGCGACGACAGCGAGTTCCACGGCTCGGGCACCCGCCTGATGGCCAATGACGGCGGGCCGGCCGCCGGCAAGCTCGATCTCCTGACCGTGATCATGCACGAGCTCGGCCACCAGGCCGGCCTGGTCGACGACTATAACGCCAACGACGTCGCCGACCTGATGTACGGCTACACCAACCCCGGCGAGCGGCGCGTGCCGGCCGAGGGCGAGGCGGCCAATGCCGCTCCGGGATCGGTCACCGGCGATGTCTTCTCGCTGACCCCGATCTTCACGGTGCCGACGCTCAACGCGGGCAAGATCGTCGAGGTCAGCTTCGAATCGACCTTCAACAACCTCCCGGCTGGCACGATCAATCCGGACGTCAACACCTCGACGGTCACCTACAACGACCCGTCGGCGCAGAACGTCTCCGGCTCCGAGACCTGGAACACGACCAATTCGACGCTGCAGATCGATTCGCTGGTGCTCGGCGACCGCGTGTATAACGACCTCAACAAGAACGACGTCTACGACAGCGGCGAGGGCAAGGACGGGGTCGTCCTCAACCTCTACATCGACAATGGCAGCAATCCGGGCGTCCTCGACTCCGGCGACACCTTCGTCACCTCCGTTACGACGGCGGGCGGCGGCCTCTACAGCTTCACCAGCCTCGCGCCGGGCGACTACATCGTCCAGGTCGATGCCGTGAACTTCACCAGCGGCAAGCCGCTCCAGAATCTGCAGAGCGTCAACGGCGGCACCGATCCCGACGACAACGTCAACAACGACGATAACGGCGTCGACGCCTATAACGGCACGATCGCCAGCCAGGCGATCACGCTCAGCTACAACCACGAAGGTCCGGACTTCAGCACCGACCCCAACGGGATCAGCGGCGACGATACCAACAACACGCTCGATTTCGGCTTCATCCTCAATTCGCCGCCGGACGCGGTCAACGACAGCGTCACCGTCAACGAGGATTCGGGCTCGAACGACCTCACCGCCACCCTGCTCGGCAACGACACCGATCCCGACAGCGACACTCTGACCATCACCAGCGCGACCGCCGCCTCGCACGGCACCGTCTCGGTCGTCGCCGGCGTGCTGACATACACGCCGAACAGCAATTACAACGGCTCCGACACGTTCAACTACACGATCAGCGACGGCCACAACCACACCGACACCGCGAGCGTCACGCTCACGGTCAGCGCGGTCAACGATCCGGTGACCACCAACGCGCCGACCGAAGCCGACGTCTACGAGGAGCATCAGACGCTCGTCACCGGCCTGTCGATCAGCGACGTCGACACGACCCTGGCGCCGGCGGGAGTCTACGAAGTCACCCTGACCGCGACCCACGGCACCCTGACTCTGACCACCCTCACCGGCCTCACCTTCACCGGCGGCAGCGACGGCACCGACGATACGACGATGACGTTCCACGGAACGCTCTCCGCCATCAACACCGCGCTCGCCACGACCAAGTTCACCGGCGACACCGATTATGTCGGCGACGCGACTCTGACGATCAATGCCACCGACGATGTCGGCGGAACGGTCGCGACGGGCGCCGCCGGCACCGGCACCAGCGACAGCGACGTCGTCACCCTCCACGTCCTCAACACGAACGACGCTCCCTCGGGCACCGACTTCGCGCATGGCGCGGTCGACGAGGACACGAACATCGTGTTCGACCCCGCCGATTTCGGCTTCGCCGACGCCTCGGGCGAGAGCAACATCCTGCTCGCGGTCAAGATCTCGACGGCGCCGGCCAACGGCACGATCTACTACGACCCGGACGGCGCCGGCGGAGTCGCGCCGACCGCGCTCTCGGCAGGCGATTCGATGACCGCGGCGGGCCTCACCAGCGGTTCCTATTACTACCAGCCGAACCAGGATTATAACGGCTCGGACAGCTTCACCTTCGCGGTGCAGGACGATGGCGGCACCGCCAATGGCGGGGTCGACACCGACCAGAGCCCGAACACCTATTCGATCACCCTCGACGCGGTGAACGACGCGCCGGTCAACCACCTGCCGCTGCCGCAATCGGTGAACGAGGACCATACGCTCCTCTTCAACACCGCGAATGCGAACCCGGTGTCGGTGACGGACGTCGACGTCGGCGCCGGCACGATCAGCGTCGAGCTGACCGTCCAGCACGGCGTGCTCAACGTCGGCGCCAGCGGCGCGACGGTCGGCGGAGCGGGCTCCAACGACGTGACGATCAGCGGCAGCCTCAGCGACGTCAACACGGCGCTCGCCGGCCTCGGCTACACGCCGGACGCCGATTATCACGGCCCCGACACGCTCCACATGGTCACCGACGACGGCGGCGCGACCGGCAGCGGCGGCACCCAGAGCGACACCGACGACCTCTCGATCACGGTCAATTCGGTCGACGACGAGCCGGCCGGCGCCGACTACGCCCACGCGGCCTCGAACGAGGACACGGCGGTCGTCCTCAACCCGGCCGATTTCGGCTTCACCGATCCGATCGACGGCGACTCGCTATTGGGCGTCAAGCTGTCCACCACGCCGGGGAACGGCACGATCTACTACGACCCTGACGGCGCCGGCGGAGTGGCGCCGGTGGCGCTCTCGGCGGGCGATACGATGACCGCAGCGGGCCTCACGGCGGGCAGCTATTACTACCTGCCGGCTTTGGATTATAACGGCTCCGACAGCTTCACCTTCGCGGTGCAGGACGACGGCACGACGGCGAACGGCGGAGTCGACACCGACCAGAGCCCGAACACCTATTCCTTCACCATCGATGCGGTGAACGACGCGCCGGTCAACCACGCCCCGGCCAGCGTCAGCCCGGCCGAGGACACGCCGTTCGCCTTCACCGGCGGCAACGCGGTCTCGGTCAGCGACGTCGACATCGGCGCCGGGACGCTGAGCGTCGAGCTGACGGTCGGCCACGGCACGGTCACGGTCGGCACGGCCAACGTCACGGTCGGCGGCAACGGCTCGGACGACGTGACGATCAGCGGCAGCCTCGCCGACGTCAACGCGGCGCTGGCCAGCCTCTCCTATACCGGCGATACCAATTACCACGGGTCCGACACGCTCCACATCGTCTCGGACGACGGCGGCGCCACCGGCAGCGGCGGAACGCTTGGCGACACCGACGACGTCGCCCTCACCGTCACCGCCGTGAACGACACGCCGGTCCTCTCCTCGACGGGGCCGGTCTCCACCAACGAGCAGACGGCGGTGACCGTCGCGGCGACGATCACGGTCGCGGACGCGGATTTGGACGCCTTCAACAGCGGCGCCGGCGATTATGCCGGGGCGACCCTGCGCGCGGCCAACAATGGCGGCGACAGCCCGACCGACCTGTTCACGATCGTCAACGGCACGAACTACACGGTGAGCGGAGGCAACCTGGTCGACGGCTCGAACCACGTGTTCGCGACCTTCACCGGCGGCAACGGCACCCAGCTCGTCGTCACCTTCACCAGCAGCGGCACGGCGGCGACCACCGCGCTCGTCCAGGACGTCGCCCGGCACATCCAGTACACCTACACAGGCGACGCTCCGCCGGCCTCGGTCGACGTCGTCATTGCGCTGAACGACGGCGATTTCACGCTCCACAACCAAGGCGTCGAGCCGAACGCCAGCTTCCTCGATTCGATCGCCACCGACGTCGTCACCGTCAACATCACCGCCGTCAACGACGCGCCGGTGGTCGACCTCAACGGCGCCGGCGCCGGCGTGAACACGTCGATCAGCTACACCGAGAACGATCCGGCGACGAAGCTGGCGACGGCCGCGACGGCCGCGGATCCGGACCTGCTCAACTTCGACACCGGAACCGTCACCTTCCAGTTCAGCAATTCGACCGGCCTCGCCGAGGACCGGCTCAGCATCGTCAACCAGGGCAACGGCGCCGGCCAGATCGGCGTCTCGGGAAGCAACGTCAGCTACGGCGGCACCGTCATCGGCACCTTCACCGGCGGCACCAACGGCTCGACGCCGCTCGTCGTGACGCTGAACGCCAACGCCAACAACGCGGCGGTGCAGGCGCTGGTGCGCGACGTCGCCTACACCAACGTCTCCGACAATCCGAGCGCGGCGGATCGCACCGTCACGGTGACCGTCACCGACGGCGACGGCGGCACCAGCAACGTTCCGACGGCGACGGTCCACGTCACGCCGGTCAACGACGCTCCGGTCGCCAACGACGACAATGTCGGCGCGGTCAAGAACCATCCGGCGACCTACGCGGCCGCCACCCTCACCGGCAACGACACCGACGCCGAGGGCAACACGATCACGATCACCGCCGTCCACAACGGCACGAACGGCACGGTGGTGCTGAACGGCGACGGCACCGTCACCTTCACGCCTACCGCCAATTATTTCGGCCCGGCGACCTTCACCTACGACGTCTCCGACGGCCATGGCGGCACCGACACGGCGACGGTCAACGTCGACGTGGAGCCGAACACGCCGCCCGTCGCGAACGACGACAGCCTGACCGCGGTCGAGGACACGCCCAAGACCTATCTGGCCAGCGACCTGATCGGCAACGACACCGACGCCGACGGCGATCCGCTCCACATCAGCGCGGTGAGCAATGCCCAGCATGGCAACGTCGTGCTCAACGGCGACGGCACGGTCACCTTCACTCCCGCCGCCGATTACAACGGCCCGGCGAGCTTCGATTACACGGTGAGCGACGGCCTCGACACCGATACCGCCACCGCCTCGGTTTCGGTGAGCGCGGTCAACGACGCTCCGACCGCCGCGGTGAGCGCCACCCTCGCCGCGACCGAGCAGCAGACCACCAACCTCAAGAACACGATGTCGGTCGCCGACGTCGACGCCGCCTCGGGCAACGTCACCGCCACGGTCAGCGTCGACTACGGCCTCCTCAACGCCAGCGCCGGCACCAGCGGCGTGGTGCTGTCGGGCTCCGGCACCGCGACAGTGACCATCAGCGGCACGCTCGCCCAGATCAACGACTTCCTGTCGACCAACGGCACCAGCAGCTTCGGCTACGTGCCCAACACCGACACCCCGCCCGCCTCGACGACCCTGCACCTGCAGGTCAACGACAACGGCAATACCGGCTCGGGCGGCAGCCTCTCGAGCACGATCCACAATTCGACGATCAACATCACCGCGGTCGACGATCCGCCGGTGGCTCAGCCCGACGCTGTCACCACCGCCGAGAATGCGGTGCTGAACGGCAGCGTCTTCGTGAACAACGGCTCGGGCGCGGACAACGACGTCGACGGCCCGCCGCTGCAGGTCTCGGCGGTCAACGGCGTCGCGATGAACGTCGGCCAGACCATCACCCTCGCCTCCGGCGCGAAGCTGACGCTCAACGCCAACGGCACGTTCAGCTACGATCCGAACGGCGCCTACAACCATCTGACCAACACGGCGGGCGGCGAGACCGGCGCCTCCAACACCCAGGGCAGCGACAGCTTCACCTACACGCTGCAGGGCGGCAACACGACGACGGTCACCGTCACCATCAACGGCGTCGCCACGGCGGACGACTGGCTGGTCGGCACGTCGGGCAACGACGTCATCACCGGCACGCCCAACGGCGACTTCTTCCACCTGCAGCAGGGCGGCAACGACATCGCCGTCGGCCTCGGCGGGGGCGACGCCTTCTACTTCGGCGCGGCGCTGACCGCGGCGGACCAGGTCAATGGCGGCGGCGGCAACGACACCGTCGCCATCCAGGGCGATTATTCGGCGGGGCTGACGCTCGGCGCCGCCAATCTGGTCGGCGTCGAGACGCTGGCGCTGATGAGCCACACCGACAATCGCTTCGGCGGCGGCAGCGCCAGCAACTACAGCTACAATATCACGACGGTGGACGCGAACGTCGCCGCCGGGGCGCAGCTGATCGTCAACGCCGCCGTTCTCCAGGCCGGCGAGAATCTGACGTTCAACGGTTCCGCCGAGACCAATGGCAGCTTCTTCATCTACGGCGGCAAGGGCATCGACACGCTGACCGGCGGTGCCGGGGCCGATGTCTTCTTCTTCGCCGAGGACGGCCGCTTCGGGCCGGGCGACCATATCGACGGCGGTGCCGGCTCGGATGTCCTTGTGCTTCGCGGCAACTACACGCTCGCCCTAACCGGCACCGAGATCGTGCATGTCGAGACGGTGGCCCTGATATCGGGCGCCGACGCCCGCTTCTACGCGCCCGGCACGCCGTTCAGCTACGACATCACCACCGCCGACTCCACCGTCGCGGCCGGCGAGACGATGACGTTCAACGGCGCGATGCTCGGTGCCGCCGAGACCTTCCATTTCAACGGCTCGGCCGAGACCGACGGCGCCTTCCGCCTGTTCGCCGGCTCGGCCGACGACGTGATCATCGGCGGAGCGGGCGGCGACCTGATCTACGGCGGACTGGGTTCGGACGCTCTCACCGGCGGCGGCGGGGCCGATGTCTTCCGCTACCAGGATGTGGGAGAATCGACCGTGACATCGACCGACCACATCCTCGATTTCGCGCTCGGCGACCTGATCGACCTTTCGCGGATCGACGCCGACACGATTCAGTCGGGCGATCAGGCCTTCACGTTCATGACCGGCGCGACCAGCTTCACCGGCAACGGTCATGCCGGCGAGCTGATCGCCGTCGACAATGGCGGCGGGATCTGGACGGTGTCGGGCGACGTCAACGGCGACGGCGTGGCCGATTTCCAGGTTTTGGTGACCGTCGCGGACAGCGGGATCCACAGCCTCACCGCGAGCGACTTCGTCCTCTAGGGGGCCGCCGATCCAGGACCGGGGGCGCTACGCTATCGAGCCTGCTCGAGGTGGCGGCGCCAGCGCTCGCGCTCCCACAGCCGGACGAGACGATCGGCCTTGGCCCTGAGGGGGCTGCCGGCGGCGAGGGCGCGATAGGACGCCGCGACCGCGCGGCCGGTCGAGTCCTCGTAGCTGACCCGCTCGCTGTCGAGGTCGAGGCTGGTTCGGCGGTGCCCGGCCTCGACCATGGCGATGACCGGCGGCCGGTCGATCTCGGCGATATATTGGAGGACCGGCCCGGCGGCGCGCGGCGGACCGAGATCGGCGCCCGCGGCCCGGAGCAGCAGCGAGTGGATGTCCGCGAGCCCGACCGGCCGCGGAAGGGCGATGTCGCGGCGGTTGAGCACGAACGGGATCCGCGTCTGCAGGTCGTCGAGCCGCTGCCCGTGGCCGATATAGCCATGCTCGAACAATTCCTCGCCATGATCGCCGATCACGAGCAGCACGCTGTCGTCG
>JAXDPA010000030.1:0-16299 GCA_034668685.1 Sphingomonadales bacterium | reverse complement strand
AGTCCAATACGGGCTCAGGCGGCAACGGGCCCGTCGATCGTCCGGTGCGCTCGAGCTTGCCCCAGCCGACCAGGTGGCCGCGCAGGGCCGCCGATACCGCCCTGATCACCACCCAGTACATGAGCTGGCGATAGACGAAGCGCTGGGCGATCAGCAGGAAGGCCGGGAAGCGCTTTTCCCTGTTGTCCATGCGGAAGGCGATCCAGCCGCAGAGCAGGTCCACGGTCACGAACAGCAGCCAGAACGAGGCCATCCAGGCAAGATCGGTGTGGGTCTGCGCCCAGCCGTGCTGCTGGACCCTTCCCCAGGTCATGAAGATGCTGACGACGAGGGCCAGGTCGATCATCGGCGAGACCAAGGCAAACAGGATCTGGAACGCCCAGGCCTGCGGGATGCCGATCCAGGCGAGGCCGCGCGGCCGGCCCTCGCGCAGCGCCCCGCGGTGCTTCCACAGGCATTGCAGCGTCCCGAACGACCAGCGGAAGCGCTGCTTGGCGAGCGATCGGAAGCCTTGCGGCGCCTCCGTCCAGGCCACCGCGTCCGGATCGTTGGCGACGCGCCAGCCGGCGCGCTGGACGGCGATGGTCAGATCCTGATCCTCGGCGAGCGTGTCGACCGGGAAGCCACCGACCGCGTCGAGCGCCGCCCGCCGCCATGCGCCGACCGCACCCGGCACGACCATGATCGCGCCCAGGCCGGCGAGCGCCCGCCGCTCGAGATTCTGCGCGGTGACATATTCGATCGCCTGCCAGCGGGTGACGAGATTGACCCTGTTGCCGACCTTGGCGCTGCCGGCGACCGCGCCGATCGCGGGATCGCCGAACCAGCGGGCGAGATGGGCGATCGTCTCGGGCTCGAACTGGGTGTCGGCGTCGAGCGCGACGACGATCGCGCCGCGCGCCAGGGCCAGGCCCTGGTTCAGCGCCCGCGCCTTGCCGCCATTGGGCAGGGTGAGCAGCTTCACCCTCGTCTCGCCGGCGAAGGCCCTGGCGACGATCGCGCTGGTGGCATCGCTCGAGCCGTCGTCGATCACGATCACCTCGATCGCGGCGTCGCGGCTCGCCAGCACGCGGCGCACCGACTCTTCGATCACCAGCGCTTCGTTGATGGCCGGGATCAGCACCGAGATCAGGGCGCCCGGCGCCGCCGGCGGGGGCTCGGCCGGCCGGCTGCGCAGGGCGAGCGCGGTGAGGCTGAGCGAGCGCAGGATGCCGAGGACGATGGCGATGGTGAACAAGGCCGAGAGCAGAACGCTGATCCCCGCGAGCAGGATGAAGATGGCGACGTCCGCCCGCACCGCGAGCAGGTCGCTCCCCTCGATCCGCGGCATCACCTGGGCGTCGGTGAGGCCGGCCAGCGCGGAGGTCGGCACGAAGCGGAAGCCGCGGGCGCGCAATTGGTCGATGATCCGCGGCAGCGCCGCCAGCGTCTGCGCGCGGTCCCCGCCGCCGTCGTGGAGCAGGACGATCTGGCCGGACCGGTCTTCATTGCCCGCGATCACCGCATTCACCGCATTGGCGACGATCGCGTCGACGCCGGGCTGCTGCCAGTCCTCGCTGTCGACGTGGAGGCCGACGTTGAGATAGCCGCTCTGCTGGGCGACCAGGGCCGGCTGCAGCTCGTCGCCGGTGGTTGGCTCGGCATCGCCGAAATAGGGCGCGCGGAACAGGCGCATGCCGCGCCCGGTATAGGCTTCGACCAGCCGCTCGGTCGCGTTCATCTCCAGCCGCGCCTCGCCGTCCGAGAGGGTCGAGAAATTGGGGTGGGTGTAGCTGTGATTGCCGAGCGCGTGGCCTTCGTCGACGATCCGGTTGAGCAGGCCCGGATGGGCGAGCGCATTCTCGCCGACGACGAAGAAGGTCGCCGGCACGCGCTTCTCGCGCAGCACGTCGAGGATACGGGGCGTCCAGTCGGGATCGGGCCCGTCGTCGAAGGTGAGCGAGACCAGGCCGGGCCGGTAGCCGGTCCGCCGAACCACGTAGGGCGAGGGCAAAGCGCGATATTGCTCGCCGCGGATCAGGCCGAGCGGATCGGCGGCGATGGTTCGGGCGCCCTCGGTCGGGGTCGCCTCGATCCGCAAGATCTCGCCCGATCCCTCGACGTCGGCCGGGCCGGGCGAGGTCAGGACAGAGAGATTGGGGAGCTGGCCCTGGCCGAAGCCGGCGAAATCGGCCCAGATTCCGGGGTCCTCGCTGCCCAGTCGCCACAGCGAGACGCCGGCGACGCCTTCGACATGGGCGGCGCGCAGCTCGTTCCAGGCGCTGGCGGCGTCGAGGAACCAGACATGGTGGGTGCGGCCGTCATCCTCCTCATAATCGAAGGCGGCGTTGCCGCTGGCGGGGTCGAAGCGCGGCATCGCCTCGCTCTCGTGCGCGGTCAGCCAGGCCTCCTCGACGGTGAGCGCCTCGGCGGGCTGGCCGGGTGACCAATTATAGCCGTAATTGGCGATCGTCGCGACCGCCTTGTCGGCGCCGACCGCGCGCACCGCCTCCTGCAGGCGGCGGACGTACCAGCCCTGGGAGGCGATCGGGCCGGGATCGCCATTCCCCCAATGCTCGTCGTAGAGCATCAGGAAGATCTTGTCGGCGACATGGGCATAAGCGGCGAGGTTCCAGTCGGGATCGCCGACCGGCGCCGCCATCGAAACGGTCCAGCCGCGCGCGTCGAAGCGGCGATTGGCCTCGCCGAGGAAGCGCAGATAGTCGCGCTGCGCGGCGACCGGAATCTCCTCGAAGTCGAAGACGATGCCGGCGCCGTGCCGCGCCGCGACCATTGCCTCGAGCTGGTCGAGCAAGCGCGCGCTTGCGACGGGATCGCGCAGGATCGCGGCGAGGCCGGGCCCGTCCCAATGGTCGTTCCTCGCATTCTGCACCATCGGCAGGACCAGCGGCCGCCGCTGGGCGCCGGCGATGATCGCGTCGAACACCGGATCGGCCTCGACCTCGAGGCGATGCTCGGGGCCGGTGAGGAAGGCGGCGGCCGGAATCACCCAGTCGAGCTCGTCGACATGGGCGGAGAGCGAGGCGTGGCTGGCTTCGTCCCACGGCACGTAGAAGGCGCTGATCACCTGGCGGCCGGTGGCGCCGTGCTTCGGAGAGGGCGGCAGCCAGCGCCGGCCGAAGACGGCGCGCGCGGCGCGCCCGCCGGCGCCTGCTATGCGGTCGACCAGCCCGTGCAGCCGCGCCTGCTCCATGCGCAGCGGTAGCGGCGCGGGAATCGGCACCTCGACGATGGTGAAGGCGAGCACCGCCGCCGCGGTCAGGACGAGCAGAACCAAAGCGGCCAGCGAACGTCCCGTCCACCGTCCGCGGCGTCCCGTCGGATCCAGAAAAATCGGCTTTGCCACTGTCTCGAGTCCCTGCCCGGTGTGCCTTTATGCGCGGCTCGCTGGCTCGCAGCTGAACGGGTCGGCCCGCGCGATAGTCGACGCCTCGGGCCGCGCAAACCCGCAATTTCGTGGAGAGGGCATCCACATTCGTGCGGCAATGTGCTTGGCAATCAGGAGAACAAAGCATAGACATTCCGACGAAATCGATGCTCGGAGCTGCGCCCGCCGCAAATGCGGGTTTCTCCCGCCCGCCGCTCTATTTTCGTCCGTGAATAGAAAAAGTAGACGGCTTTTCGGGGCCGAGCGGGATGCGATTTCGTCCGGCCTCTCTCTTGCGGACTGGAAAATGAGCTGCGGCGGGGCCGCCATTTTCCAGTTTTTCCGCCTTTTAGAAAAATCCCGTCCTTTTGAGGCATGCGCGGCTTGCCGGTTGCCTTTTCCGGCGCCGGCGCCTATGTGCGCGGCATCCCGATCAGGGGTGAGTTTCGAAGCGTCATCGACGCGCGCTGGCCGGCGAACTTTCGCCCGCCGGCGATTTTTCGTTTGGACGGCTCCCTCTGGAGGGCCGGGAGAAGAGCATGTTCGAGAGCCTGAGCGATCGTCTGAGCGGCGTCTTCGACCGCTTGCGCGGCCGCGGCGCGCTCAACGAGGCCGACGTGCGCGGCGCGATGCGCGAGGTCCGCATCGCCTTGCTCGAGGCCGACGTCGCCTTGCCCGTGGTGCGCGAGTTCGTCGATCGCGCCACCGAGCAGGCGGTCGGCCAGCAGGTGCTGCGTTCGGTCACGCCGGGCCAGCAGGTCGTCAAGATCGTCCATGACGCCCTGGTCGAGATGCTTGGCGCGGAGGAGGCGGGGCTCGACCTCGCCATCACCCCGCCCGCGGTGATCATGATGGTCGGCCTGCAGGGCTCGGGCAAGACGACGACCACGGCCAAGCTTGCGAAAAGGCTGACCGAGAAGGACCGCAAGAAGGTCATGATGGCGTCGCTCGACGTCGCCCGGCCGGCAGCGCAGGAGCAGCTCGCCGTGCTCGGCCGCCAGGCGGAGGTCGCGACCCTGCCGATCGTCCCCGGCCAGGGGCCCGTGGACATCGCCAGACGCGCGCTCAACGCCGCCCGCCTGCAGGGCTATGACGTGCTGATGCTCGACACTGCGGGCCGCCTCCACGTCGATCAGGCCTTGATGGACGAAATGAAGGCCGTCGCTCAAGCCTCTCAGCCGCAAGAGGTTTTGCTCGTCGCCGATGCGATGACCGGCCAGGACGCGGTCAACGTCGCCAAGAGCTTCAGCGACCAGGTCGATCTCACCGGCGTCATCCTCACCCGGATGGACGGCGACGCCCGCGGCGGCGCGGCTTTGTCGATGCGCGCGGTCACCGGCAAGCCGATCAAGTTCGCCGGCACCGGCGAGGCAATCGACAAGCTGGAGCCTTTCCATCCCGAGCGGGTCGCCGGCCGGATCCTCGGCATGGGCGACGTCGTCTCCCTGGTCGAGCGGGCGCAGGAGACGATCAAGGCTGACGAGGCCGAGGCGCTTGCCCGCAAGATGGCCAAGGGCCAGTTCGATCTCAACGATCTGCGCGGCCAGTTTCAGCAGATGCAGCGGATGGGCGGCCTCGGCGCGCTCGCCGGGATGATGCCCGGCCTCGGCAAGATGAAGAACCAGATCAACGAGAGCGGCGTTCTCGAAGGCAATGTCCTCGGCCGCCTCGACGCGATCATCAGCTCGATGACTCTGAAGGAGCGTTCCAGGCCAGAGCTGATGAACGCCAAGCGCAAGATCCGCGTCGCCAACGGCTCGGGCACCACCGTCCAGGAGGTGAACAAGCTGCTCAAGATGCACCAGGAAATGGCCAATGCGATGAAGAAGATCCGCAAGATGGGCGGGCTCGGCAAATTGGGCGCTTTGTTTGGCGGCGGCGGCGGTGGCATGGGCGGGCTTGGCGGCATGGGCGGGCCCGGCGGCGGCTTGCCCCCGCTGGGCGGCCCTCCGGGTTTCCCGGGAAATTTCAGAAAATGACGCGGCCCACACCGCGGCATCCCGGCGAAGGCCGGGATCCAGAGTCACGGAAAAGATGGACCCCGGCTTTCGCCGGGGTGACGAATTGAACGAAAGGACTAGGTAAATGGCAGTTGCAATCAGGCTTTCACGGGGCGGCGCGAAGAAGCGGCCTTATTACAAGATCGTCGTTGCCGACGCGCGCAACGCGCGCGACGGCAAGTTCATCGAGCGGATCGGCAGCTACAATCCGCTCGCGCCCAAGGACAGCGCCGAGCGGGTGAAGCTCGACGCCGAGCGAGCGCGCCACTGGCTCTCGGTCGGCGCCCAGCCGTCGGACCGCGTGCTGCGCTTCCTCGACGCCGCCGGCATCATCGAGCGTCCGGCGCGCAACAACCCGAACAAGGGCGAGCCCGGCGAGAAGGCGAAGGAGCGCGCGGAGGAGCGCGCCAAGAAGGAAGCCGAAGCCGCCGCCGCGCCGGCCGAGGAGGTTTCGGCTTCGGAAGCCGAAGCCCCGGCTCCGGAGGCCGAAGCGCCCGCCGACGAGGCCGCTCCCGCCGAGGCGGTGGCCGCCGAGGCTTCGGCCCCGGAAGCGGAAGCTCCGGCCGAGGAAGCCGCCGCTGAGGAGGCTGCTGAAGCCGAGGCTCCGGCCGGGGAGGCCGCTCCCGCCGAGGAAGCCGCCGCTGAGGAGGCTTCGGACGCCGAGGCTCCTGCCGCTGAGGAAGGGACTGCCGAGGCGGAAGCTCCGGCTGCCGAGGAGGCTGCCGCCGAAGCTCCGGAAGCCGAGGCTGAGGCCGAGGAAGCAGCTCCGGCGGCGGAAGCCGAAGCTCCGACCGCTGACGCGCCCGCCGCCGAGCAAGCGACCCCCGCCGAGGAGGCCGCCAATGAGGGCGAGTCCGCCGAGGCGCCGGTCGAAGGCGCCGACGAGGCCTCTCCCGAGGAAGGCGCCGAGAAAGCCGGGCAGGACGAAGGTTGAGCCCGGCGCCGCTCCTAAAGTCCTCCCCTTTGATGGGATTGCGGCCGCACTTCGGTTCGTCCGGGGGACGAGCCTGCGGCCGCAATATTCCGGTGGTGGACTCTCCGTTAGCGCGGAGCGGGTCCGCCAGGTTCGCCCCGTCCCAACCCCTCCCCAGCGAGGGGAGGGGCTAGATGCCCGAGTCCCAGGTCACCCTCGCCGCGATTGCCGGCGCGCACGGCATAAGCGGCGAGGTGCGGCTGAAATTGTTCGCTGAAGGGCTGGAAAGCCTGAAGCGGCACAAGAGCTTCCTCGCCGGCGATCGGCCGCTCACCCTCCAGTCGGTCAAGCCCGGCAGCGCGGGCGCCATCGCCCGCTTCGCCGAGATAGGGGACCGGGCAGCCGCCGAGGCGCTGCGCGGCACCTTGCTCAGCGTGCCGCGCTCGGCGCTGCCGCCGCTCGGCGACGGCGAATATTATCACGCCGATTTGCTCGGTCTTCCCTGCGAGAGCCCGGACGGCGAAAAGCTGGGCAAGATCGTCGCGGTCGAGAATTTTGGAGCGGGCGACGTGCTCGAGATCGAGAAGAGCGACGGCAAGCGCGCGATGATCCCGTTGCGCCCCGGCATTGCCGATCTGGAGACGGGGCGGGTGGTGGCGGATCCGGCCTTTCTTGCCTGAACCGCATCTGGGTCATCGGGTGCCGGCTGTTCGGTCCAGCGGCAGCCCCCGTGCCGGCGGGCCCTAGCGCTTCAGCGGCCGGTCGCGCGCCAGGTCGTTCCGGATCGTCGTCGCCGCGACGCCGCCTTCGCCCATGGCGTGGCTGATCTGGTCGAGACCGAGCACGACGTCGCCGGCCGCATAGGCGCCCGGCACGTTGGTGCGCTGGTGGGAGTCGACGATGATGCAGCCGCTCTCCTTGACCAGAGCGACGCCGATCTGGCCGGCAAGCTCGTTGTGGACGTCGGATCCCAGCGCCGGGTAGACGCTGTCGAAGGTGTGGTGGCCGTTGGCCGTTTCGACGACGATCGCCTCGTCGAGCGCCGCGACGGCGTGGCAGGGGCCGTCGACCATCTGGATGCCGAGGTCGCGCAGCTTCGCCTGGTCTTCGGGGCCCAGGTCGTGAGCGCGGTCCGGCGCGATCAGGGTGATGTCGGCGGTATAGCCGCGCAGGAAGACGGCCTCGGCGACTCCCGCCGAGCCGCTGCCGATCACGCCGACCTTGCGATCGGTCACCTCATAGCCGTCGCAGATCGGGCAATAACGGATCAGCCCACGGGCGAGCGCCTCGGCGTGCAGGCTCTCGTCCATCGGCGGCCGGCGGTTCATCACCCCGGTGGCGAGCAGGATGGTTCGGGCAGTCGCCGAGCCCGAGCCCCATTGGGCGCTGAACCCGCCTTCGATCCGGTCGAGCCGGGTCACCCGGCCGGTCTCGATGCCGGCGCCATATTTCTGCGCCTGCGCCTTCATCCGCTCGATCAGGTCGGCGCCTGAGATTCCGTCCGGGAAGCCGGCATGGTTGCGGGTGCAGGGAATGAGCGAGGCGCGGCTGTTGCCGGCATCGATCACCTTCAGCCTGAGGTGGAAACGCGCAAGATAGATGGCCGCGGTCAGCCCCGCAGGGCCGGCGCCGACGATCAGGCAATCGAGATCGGGCTCGTCCATCCGGCCACAGCGTTAGCAGGTGCACATGGTTCCGGCGACTTGCCCTCGATGGGGGAAGGGGCGAAAGGGTCGCATGACCTGGGCCGCCACCATTCTCACCCTCTATCCGGAGATGTTCCCCGGCCCGCTCGGGCTGAGCCTCGCCGGGCGCGCGCTGATGGACGGAATCTGGTCGCTCGACGCCGTCCAGATCCGCGACTTCGCGGCCGACAGGCACCGCTCGGTCGACGACACGCCGGCCGGGGGCGGGCCGGGGATGGTGATGCGGGCGGACGTGCTCGCTGCGGCGGTCGATCGGGTGCTCGCGCTTCGCCCCGACGCGCCGATGCTTGCGATGAGCCCGCGCGGCGCGCCGTTGACCCAGGGTCTCGTGCGCAGCCTCGCCGCCGGTCCCGGCGTCTCGATCCTTTGCGGCCGGTTCGAGGGCATTGACGAGCGCCTGTTCGAGGCGCGGCCGATCGTTCCGGTCTCGGTCGGCGACTATGTGCTGTCGGGGGGCGAGCCGGCCGCTTTGGCCCTGCTCGACGCTTGCGTTCGGCTGCTTCCCGGGGTAATGGGCGCCCCTTCCAGCGGTGAGGAGGAAAGCTTCGAAAGCGGCCTTCTCGAATATCCGCATTATACCCGGCCTGTCATATGGGAAGGGCGCGCGATCCCCGAAGTGCTGCGATCGGGGGATCATGCGAAGATTGCCGCCTGGCGCAAGGCCAAAGCGGCGGAAGAGACACGGCTAAGGCGGCCGGACCTGATCGAGCGTCACCGGGACGCGCGAAGGCCACCGCCCTCTGGCGCGCAGCGTGAGAAGAACAAGGACGAATGAGATGAACCTCATCCAGCAGCTCGAGGCCGAGGCCATCGAGCAGTTCAGCAAGACCAAGACCATTCCCGAATTCCGCCCGGGCGATACGCTCCGCGTCGGCGTCAAGGTGGTCGAGGGCGAGCGCACCCGCATCCAGAATTTCGAAGGCGTCTGCATCGCGCGGGCCAATCGCGGCCTCGGCAGCTCCTTCACGGTCAGGAAGATCAGCTTCGGCGAGGGCGTCGAGCGCGTCTTCCCGCTTTATTCCCCCAACGTCGAATCGATCGAGGTCGTCCGCCGCGGCGCTGTCCGCCGCGCCAAGCTTTATTATCTGCGCGGCCGCACCGGCAAATCGGCCCGCATCGCCGAGCGCCGCGACACCCGCCATCTCGACGCCGCCAAGGCGGCGAAGGCCGCCAAGGCCGCGGAGCCGGTCGAGGGCTGAGCCCGTTTCGCAAGATCGATCCGCACCGGGCCGCGCCCGGGCGGATCGTGCGCGGATGTCCCGAAGCCGGGGCCTTTCCGCCCGCGCTGAACTTGCTTTAGGAGGCGTCATGCGCTTCCTCATTCCGCTCGCCCTCATGATTCTCGGCACCACCGCAATGGCCCAGACTCCGCCGCCCGTTCCGCAGCAGGCGCTGACGCTCGAGCGGCTGTTCGCCAGCCCCTCGCTGTCCGGGCCCACGCCGCGGCTGCTGCGGCTGTCGCCGGACGGACGGCTCGCCACTCTGCTGCGCAACCGGCCCGACGATCGCGACCGCTACGATCTGTGGGCGGTCGACACCGCGACCGGCCAGGCGCGCATGCTGGTCGACAGCAGCCGGGTCGGTTCCGGGGCGGCCCTGTCGGAAGAGGAGATGATGCGGCGCGAGCGCGCGCGCCTGTCCGGCGTGCGCGGCATCGTCTCCTATGCCTGGTCGCCGGACGGCCGTTCGATCCTCGTGCCGCTCGACGGCGATCTCTATCTCGCCGGCCTCGACGGCAATGTGCGGCGGATCACGAACACGCCCGAGACCGAGCTCGACGCCCAGGTCTCGCGCACCGGCCGCTATCTCTCCTTCGTTCGCGATCATAATCTCTACGTGATCGGCGCCGATGGGACCGGGGAGCGCCGGCTGACCGAAGATGGCGGCGGCACGATCGGCTGGGGCTCGGCCGAATTCGTCGCGCAGGAGGAGATGAAGCGCAACACCGGCCATTGGTGGTCGCCGGACGATGGCTGGCTGGCGGTCGCACGCGTCGATGAAAGCCCGGTGCAAACGGTGACTCGCACCGCGATCGGCGCCGACGGCACCCGCATTTATCAGCAGCGTTATCCAGCCGCCGGCACTCCCAATGCGCTTGTCGATCTCTACCTGATGCGGCCGGACGGGAGCGGCCGGATCAAGGTCGATCTCGGCCAGGATCCGGACGTCTACCTCGCCCGCGTTGACTGGCGGGCGGACGGCGGCGCTTTGCTGGTGCAGCGCGAAAGCCGCGACCAGAAACGGCTCGATCTGCTCAGCGTCGATCCCGCCACCGGCCGCTCGACGATCCTGTTCAGCGAGCGCTCGGAGACCTGGCTCAACCTCAACGACAATCTGAAATCGCTGCGCGACGGCAGCCTGATCTGGAGCTCCGAACGGTCCGGCTTCTCCCATCTCTACCGCTTCGACCGGGGCCGCTGGACCCGGCTCACCCATGGCGATTGGGAGGTGGACGCGGTGGCCGGCGTCGACCAGCAGCGGCACCGGGTCTATTTCACCGGCAATCTGGACGGGCCGCTCGAGCGGCATCTCTATTGGGTGGACTATCGCCGTCCCGGAGCGCCGCGGCGGGTGACCGAGGCGGGCTGGTGGAACGGCGCGGAAATGGACGAAGGGGCGACCCGCGCGCTGGTCAGCCGCTCCAATCCGGGCCAGCCGCCGCAAGTCTATCTCGCGGATGCGGACGGGCAGCGTATCGCCTGGATCGGGGAGAACAGGCTGGACGCATCGCATCCTTATGCGCCCTTCCTCGCCGCCCATGTCCAGCCGAGCTTCGGCACGCTCCAGGCCGCCGACGGCAGCGTGCTCCACTATCGGATGCTCTCGCCGCGGCGCGAGCCCGGCCGGCTCTATCCGGTCTTCGTCCAGGTCTATGGCGGGCCGGGAGCCGGACGGCAGGCGACCCGCGCCTGGGGCAGCCCGATCCAGCAATATCTGGTCCAGCATGGCTGGATCGTGTTCTCGCTCGACAATCGCGGCTCGCCCGATCGCGGCCATGCATTCGAGACCGCGATCTACCACGTGATGGGCGGCGTCGAGGTGCAGGATCAGCTCGCCGGCGTGCACTGGCTGCAGAGCCAGGCCTATGTCGATCCCCGCGCCATCGCCGTCTATGGCTGGTCCTATGGCGGCTATATGACCTTGCGCCTGCTCGAAGCTGCGCCGGGCACCTTCGCCGCGGGGATCGCCGGCGCCCCGGTCACCCGTTGGGAGCTTTACGACACCCATTATACGGAACGCTATCTCGGCAATCCCGCCCGCGATCCCGCGCCCTATCGCGCCTCCGACGCACTCACCCAGGCGGATCGGATCGCCGACCCCCTGCTGCTGATCCACGGCATGGCGGACGACAATGTGGTGTTCGAGAATTCGACGGCTTTGATGGCCGCGCTTCAGGGCCGCAGCCAGATATTCGAGATGATGGTCTATCCCGGCGCCACCCACGCCGTCCCCGGCGAGGCGCGGCAGCTCCATCTGTGGCGCACGATCACCGATTTCCTGGCCCGGCGGGTCACCGCACCGCATTAGCCATAGTTCTCTCGTCATTGCGAGGAGCGTAGCCAGGAAGCAATCCAGCGGGCGGTCAAGGCCGCGCTGGGGCCACCGGCACTATAAGAAATCAAGATATATCTTGACGTGTCTCAGATGAAGATATATCTCAGCCTATCTTCAATGGAGGAATGAGATGGGTAGATTCAGGATGCACGGCGATTGCGGTCAGCGCGGCTTCGGTTTCCCGGCGGCGATTCTCGCCATGGGCCTGGGCGGCGGCCGCGGGCGCGGCTGGGGCCGAGACTGGGGCGCCGATTGGGGCGGACATCATGGCGGCCGCGGCCGGCGCCGGGTGCTCGACTCCGGCGAGCTGAGGCTCGTCCTCTTGAAGCTGATCGCCGATCAGCCGCGTCACGGCTATGATTTGATCCGCGCGGTCGAGGAGATGACCCATGGCGAATATGCGCCGAGCCCGGGAATCGTCTATCCGTCGCTGACCATGCTCCAGGACATGGGCCTGATCGACGAGGTGAAGACCGAAGGATCGCGCAAGGCCTTCGAGATCACCGCCGACGGCAAGGACCATCTCGCCGAGAAGGCGGAGGAGGTCGACGCCCTGTTCGAGCGGCTGAAGGAGCTCGGCAGCGACCAGCGCAAGGCCGGCGGCGCGCCGATCAAACGGTCGATCGGAAATCTGCTCTCGGCCCTGTGGCACCGCACGACGCGCGAGGATTCCGACGAAGGCACGATGCACAAGATCGCTGCGATCCTCGACGAGGCGGCGCAGAAGATCGAACGGCTTTGAGCACGACCAGCATTGCGACGGTGCCGACCGCGAACGGCAGCCGCTACCTCCAGCAATTGTGCAAGCATTGGGCGCACAATCTGGCGGTGGAATATGATGCCCAGGAGGGCAGGGTGACCTTCCCCAAAGACGCGCGCGGCGCCGACTGGCCCGGCGACGCGCTCGTCACGATGACGGCGCGCGACGACGCGCTCCTGTGCCGGATCGACGCGTCCGCGCCCGCGCAGATCGAGGCGCTGAAGGGCGCGGTGGCACGCCATCTGGATCGGTTTGCGTTCCGGGAGGCGCCGCTGACCTTCGACTGGGTCGATGGCGCCTAAATCCTCCCCCGGATTTCCGGGGGAGGGGGATGAGCAGGCCGCCATGTGCCCCGCCCATGGCTGAGATTGCCGGGGGGCAATCTCACCTGCTCATTGCGCAGCATGGTGGAGGGGCCGAGCAAAGCGAGCTCTTGTTGACAAGATCGGGCGGCTTCGCCGTCGCTCTTCCACCGCACTTCGCGCAACCCCCTCCCTGCGAAAGCAGGGGAGGATTATGGCACCGGGGTCGACCGCTGCCGGCCCCCGTCATGCTGGCGGATGACGCGGATATAGGCGTCGACCAGCTCCTGGTTGACCTCGTCCCAGCCATAGCGCTGGCTCGCTTCGAAGCCGGCGAGGCCCGCGGCGTGGCGCGCTTCGGAATTGTCGCAATATGCGGCGAGCGCCTCGCAGAAGCGGTCGCAGGCGCCGGGGCGGACGAGGCGGCCAGTGACGCCTTCCGTCACCAGGCTCTGGCTGCCGGTGGCGATCGCGGCGACCACGGGCAGGCCCGCCGCCATCGCCTCCAGAGTCACGTTGCCGAACGTCTCGGTCACCGACGGGTTGAACAGCATGTCCATCGAGGCGACGGCGCGGCCGAGGTCCCGCCCGGCCTGGAAGCCGGCGAACACCGCATCGGGCAGCCTCTTCTCGAACCAGTCGCGCGCCGGCCCGTCGCCGACCACCAGCACCTTGTGGCGGACCTTGCGACGTACCAGCCGGTCGATCGTGTCGGAGAAGACGTCGAGCCCTTTCTCCATGACCAGGCGCCCGACGAAGCCGATCACCGGCATGTCGCCCCCGATGCCTAGGCCGCGGCGCCAGGCGAGATCGCGCGCGCCGGGATTGAAGATCTCGCGGTCGATGCCCCGCGACCAGATGCCGACGTCATAGTTCATCCGTTGGTCGCGGAGGAGCTGCGCCATCGAATCGGAGGGCGCGAAGATGGCGTCGCAGCGGCGGTAGAAGCGCCTCAGGATTGCAAGCACCACCGGCTCCATGAAGGCGAGGCCGTAATAGCGCGGATAGGTCTCGAAGCGGGTGTGGACCGAGGCGATCACGGGAAGGTCCCAGCGGTGGGCGAGGCTGACCGCGCGGTGGCCGGTGATCTCCGGGCTGGCGACGTGAAGGATGTTCGGCCGGAATGCCCGCAGGTCCTTCCGGACGCGGGGCGGGATCGCGACTCCGATCCGATATTCGGGGCGGCCGGGGATGGGGACGGCGGGGAGGTCGATGAGGTCGCCGGTCGGCGGGAAAGCGGGCGTCCCGGTGATCGGGGAATAGACCCGGACCGCCGCGCCCTGCTTCAGCAGATAGCCGGCGAGCCGGTTCAGCGCCTGGTTCGCGCCGTCGCGGACATAATTGTAATTGCCGCTGAAGATGGCGACGCGGAGGTCCTTCACGTCCATTTCGGGTCCGATAGGCATATCGGCCAAGGAAGGCAAAACGAGCGCATCGTCTCGGCCGCCCGCTGACGGACGATCGGCCGGTTGGCAGCTTGGGGCGGGGGCGGTTCCAGCCCTGAATCGCGTGAACGTCGGGGCGGTCATGACCTTGCTCCTGACAAAAAAACGCCCCGCCGGCGGGTGGCCGGCGGGGCGCTTCGTCGGGTTGCGTCAGGCTTCCTCGCCGGCCGGCGTCTGGAGATAGTCGCCGGCATCGGCATCGGTGCCGTGGCCGCTCATCACGACCGCTTCCAGCGGATCGCCATGGATCGCGGCTTCGGGCCCCTGGGCGAGCTCGGCCTCATGCTCCTCGGCGGCGCTGTTGGCGGCGATCAGGGATTCCTGGATCGCCCGGTGCTGGGCGCGCAGCGCCGCGTCGCGCGACGAGGCCGCGATCCGCATCCGCTTCATGCCGGCGCCGGTGCCGGCGGGAATGAGCCGGCCGACGATGACATTCTCCTTGAGCCCTTCCAGGTCGTCGATCTTGCCCTGCACCGAGGCTTCGGTGAGGACCCGGGTCGTCTCCTGGAACGAGGCGGCCGAGATGAAGCTCCGCGTCTGCAGGCTCGCCTTGGTGATGCCGAGCAGCACCGGCTTGCCTTCGGCGGGCTTCTTCTTGCCCATCGTCTTCAGCTTGGCATTGGCCTCGTTCATCTCCTGCCGGTCGATCTGCTCGCCGACCAGGAAGGTGGAATCGCCGCTCTCGGTGATTTCCACCTTCTGCAGCATCTGGCGGACGATCACCTCGATATGCTTGTCGTTGATCTTCACGCCCTGGAGCCGGTAGACTTCCTGGATCTCGGACACGAGATATTCGGCAAGCGCCTTGACGCCGAGCACCTCGAGGATGTCGTGCGGATCGGGCGAGCCGCCGATCAGATTGTCGCCGCGCTTGACGAAATCGCCTTCCTGCACGTCGATGACCTTCGACTTGGGCACCAGATACTCGACCGGCTCGCCGCCCTCGTCGGGGATGATCGCGATCTTGCGCTTGGCCTTATAGTCCTTGCCGAAGGCGATCCGACCGGAGACCTTGGCGATGATCGCATTCTCCTTGGGCTTGCGCGCCTCGAACAGCTCCGCCACCCGCGGCAGGCCGCCGGTGATGTCGCGGGTCTTGGCGGCCTCGCGGCTGACGCGGGCGAGCACCTCGCCGGCCTCGACCCTCTGGCCGTCCTCGACCGAGAGCATCGCGCCCGGCGAGAGCATGTAGCGCGCCGCCTCGCCCGATTTCTCGTCGAGCAGGGTGATGCGCGGACGAAGGTCCTCCTTGCTCCGGGCGGTGCCGCGGAACTCGGTGACGATGCGCTGGGCGATGCCGGTCGCTTCGTCGGTCTGCTCGGTCAGCGTCTTGCTGTCGACCAGGTCCTGGAACTTCACGACGCCGCCCTTCTCGGTGATCACCGGCATCATGAACGGATCCCATTCGGCGATCCGCTCCCCCTTGGACACGATATGGCCGGTGTCGCACATCAGATGCGCACCATAGGGGATGCGGTGCGAGGCGCGCTCGCGGCCGTCCATGTCGACGATCGCGACCTCGCCGCTGCGCGACATCGCCACCCGGCGCCCGCGGGCGTCGAGGATGGTCGGCAGGTCGCGGAACTCGACCGTGCCGTCCGCCACCGCGTCCAGGCTCGACGTCTCGTTGAGCTGGGCGGCGCCGCCGATGTGGAAAGTGCGCATGGTGAGCTGCGTTCCCGGCTCGCCGATCGACTGGGCGGCGATCACGCCGACCGCCTCGCCGATATTGACCGGCGTGCCGCGGGCGAGATCGCGCCCGTAGCATTTGCCGCAGACGCCATGCTCGCTCTCGCAGACCAGAGGCGAGCGGATGTGGACCGACTGGATGCCGATCTCGTCGATCCTCAGCGCCGCGGCCTCGTCGATCAGCTCGCCTTCCTTCGCGATCAGGTCGCCGGTCTTCGAATCGACCACGTCCTCTGCCGGGGTGCGGCCGAGGATGCGCTCGCCGAGCGAGGCGATGACCGCGCCGCCCTGAACGATCGCACGCATGTCGAGCGTGTTCTCGGTCTTGCAATCCTCCTCGACGACGACGCAATCCTGCGAAACGTCGACCAGGCGGCGGGTCAGATAGCCCGAATTCGCCGTCTTGAGCGCCGTATCCGCGAGGCCCTTGCGGGCGCCGTGGGTCGAGTTGAAATATTCGAGGACGGTGAGGCCTTCCTTGAAGTTCGAGATGATCGGAGTCTCGATGATCTCGCCCGACGGCTTGGCCATCAGGCCGCGCATGCCGGCGAGCTGCTTCATC
>JAXDPA010000029.1:0-11600 GCA_034668685.1 Sphingomonadales bacterium | reverse complement strand
GACCGCGACCCCTGCGGCTCGTCGAGCGGCAGCGGCGCGGCGGTGGCGGCGGGGATGGTGCCGGCGGCGATCGGCACGGAGACCGACGGCTCGATCACCTGCCCGGCCTCGATCAACGGCATCGTCGGCTTCAAGCCGACCGTGGGGATGGTCAGCCGCAACCGGATCGTCCCGATCAGCCACAGCCAGGACACGGCCGGGCCGATGACGCTCACCGTGCGCGACGCGGCCCTGGTGCTGAGCGCGATCGCCGGCTCCGACCCGGCCGACCCGGCGACCGCCGACGCCGACCGGCACAAGGTCGACTTCGTCAACAGCCTCTCGGCCAATTCGCTTCGCGGCACCCGCATCGGGGTGATGCGATTCGCCAGCGGCTTCGGCACCAACGAGCTGCTCGAGCAGGCGCTCAACGTCCTGCGCAGCCAAGGCGCGATCCTGGTCGAGATCAAGGAGTTCAAGGGCCGGCAGGAGATCGGCCAGAACGAGCAGATCGTGCTCTACACGGAATTGAAGGCCGACATGGCGACCTATCTCGCCACCACCCCGCCGGCGGTGAAGAGCCGCACCCTCGCCGACCTCATCGCCTTCAACCGCGCCCACGCCTCGACCGAGCTTGCTTTGTTCGACCAGGGCACGTTCGAGGACGCCGAGAAGACCAAGGGCCTCGAGGATCCGGCCTATGTGAAGGCGCGCGAGACCTCCTACCGGCTCGCCGGGCCGGAGGGGATCGACCGGCTGATGCGCGAGAACAACGTCGTCGCTTTGGTCGGCCCGACCATGCCGCCCTCGTGGAAGATCGACGCGGTCAACGGCGACCAGATCGCCGGCGGCGGCGCCGGCGGCCTCGCCGCGGTCGCCGGCTACCCGCACCTCACCGTGCCGATGGGGCTGGTGAAGGGGCTCCCGGTGGGCCTCAGCTTCATCGGCACCAAATGGGACGACGCGCGAATCCTGTCCCTCGGCTACGCCTACGAGCAGGCCTCGCACCGCCGGGCGGCCCCCAGATTCTACAACACGATCGAGGAAAGCCCCGAAATCGCCCCGCTGCTGCGGAGGCAGACGGGACGCTGATTCCCCTCTCCCCAGGGGAGAGGGGTTAGGGGTGAGGGGTTCCAGCCTATCCGGATACGCCGCAGCCCCTCACCCCCGACCCCTCTCCCGCCGGGAGAGGGGAGGTTTGGGCCTCTTCTTCGCCGCGCCCCTCAGCCCCGCCTCCACGGCCAGCGCGGCCCAGCCGCGCATCGCCTCGGGGTCGTCATAGGCGTCGAGCGGGGCGCGGCGGTAGTTCATAGTCTCGACGGTGCCGTCCTTCAGGGTGAAGCTGAAGCGGTCGCAGCCGGCTTCGTCCCAGACCGCCGCGCTCTCGGCGTCGGCCTTGAGCCAGAGCTCGTCGTCGAGCACGGCGAAGACAATGCCGTCGAGGTAGAGGACGGCCGCGCCCATCATCCGGCGCAGGGCCACCCGCCCTATCGGCTCGAGCGCCTCCTGCACCCATTCGTAAAGTCCCTCGTCGTAGGTCACGCCGCGGTCAGCCTCAGCCCGATTATGCAGCCGATCAGCGCCACGAGGAGGAGGAGCCGCACCGACGTCGCCGGCTCGCCGAAGAACCACAGGCCGACGATCACCGTTCCGGCCGCGCCGATGCCGCCCCAGATCGCGTAGGCCGTACCCATCGGGATGGTCCGGCTGGCGACCTCGAGCAGGCCCATCGACACCGCGACCGAGGCGAGGAAGCCCAGGGTCCAGGGCACGCTCCGGAACCCGTCGACGAAGCGCAGGCAGGTGGTGAAGCCGACCTCGAACAGTCCGCCGACGATGAGAAGCAGCCACGCCATCGAAAAGGGGTTAGCGCCGCGGCCCGCGCCGCGCTAGCGTCGCGCCATGGCGGAGCGGGAAAGAAAAGCGATCGGCAACAAGGTGGCGCCGACGCGCTTCATCCTGTTCATTGTCGCGGGGACGGTGGCGACCGCGGCGCTGGCACTTTCGGGCAAGGTCGATCCGCGCCAGGCGCTGATGCTCGGCTTCGACGCCGGCGCCTTGGTCTTCCTCATTTCCTGCCTGACCCTGCTGGTGCCGACCGATCCCGAATCGATGCGGGCCCATAGCGAGGCGAACGACGCCAACCGAACCCTGCTGCTCGCCATCACCGGCGCCGTGATGGCGGCCATCCTGATCGCGGTGGCGAGCGAGGTGGTCGGCGGCAGCCCGGAGCCGTTCCAGAAGATCCTGGTCATCGCGACCCTGATCCTCGCCTGGCTGTTCGCCAACAGCGTCTACGCCCTCCATTACGCGCATCTCTGCTATTTGCCGGAGGAGAAAGCGCGACGTGGCGGCGGGCTCGGGCTCGAATTCCCCGGGACCACGACGCCCGATTATTCGGACTTCGCCTATTTCTCCTTCACTTTGGGAATGACCTTCCAGACCTCCGACGTGTCGATCACCAGCCGCCGGATCCGGGCCGAGGTGACCATCCACTCGTTCGCCGCCTTCGTCTTCAACCTCGGCGTCCTCGCCTTCACCATCAACGTGCTGGGCAGCGGCTAGAGGCCTTCGGCGTGGACCTCGGCCGCGGGCACGGCGCGGGCGGCGACCCAGCAGGCGGCGACGATCATCGCCGCGCCGGCGAGGGTGAAGGGACGGACGGGCTCGGCAAACACGGTCCAGCCGAAGAAGGCGGCCCAGACGAAGCCGGTATATTCGACCGGGGCGAGATGCTGGGCCTCGGCCCGCGCATAGGCCCAGGCGAGCAGCATGAGCGAGCCGAAGGCGAGCAAGGCAGCGCTGATCAGCGCTGGGAAGTACGCCCTCCCCGGCCACTCGGCGAGCCACGGCGCGGCGACGAGGAAGCAGCTGCTCATGATCGCGCTCATGAAGAAGGCGACCTCGATCGGCCCGGCGAGCTGGGCCTGCCGGCGCATCAGCACGATGTTGCCGGCATAGAGGCAGGCGGAGAGCAGGATGGCGATCGAGCCCCTGAGCGCCTCGGGCCCGAGATGCGCGTCGATCTGCCCCGCGAGGATCGCGATCACGCCGGCGAAGCCGAGCAGAGAAGCAAGGATCGCGCGGAGCTGGATCTTCTCCTTGAGGAACAAGGCCGCAAGGTACAGGGCGATCAACGGTGCGATGAAGGCAAGCGCGATCGCCTGCGCCATCGGCACCCGCGCCAGGCCCCAGAAGAACAGCACGGCCATGACGCTGGAGAGGGTGCCGCGCAGCAGGTGCACGCGGAGCGTCCCGCCCGTCGGCCATCGGCTGCCGCGGCCGAAGAAGACGGCGCCGCCGAGCAGCGCGCCGGCCATCGTGCGCCACAGCAAGGCATTGTAGGGCCCGATCGCGAGCGAGAGGCCCTTCATCAGCGCGTCCATGGTGGAGAAGAGCGCGATTCCGAGCGCCGCCACCGCGAAGGGGATCGCCACCCCTTGTTGCTCCCGCCCCGCCATGCCGCTCCCTAGCGGCGGGCGGCGCGGCGCGTAAGGCCTATTGGAGGCGCATCACCCCGCCGCTCATCTCCACCGAGGAGAGACGGTTGAGATAGGCCTGGCCGAGCAGGCAAATCTCGTTGCCCTGCAGGATCGCGCCGGTGACATGCTCGACCTTCTTGCCGTCGACGGAGATGCTGTCGAGGACGACCTCCTTGCCGTTGACGATTCCGCCGGCGCCCTTCGCGATGGGCTGGAACTCGGCGTCGGAGAAGGCGAGGCCGATGCGGCGCGCGTCGTCGACCGGCAGCGCCACCATGCTGGCGCCGGTGTCGACGATGCAGTGGACGAGCTCGCCGTTGATTTCGGCGTCGACGTAGAAATGGCCCTGGGGGCTGCGCTCAATGAGCGTCGGCTGGGAGGACCCGGAAGCCCGAGCCGCCGGCGCTTGATGGCCCGTCGGCCACAGGAAACCGAGCCCGGCGCCGAGCGCGACGACGAAGAGAAGAGGCTTGAACATGCTCCGGACATATCCGGCGACGGTGAAAATAGGCCTAAGGCCGGACCTTCAGTCCTCCCCTGTGAGCGAAGCTCATGGGGAGGGGGACCCTGCGAAGCATGGTGGAGCGGGCTCTGCAGACTCGGAAATGGCCCCTCCACCGCGTTTCACGCGGTCCCCCTCCCCATCGCCTTCGGCGACTGGGAGGATTGAAGGAAGCTAAGGCCGCGCGGCGGCGAGGGTCGAGCGATATTGCGGCCAGGCGTCGGCGATTACCCTCAGCGACGAGCGGAAGAACATGTAGGCGATGGCGAGCGCCACCAGCGCGTCGGGCCAGGACGAACGGGTCGCCATGACCAGCCCCGCGGCGGCCAGCACGCCGAGGTTGGCGATCACGTCGTTGCGCGCGCACGTGAAGGTGCTGGCGAGGTTCACGTCGTGCCGGCGGAACGGCCATAGCAGGCCGAGGCAGGAGAGGTTGGCGACCAGCGCCATGCCCCCGAACAGCAGCATCGCGCTGGTCACCGGAGTTCCCCCCCAGATCATCTTGGCGGCGATCTCGCCGAGCACTCCGACGCCCATCAAGAGGATGAAGCCGCCCTTGATCAGGGCCGCCCCCGCCCGCCATTTGAGGCTGCGGTTGAGGGCGAAGAGGCTCATCGCGAAGACCAGGGCATCGCCCAGCATGTCAACCGAATCGGCCATCAGCGAGGCGGAGCGGGCGAACAGGCCGGCGCCGAATTCGAGCACGAACATCAGGGCGTTGAGCATCAGCACCACGACGAGGACCCGGCGGATGTCCTTGTGGTGGGCGATCCGTTCGAGCTCCTCGCCCTTGGAATGGCAACAATCGTGGCTCATTCGGCGGCGTCCGGTATCGCGGCCTCGGCCGCCTCGATCTCCGCCGCCTTGGCCTCGACCAGGCGGACGATGTGGTCGACCATCTCCTCGTCGCGGACGTGGTGGTCGGTGACCCCCGAGAGATAGACCATGTGCTTGCCGTTGCCGCCGCCGGTGATGCCGATGTCGGTCTCGCGTGCCTCGCCGGGGCCGTTGACGACGCAGCCGAGCACCGAGAGCGACATCGGCGTCCGGATATGGGCGAGCCGCTCCTCGAGCTTCTCGACGGTGCGGATGACGTCGAAGCCCTGGCGGGCGCAGGACGGGCAGGAGACGACCCGGACTCCGCGGTTGCGGATGCCGAGGCTCTTCAGGATCTCGAAGCCGACCCGGACCTCCTCCTCCGGCTCGGCCGAGAGAGAGACGCGGATCGTGTCGCCGATTCCCGCCCAGAGCAGGGATCCGATGCCGATCGCGCTCTTGACCGTGCCGCCGATCAGCCCGCCGGCCTCGGTCACGCCCAAGTGGAGCGGACAGTCGACCGCGTCGGCGAGCTGCTGGTAGGCGGCGACGGCGAGGAAGACGTCGGACGCCTTCACCGCCACCTTGTATTCGCGGAAATCGTGGTCCTCGAGGATCCGGATATGGTCGAGCGCGCTCTCGACCAGGGCCTCCGGGCAGGGCTCGCCATATTTTTCGAGCAGGTCCTTTTCGAGGCTGCCGGCATTGACCCCGATTCGGATCGCACAGCCGTTCGCCTTGGCGGCGTTCACCACTTCGCGCACGCGTTCGGCCGAGCCGATATTGCCCGGGTTGATCCTCAGGCAGGCCGCGCCGGCGTCGGCGGCCTCGAGCGCGCGCTTGTAGTGGAAATGGATGTCCGCGACGATCGGCACCCGCGCCGCCCGGACGATCTGCCTCAGCGCCCGGGTCGAATCCTCGTCAGGGCAGGAGACGCGGACGATGTCGGCGCCGGCTTCCTCGCAGCGGCGAATCTGGCCGATCGTCGCCGTCGCGTCCGCGGTCACGGTGTTGGTCATCGTCTGCACGGTGACCGGCGCGCCGCCGCCGACGGCGACGTTGCCGACCATGATCTGGCGGGACGGACGGCGGACGATGTCGCGCCACGGGCGAATGGACATGGCCCGCATATAATAGGCTGAGCGGCAAGGCGAAAGGCGCACGGGCCGATTGGGCCCCGTGCGCCTTTCGTGCAGGATCAGAGCATGAAGTCGCTCGCCGTCGGGGTGAGCACGCCCTGCAGGGTGATATCGAAGTCGGAGACTCCGTCGCCGTTGACGTCGGCCTGAAGGATCGTGTTGCCGCTGTCGTCGAAGGCGTAGCGAAGCTCCCCGGCGGTGCCCGAGAAATCGTCGGTGCCGATGAAGTTGAACGCCTGGTCGCCGGCGGTGAAGATGTCGGCGTCGACTCCGGTGAGGTCGATCCGGTCCTCGCCCGGCGTGAAGTCGCTGATGAAGTCGGCGCTTGCTCCGGTACCGCTCTCGTAGGACGAGAATTTGAACACGTCGGCGCCGGGACCGCCGCCGAGATGATCCTGGCCCCAGCCGCCGATCAGAAGATCGTCGCCCTCATTGCCCTGGACGATGTCGTCGCCGGCGCCGCCATTGACGGTGTCGTTGCCGGTTTCGCCCATCACGAGGTCGTTGCCGCCCCCGCCGGTGATCGAATTGTCGAGATCGTTGCCGTCCAGCGTGAAGTCGATGCCCGAGGCGTTGGCGATCAGATTCTCGACATTGTCCGGAAGGACGAAGCTGGCGACCGAGACGTAGACCGTATCGGTGCCCTCGCCGGCATTCTCGAAAATCTGTTCGCCGGCATTGCCGACGATGTAAACGTCGTTGCCGTCGCCGCCGTAGAGATAGTCGGCAGCGGCGCCGCCGTCGAGCGTGTCGGCGCCGTTGCCCCCGTAGAGATGGTCGGCGCCGCTGCCGCCGATCAGATAGTCGTTGCCGTCGAGGCCGTAGAGCGTGTCGTTGCTGGTGCCGCCGGTGATCGTGTTGTTGAGCGCGTTGCCGGTGCCGGTGAAGGCGCTCGAGCCGGTGTAGGTCAGCAGCTCGACATTGTCGGGAAGGGTGAAGGCGGTGATGGTGCCGGGCCGCACCTTCACCTCGTCATTGCCTTCGCCGACGCTCTCGACGACCGTGTCGCCGACGTTGTCGACCCAGTAGACGTCGTTGCCGACGTGGCCGACCAGGGTGTCCGCCCCCGCTCCGCCGTCGAGGACGTTGGCGCCGCTGGTGCCGCGAAGGACGTCGTCCCCGGTGCCGCCGGTGAGGTTCTCGATGCTGGTCAGAGTGTCGTCGGAGGCCACCCCGGCCTTCTCGCCGGTGGTGAGGTCGACCGTCACGCTGGTGTCGAAATTCATGTAGCTGGCGGTGTCGTTGCCCGCCGCGCCGTCCACGCTCACCGCGCCGAAGCCCATGATGAAGGTGTTGGCGAGGCTGTTGCCGGTGGCGTAGATCGGCCCGCCATAGGCCCAGCGCGTGTCGAGGATCTCGACGTTCGAGGGCAGGGTGTAGGAGAGGATCTGCATCCTCACCGTGTCGGTGCCGCCGCCCGCCGATTCGAGCACGACGTCGCCCGAGGAATCGACCCAGAAGATGTCGTCGCCGGCGCCGCCGGTCATCGTGTCGTTGCCGGCGCCGCCGTCGAGCTCGTCATTGCCGGAGCTGCCGTTCAACGTGTCGTCGCCCGCATAGCCGTAGATCACGTCGGCATCGCTGCTGCCGGTAATCGTGTCGTTGCTTGCGGTCCCGTAATAATAAGCCATACCACGTCTCCCCATACGCCCCGCAGGGAGTGGGGGCGCAACGGGATTAGTCCGAAACCGGGCTAAATTCTTTCGCTACCGAGAAGGTTTATTTGCGCTAACGACGAATTTTTCGGGAGGATCGTTTCGTCCTCCCAGTCGGCGCAGCCGATGGGGAGGGGGACCGCCGAAGGCGGTGGAGGGGCCAGCTGACTCCGTAGGGCCCCTCCACCATGCTTCGCATGGTCCCCCTCCCCATCGCTTCGCGACAGGGAGGACTAAGCGCTACAGCACGAAGTCGGTGCTGACCAAGGTCACCGCGCCGTCGAGCTTGATCTCGAAGTCCGCCGCGCCGTCGCCGTTGATGTCGCCCTGCACCCAGGTGTTGGTGCCGTCGAAATAATCGCGCAGCTCGCCGGCGGTGTTCGAGAAAGCCGCGTTGCCGATGAAGGTGAAGGCCTGGTTGCCGGCGGTGTTGAGGTCGGCGTCCCAGGCCGACACGTCCATGATGTCGGTGCCGCTGGTGAAGTCGGTGATCCGGTCGGCGGCGGCGCCGGTGCCGCTGTCGAAGAAGCCCATCGTGAACGTGTCCGCCCCGGCGCCACCGGTGAGGATGTCGGCGCCCGAATTGCCGTTCAGAAGGTCGTTGCCGTTGCCGCCGTCGATCGTGTCGTCGCCGGTACCGCCGCGTATCGTGTCGTTGCCATCGACGCCGCTCAACGTGTCGTTGCCGCTGCCGCCGTAGATGATGTTGTCGAGCGCGTTGCCGGTGCAGTTGAAGCTGCCCGTGCTGGCGTTCCACTGGGCGTTCTCGACATTGGCGTCGATCGTGTAGGTGCCGAGAGTCGAATAGACCCAGTCGACGCCCTCGCCCGAATTCTCGACCACCGCGTCGCCGGCATTGTCGATCAGATAGATGTCGTCTCCGGTACCGCCTTCCATATGGTCGGCGCCGGTACCGCCGACGAGCGTGTCGCCGTCGGCGCCGCCGTAGAGCGTGTCGTTGCCGTCGTTGCCGGCGAGATAATCGTAGCCGGCGCCGCCGTAGAGCGTGTCGTCGCCCGAGCCGCCGCGAATGTCGTTGGTGAGGTCGTTGCCGGTGCCGGTGAAGCTGCCGCCGCCGGTGAAGCGCAGATTCTCGACATTGTCGGTGAGCGTGTAGGCGGCCAGCGTGGTGCGCACCTCGTCGGTGCCCTGGCCGGCCGATTCGATCACCTGGTCGCCGACATCGTCGACGAAGTAGATGTCGTTGCCCGTGCCGCCGCTCATCGTGTCGGCGCCGGTACCGCCGTCGAGCTGGTCGCTGCCGCCGCCGCCGTTCAATATGTCGTCGCCGCCGAGGCCGAATATCTGGTCGGCGCCCGAAGTGCCGTTGAGGGTGTCGTTACCCGCAGTTCCGGTAATGATAGCCATCTTGTCTTCCCCCTTGCGACCCTATCGCGACTCGCTGTCGCGCGCTGTGAGAGGAAGGATGATCGTCAAAAGCCGGGCTTTACGCCAGCGAAATGAAAAGAAGTGAATCCAAAGGTTTATTGAATTGTTCTACGGATTCGATAAAATTCTGAGGCGAATTGCTTGCCGGTGTAAAGTAGATTGATAGTAACTCTGCCGTTAAGTGTCTGCCTCTATCCATCTGGACTGCCACTTTTGGCAGGAGGCCGGCCCCGCTTGCGCTTTTCGGGCGGGTCGAGCTTGACGCCGCGGCGGTGAAGCGCCTCGCGAAGCAGGCATTCGATCTGGGCGTTGACGCTCCGCAATTCCGCCGCCGCCGCCCGCTCGAGCGCGTCCCAGAGGGACGGCTCGATCCGGAGCGGGAAAGCCTTTTTCGGCGGCGGCGGCACGGCGGCGCGCTCCCTTATTGGTAGAGCGTGCCGGTGTTGACGACGGGCTGGGTGTCGCGCTCGCCGCACAGCACCACCATCAGGTTCGAGACCAGCGCCGCCTTGCGCTCGGCGTCGAGTTCGACGACGCCCTTCTCGGAGAGCACTTGGAGCGCGTTCTCGACCATCGACACCGCGCCGATCACGATCTTCGAGCGGGCGGCGATCACCGCTTCGGCCTGCTGGCGGCGGAGCATCGCCTGCGCGATCTCGGGCGCGTAGGCGAGGTGGGTGAGGCGGCATTCGTCGACGGAAATTCCGGCGATCCGCACCCGGTCCTGGAGTTCGGCGCGAAGCTGCTCGCTGACCTCGTCGGCGTGGCCGCGCAGCGTCGTCTCCTGGTGCTCGATGTCGTCGTAAGGATATTTGGCGCCGATGGCGCGCACCGCGCTCTCGATCTGGACGAAGACGAACTTGTTGTAATCGTCGATGTCGAACAGCGCCTGGGCGGTGTCGGTCACGCGCCAGACCACGTTGGTGGCGATCTCGATCGGGTTGCCGCGAAGGTCGTTCACCTTCAGCCGCTCCGAGGTGACGTTGCGGGCGCGGGTCGAGATCTTGGTCTTGCTGTACCAGGGCAGCACCCAGCGCAGACCCGGAGTCCTGTCGGTGCCCTTGTAGGAGCCGAACAGCAGGATCGCCGCGGCCTGGTTGGGCTGCAACAGATAGAAGCCCTTGATGATGAGGAAGAAGCCGAGGCCGGCGACGATTTCGGCGACCACGCCCCATCCCGCGGTGCCGATGTCGGCCATCAGCCCCAAGGCGAGGAAGCCGAGGACGATGTCGAGCAGCAGCACCAGCAGCATGACGTATCCGCTGGCGGTGTGGGCCGCGCGCTCCTGCGACAGGCGCAGCGCCCGGTGGTCCTGATCCTGTTGAACCTGAGTGTCGGTCATCGATTCTGCCCTCCTGAATGATGATATCATAATTATATGAATTTCGTTGCGCAAGCGGAATCTACTCCCCTCTCCCTGAGGGGAGAGGGGTTGGGGGTGAGGGGTTCCGGCGCCTGTAATTTCGCACCGAATAACGGAGTCCGAGCTGGTTCTCCGACGCCGAATCCCCTCACCCCTACCCCTCTCCCCCGGGGAGAGGGGATTCCGGTCCGGTTGCCGGGCCCAGCGCACGCGGATAGAGCGCGGCTCTCGAGCGTTCGCACCTGCAACGGAGCCGACATGACCGATACGCCCCGCAAGTCAGGTTGGAAGCTCGTCATCCACGGCGGGGCGGGGGTGATCGAGCGGGCTTTGCTCAGCGGCCCTCAGGAGCGGGCGCTGCGCGCGGGCCTCGAGGCGGCGCTAGACGCGGGCTCGACGATCCTGGCGGCGGGCGGAAGCGCGCTCGACGCCGTCGAGGAGACGGCGAAGGTGCTTGAGGACGATCCCAATTTCAACGCCGGCCGCGGCTCGGTCTTCACCTATCAGGGCACCAACGAGATGGACGCCGCGATCATGGAGGGCGAGAGCCGCAACGCCGGCGCGGTGACCGGCGCGACGGCGACGAAGAACCCGATCGCCCTCGCCCGGGCGATCATGGAGCGCAGCCCTCACGTCTTCCTCTCGCGCGAGGGCGCCGACCAATTCTCGCGCGAGCAGGGCCTCGAGCAGGCCGGCCCGGAATGGTTCGCGACGCCTGAGCGGCGCCGCCAGCTCGAGGAGATGAAGGAAAGCGAGCACCATTATTTCGACGAGGAGCTGAAATACGGCACGATCGGAGCCGTCGCGGTCGACGTCCGCGGCCATGTCGCCGCGGCGACCTCGACCGGCGGGCTGACCGGCAAGCGCTGGGGACGGATCGGCGATTCGCCGCTGATCGGCGCCGGCACCTATGCCGACGACCGCTCCGCCGCGGTCTCGGCGACCGGGGCCGGCGAATATTTCATCCGCGCCGCCGTCGCCCACGAGATCTGCGCCCGCATCCGCCACGGCGAGAGCGCCCGCGCCGCCGCCGACGCGGTGATCGCCGACGTCGGGTCATTGGGCGGGAGCGGCGGCGTGATCGTGGTGACGCCCTCGGGCGAGGCCGCCTGGGCCTTCAACACCCCCGGAATGTACCGCGGCGTGGCGGGGCCGGAGGGGAAGAGGGTCGCGATCTACGGGGATGAATAAACTAGTCCTCCCTGTCGCGAAGCGATGGGGAGGGGGACCAGCCGCAGGCTGGTGGAGGGGCTGACAGCCGCGCGCCCCGCCCCC
>JAXDPA010000028.1:0-5662 GCA_034668685.1 Sphingomonadales bacterium | reverse complement strand
CGCGCCCGCTCCGCCGGATCGTGGGGGACGAGCCGCGGCACCGGCCGCGTCGCGTCGAGATAGTCGATGATGGCAAGGCTCTGGACGATCCGGTGGCCGTCGATCTCGAGCACCGGCACCAGCCCCTGCGGATTGCGGGCGCGATAGTCGTCGGCCTTTTGCGCGCCCTCGAGCAGGTTTACCGGGACAGCCTCGTAGGCGATTCCCTTGAGGTTGAGCGCGATGCGCACCCGGTAGCAGGCCGAGGAGCGGAAATAGTCGAACAGGACGGGCTTGGGCATCGGCGAAGGCTAGCGCCGCTCGCCCGGAGAAGGAAGCGGCCCACGGTTCCTAACATGGATCAGGAACCTGGTTATGTCGCCCCGGCGGATCAATATGTTAGGATCGCGTGGGCGCCGGGGGGCGCCTGAGGGCCTTTGCCCAGCGGAGGGGAAGCCGTTGCGACGGCTGGTACGAATCGATCTGCCGCGCCGGCTGGCCCGGACGCTGCCGCGGCCGCTCACGGAGCTCGTCGTCGGCTTGGCGATCGCGGCCGGCCTCGTCCTGGCGCGCGCAGGACTGTTCGGCCTGCTCGATTCCCGGACGCCCTTCGCCCTGGCCTATCTCGCGGTGGTGCTGGCGACCCTGATCGCCGGTTGGCGCAGCGGCCTCGTCGCCCTGGCCACCGGCCAGCTGCTCATCTGGTTCTTCCTGGTGCCGTTCCAGGGCAGCTTCAGGATCGAGACCGCCGCCGACGGCTGGGGCCTCGCCCTCACCACGGCGACCCAGGCGGTCATCCTCTTCGCATTGTACCTCTACCAGCGCGAGGTGGCGCGGGGCGAGCTGGAGCGGCAGCGGCGGATCAACTTCCTCGGCCATGCGCTCCGGGAAATGGACCACAGGACCCGCAACAATTTCCAGATCGTCACCGCCATGCTCCAGCTCCAGGCCGGCAAGGCGGCGAGCGGCGAGGTGCGCGCGGCGCTCAGCGAGGCGGCGGAGCGGCTCAAGGCGGTCTCGGCGGTCTATGCGGCGCTGACCCCGAGCAGCCAGGGGCTCGCCACGATCCGCCTCCACGACCAGCTCGACGAAATCTGCGCCCAGATCAGGCGCGGAATCCTCCCTGACGGGATCGTGCTCGAAACCGAGCTCGAGCCCTTGCTGGTGTCAAACGAAACCGCGGTGGCGATCGGGATCGTCGTCAACGAGCTCGTCACCAACGCCTGCAAGCACGCCTTCGGCGACGGCGGCGGGACGATCCGGGTGTGCTGCCGGAGGCAGGACGATGCGGCCCTGATCGAGGTCGAGGACGACGGCCGCGGCTTTGCTCCGGGGGGTGAGAAAGGCGGCCTCGGCTCGCGGCTCGTCGCCGCCTTCGTGAAAAGGGTGAAGGGGCGGAGCGAGCTCGAATCCTCACCCGAGGGCACCCGGCACGCCATCCGGGTGCCGCTCGGCTAGTGGCGGCGCCGGTCAGCGCCGGGATCCTCCTCTACCGCCGCGGCGCGGGCGGCCTCGAGGTGCTGCTGGTGAAGCCGGGCGGGCCGTTCTGGCGCGGCAAGGACGCCGGCGCCTGGATGATCCCCAAGGGCGGCGTGGCAGAGGGCGAGACGCCGCTCGAGGCGGCGCTGCGCGAGTTCGAGGAGGAGATGGGGAGCGCCCCGTCCGGCGCGCCGAGGCCGCTCGCGCGGATCCGACAGGCCGGCGGCAAGTGGGTCGAGGCCTTCGCGCTGGAGGGGGCGTTCGACTGCGCCGGCCTCGCCAGCAACCTTTTCACCCTCGAATATCCGCCGAGAAGCGGGCGGTTCCAGGACTTTCCGGAGGTCGAGACGGCGCGCTGGTTCGCCCTCGCCGAGGCCCGCGCGATGATGCTTCCGAGCCAGCTCCCTCTGCTCGACGCGCTGGAGGCGGATCAGAGGTAGAGATTGCCTTCGATGACGGTCACGCAGCGGCCGCCGAGCACGACCTTGTCGCCGTCGAGGCGGCAGTCGACATGGCCGCCGCGGCGGCTCGCCTGGTAGGCGGTGAAGCGCATCCGGCCGAGGCGTTCGGCCCAGTAGGGCGCGAGGACCGAATGGGCCGAGCCGGTCACCGGATCCTCGTCGATTCCGGCGCCGGGGGCGAACACCCGGCTCATCGCGTCGGTCGCCGAACCGGGCGCGGTGCAGATGGTGAGGATGTCGCCCTCCGCCGCCAGCGCTCGGAAATCGGGGTCGAGGGCGAGCACCTCCGCCTCCCTCTCGAAGACGATCAGAGCGTAGAGCCGTTCGTGCCAGAGGGTCGGCTTTCCCTCGATCCCGAGCGCGGCCAGGACCCGCGGCAGCGGCTTCGGCTCGGCGCGGTAGGCGGGCAGCGTCATCGCATAGCCCTCGCCGTCGCGCGCGACCTCGAGGATGCCCGATTGGCGGGTGCGGAAGCGGACCCGCTCGCGCTCGCCGAGCAAGACGTGGCCCGAGGCGAGCGTGGCGTGGCCGCACAGCGCGACCTCGATCGTCGGCGTGAACCAGCGCAATTCGTAGTCGGCGGCGCCGTCCTCGGCGGGGACGGTAAAGGCGGTCTCGGAGAGGTTGTTCTCCATCGCGATCGCCTGGAGCGTTTCGTCCGGCAGCCACGCCTCGAGCGGCACCACCGCCGCCGGGTTGCCTGCGAACGGCCGGTCGGCGAAGGCGTCGACCTGGTAGAGCTTGTACTCGGTCATTCCGGCAGCTCCTGGGTGAGGTCGGTTTCGGCGAGCGGGTTGTCGGGCTGGTCGACCTGTCCTTCGGGATCGAGGTGGATGAGGATCTCGCAGCCGGGGAATTCCCGTTCCAGCTTGTTCTCGACCTCGTCCATCACGCGGTGCGCCTCGGCGACGGTCATCGCGGGATCGACCCAGACGTGGAACTGGACGAAATCGTGCATTCCGCTGGTCCGGGTGCGAAGGTCGTGAATGCCCTTCAATTCCGGGTGAAGCGCGGCGACCTCGACGAAGCGGCGGCGCTTCTCCTCGGGCCATTCCTTGTCCATCAGCTGGTCGATCGCGCGGCTCGAGGCCTGCCAGGCGCCCCAGCCGAGCCACAGGGCGATGCCGACGCCGAGCACCGGGTCGGCGCCGCGTATGTGGAGATATTGGTCGAGCGCGAGCGCGGCGATCACCGAGAGGTTGAGAAGGAGGTCGCTCTGGTAATGGACATGGTCGGTCTCGATCGCGACCGAGCCCGTGCGGGCGATGACGCGGCGCTGGTACCAGAGCAGGACGAAGGTCGCGGCGATGGCGACGATCGAGACGGCGATGCCGTATTCGGCGCCCGCGGTCGCCTGGCTGTGGATGAGCCGGTCGACCGCCCGCCAGCCGATGCCGACCGCCGAGAAGCTGATGATCCCAACCTGGAAGAGGGCGGCGATCGCCTCCGCCTTGCCGTGGCCGAAGCGGTGCTCGCGGTCCGCCGGCATGGCGGCCAGCCGCACTCCGTAGAGGGTGATCAGCGACGCGACGACGTCGAGCGCGGTGTCGGCGAGCGAGCCGAGCATCGCCACCGACCCGGTCAGCCAGGCGGCATAGGCCTTGATGAGCAGCAGGAAAGTCGCGACCGAGACGCTGAACACCGCCGCCCGGGCGGTGAGGTCGCCATGGGCCGCGTGGGCGGCGTGGGTGTGACCGCCGGTCACGGGTAGAGCAGCCCTTCGCGCCAGCCGCCGCGCTCGTGCGTGAACACCCGCCGCTCATGGAGGCGGTGCGGCCGGTCGCTCCAGAACTCGACCGTCTCCGGCACCACCCGCCAGCCCGACCAGTGCGGCGGGCGCGGCACGTCGCCCCCCTCGAACCGCGCCCGCGCCGCTTCGTACCGCGCCTCGAACGCCTCGCGCGAGTCGAGCGGACGCGACTGGTCCGACGCCCAGGCGCCGAGCTGCGAATCGCGCGAGCGGGTGGCGAAATAGGCGTCCGCCTCGGCGTCCGCGACGGGCTCCACCGGTCCCTCGACCCGCACCTGGCGGCGCAGGGACTTCCAGTGGAAGAGCAGGCCGGCGCGCGGGTTGGCGGCGAGCTCGGAGCCCTTTCGGCTGTCGAGATTGGTGTAGAACACGAAGCCGCGCTCGTCGTGGCCCTTCATCAGCACCATCCGCACCGACGGACGGCCGGCGGCGTCGGCGGTGGCGAGGGCCATCGCCGTCGGGTCGTTCGGCTCGCGCTCGCGCGCCTCGGCGAGCCAGGCTTCGAACAGTGCGTGGGGGTCGTCCGCCATCCCTCAGCCCTTTGCCGCTCCCGGCGGCAACGCACAAGCGCGGCCGGCTCTAGCGGAAATTGTCGGCGTAGGACTGGAGCCTGAGCTTCTTCCCGGGCGGCGGGACGATGTGGCAGGCGATGCCGTAGCGCTCCGCATAGGCCTTGGCCGCTTCCAGCGTCGGGAAAGCGAGGGTCACCTGGCTCTGGGTGTCGCCGCCGCCGGACCAGCCGGTCAGCGGATCGGGGAGCTGGGCGCGGTGCGATTCGAACTGCAGCACCCATTCCTCGGCGCGCGCCTTGCCGGACTGCATCGCATTCCTCGATCGCTGGAAGATTCGCGCCGCCATTCGTCTCGCTCCTCGAAGCCGAAGCGCTTGCCCAAGTGCGGCGGCCAAATCAACCGCTCACCTCTCCCCTCCCTGGAAGGGAGGGGCTTGGGGGTGGGTAGCGAGCGCAGCGAGCCTTCGGGCGCCGGTGGTTCGGCCGGCTTCGCCGGTACCCACCCCTAACCCCTCCCTTTAAGGGAGGGGGATCCCGCATCCGCCTTCTTGGTGCGCAAGGTGGGATCGGCCCGCGCCGGGTCGTCTGGCCAGGGGTGCTTCGGGTAGCGCCCCCGCATCTCCTTCGCCACCGCCGCCCAGCTCCCCGCCCAGAAGCCGGGAAGGTCGCGGGTGGTCTGGATCGGGCGACCGGCCGGCGAGGTCAGGCTGAGGACGAGCGGCACCGCCCCGCCGCCGACGGCGGGATGCTCGGCGAGGCCGAACAGGGCCTGGACCCGGACGGCGACCGTGGGCCCCGCCTCGGCCTCATAGTCGATCGCATGGCGGCTGCCGGCCGGAGTTTCGAATGCCTCCGGGGCGAGCCGATCGACCGCCTTGCGCCCCTCCCAGCCGAGCAAGGCGTCGAGCGTTCCGGACAGCGCGCCGGGATCGACCTCGCGCAGGCTCTTGCGGCCGACGACGAGCAGCGGGAGCCAATCGTCGAGCGTGGTCTGCACAGTCTCGTCGGACAGGTCGGGAAGCGCACCGTCGAAGCGCCGGGCGAAGACGGCGCGACGGCGGAGCGAGCGGGCGCCTTCGCTCCACGGCAGGAGATCGAGCCCGTGGACGCGGACGCCTTCGACCAAGGCCGCTGCCACCGCCTCCGGCGACGCTTTGGAGTCACGGCCTTCGGAGAGGGTTATCGCGCCGAGGCGGCGGCCGCTGCGCGCTCGGACGGTGCCGGTGGCGGGGTCGAAGCTGAGTTCCGCGCCGCTCTCGATCCGGTCGGCGAAGAGGTCGAGCACGGCCACTTCCTCGATCGCCGCGGCGGAGAGGATGCGCGCGCCCGCGGCGGTGCCGGACACCTCGGCCACGGCCAGCCATTGCTCCCGCGCCAGCGGCGACGCCGGATCGAGCCGGAAGCCGCGCCCGCCGACCGAGAGCCAGTTGTCGCCGGAGGGGTCGCGGCGGCGCGACAGGCGGTCGGGATAAGCCAGGGCGA
>JAXDPA010000027.1:0-16800 GCA_034668685.1 Sphingomonadales bacterium | reverse complement strand
GAGGGGGACCATGCGAAGCATGGTGGAGGGGCAATTCTGACTCAGCAGGCCCCTCCACCGGCTTACAGCCGGTCCCCCTCCCCATGAGCTGCGCTCACAGGGAGGATAGAATAAGATGACCGAGCCTTCGCCCCTGATGGCCGCGCTGAAGGGCTTGTGCCCGCGCTGCGGCAATCGGACCCTGTTCGCCGGCCTCGCCAGCTTCGCGCCCAAATGCCGGGCCTGCGGGCTCGATTTCCAGGCCTTCAACGTCGGCGACGGGCCGGCGGCGTTCCTGATCTTCATCGTCGGCGGCATCGTCGTCGGCCTCGCCATCCTCACCCAGCTCAAGGCCTCGCCGCCCTGGTGGGTTCACGTCCTGCTCTGGGTCCCGCTGACGACCGTCCTCACCATCGGCCTGCTCCGCTTGGGCAAGGGCCTGCTGCTCGCGCTCGAATACAGGCACCGGGCGCGCGAGGGGCGGATCGGGGGCGGCGGATGAAGCGGGTCCCGATCCTCGCCACTCTGGTCGTCGCAGCCGCGGTGGCGACGATGATCGCGCTCGGCATCTGGCAGTTGCGGCGCGCGCAATGGAAAGAGGATCTGCTCGTCGAATATGAAGCCGCGGCATCGATGCCGGCGGTCGATCTCGATCCCCTGCTCGACGGCCGCACGCGATTGCCGCCGCTCTCGTTCCGCCGCGCCCTGGTGAGCTGCGAGGCGCGCGACGCCGAGGCGGACATCCATGCCGGGCGCGACCTGCATGACAGGGTCGGGCAGGTCTATATCATCTCCTGCCGCCAGGGCGCGAGCGGCCTGGCCGGGCGGATCATGGTCAATATGGGCTGGTCGGAGCGGCCCGACGCGCCGCGCCGGCTCTCGCTCCACGGCATCGCCGCCGGCCGGCTGAGCGTCGTCGGCGAGGACGGCCCGATCATCCTCACCTCGGCCACGGCGCTGCCGCCGCTCGTCCCGAGCCAGCCGCCAGCCATCGATTCCATCCCCAACAACCATCTCTCCTACGCCTTCCAATGGTTCTTCTTCGCGGCGGCGGCGGCGGTGATCTATGTGCTGGCGCTGCGGCGCCGCAACCGCGGGACGTTGCCGCCGCAGCCCTGAACGCCTAAATCCCGCGCTTCATGATGAAGCTCACCACTCTTTCCAGCGGCCTGAAGGTCGCCAGCCGGCCGATGCCGGGTTTCGAAACCGTCGCCGTCGGCCTCTATGCCGATGCCGGATCGCGCCATGAACCGGCGCGGGTCAACGGCCTTGCCCATCTGTTCGAGCATATGGTGTTCAAGGGCGCCGGCGGGCGCTCGGCGCGCGAATTGAGCGAGGCGGTCGAGGATGTCGGCGGCGATCTCAACGCCTGCACCGAGCGCGACGGCACCAGCTTCACCGCCTCCCTGCTCGCCGAGCATCTGCCGCTCGGCATCGAACTGCTCTCCGACATGGTGCTGCGCCCGCATTTCGATGCCGGCGACCTGGTCCGCGAGAAGGAGGTCGTGCTGCAGGAGCTGGGCGAGGCGCGCGACACGCCCTCGGACATCATCTTCGACGATCTTTGGGCCGCGTCCTATCCCGAGCAGCCGCTCGGCCGCTCGATCCTGGGCGACGAGGCAAGCATCGCTGCGATCGGAGTGGACGATCTCCACGCCTGGCGATCGGACCTCTATCGCGCGGGCAGCCTCACCCTGGTCGCCGCCGGCAAGGTCGATCACGAGGCGCTGGTGGCGCTTGCCGAACGCGGCTTTGCCGGCCTCACCGAGGGCGTGATCGCAGCGGCCGAGCCGGCCCATTTCGCCGGCACCCTCCGCGCCGGCCGCGCCCGCGCGGATCAGGCGCATCTCGCCTCGGCTTATGCCGCGCCCGGGCTGCACGATGACGGCTATTACGCGGCGCGGCTCTTCTCCGACATCGCCGGCAGCGGCGCCTCGTCACGCCTGTTCCAGGCGGTGCGGGAGGATCGGGGCCTTGCCTATTCGGTCTGGTCGTCGCTCGCCCCCTATCGGGACGGCGGGCTCTTCCATCATTATGCCGCCACGGCGCGACGCGAGGCGGAAGCTGCCGCCGCCCTGATCGAGGAGGTGCTCGCCGACACCGCCGCGAACGCCACCGAGCGCGAGCATCAGCGCGCGCTTGCCCAGGCCAAGGCCGGCCTGCTGATGTCGCTGGAGAGCAGTTGGGGCCAGGCCTCCTATGTCGCGCGCCAGCTTTCCGTTCATGGCCGGCTGGTCGAGCCCGCCGAAGTGGTGGCCCGGCTCGAAGCGGTGACGCTGGAGGAGATCCGCGCAGCGGGCGCGAAGATCCTTGCCGGCCCGCGGGCGAGCGCGACGATCGGCGTGCCGGCGGTCCGCGCCGCATGAGAGTCTTGGTCGGGAGCGCATTCTGATCGCAAAATCGGAATCCACTTTTGCGGAAAGCGCTCCGCAGACCCTGGTCGCCGAGCCCTGGGCCGATTACGGCCTGGTAGATTCAGGAAATGGCCGCAAGCTCGAGCGCTACGGCCGCTACCGCTTCATCCGCCCCGATTTGCAGGCCCTGTGGGCGCCGGCCTCGCCGGACTGGAAGGCGGACGCCGAGTTCATCCCCGGATCGGATGACGAGGGCGGCGGGCGCTGGCAATATGAGGGCCCGGTGCCGCGCGACGGCTGGGATTTGAGCTGGGAGGATGTCCGCTTCCGCGCCCAGTGCACGCCCTTCCGCCACCTCGCTTTCTTCCCCGACATGGCGCCGCAATGGACCTGGATGCGCACGCGCCTTGGCGAGGGCAGTGAGGCGCTCAACCTGTTCGGCTATACGGGCGTCGGCACGCTTGCGATGAGCGCCGCCGGCGCGCGGCTCACCCATGTCGATGCGTCGAAGAAGTCGGTCGAAGCCGGCAAGGCCAATGCGGCGCTTTCGGGCATGGCGGAGCGGCCGATCCGCTGGCTGGTCGACGATGCGGGCAAGTTCGCGGCGCGCGAAGTGCGGCGCGGCCGGCGCTATGACGGCATCATCCTCGATCCGCCGAAATTCGGACGCGGGCCGGAGGGCGAGATCTGGCGGCTCGAGGAAGGACTTCCCGGTCTGATCGCCGACTGCCGCAAATTGCTCGACGCCGACAGCCGTTTCCTCGTCCTCACCGTCTATGCGGTGCGCATGTCGGCGCTGGCGATCGGCGAGTTGCTGAGCCAGGCGCTCGCGGATCTCGGCGGCAAGATCGAATGCGGCGACATGGCGGTGCGCGAGGAGGCGCGGGGCCTGCTCCTCCCCACCGCGATCTTCGCGCGCTGGTCCAGATAAGCCTCCCTTTCCGGGAGCGGAGTTAGTCCCTGCTGGCCCGGATCGCCGCGCCGGCTGCGAAGGGCGCGCCGGCCACCAGCAGCAGCGAGACCGCCGCGAGCAATTGCAGGGCGCCACCCTCATTCCCCCGCGCAACGAAACCCGCGCCGAAGATCAGCAGCGGCACGGCGAGCGGCAGCATGAGGAGCCCGGCGAGTGCGCCGCCGCGGCGCAGGCCGGCGGTGAGGGCGCCGACGCCGAGGGTGAGCGCGGCGAGGCCCGGCGTGCCGATCAGCAGGCCGAGCTGCAGGCGGATCAGCACCTCCTCCGGCAGCTTCATCAGGGCGGCGGCCGGGATGGCGGCGAGCATCAAAGGCGGACCGAAGCTCAGCCAATGCCCTGCCAATTTGGCGAAGGCGACGCTCTCCTCGCTGTTCCCCTTGAGATAGAGCTGGTCGAGCACCCCGGCGGCGCGGTCGGGCTCGACTAGCCGATCGACCGGAAGCAGTGCCGCAAGCAGCGCGGCCATCCAGAGCGCGCCGCCGCCGGTGCGGGCGAGCAAAGGCCCGTCCGGCCCGACCGCGAAGGGGAACAAGGTCGCCACCAGCAGGAAGAAGATCAGAGGCAGCAAGGCCGCGCCGCCGGTGGCGGCGAGGCGCAGCTCGCGCAGGATGAGCGCGATCATCCGAGCGTCACGATCTGCGCGCCGTCGAGCGCGATCGGCTGGTGGCTTGCGGCGAGGATCGCACCGCCGGCCGCGCGGTGGGCCGCCATCGCCGCGTCGAGGCGCGCCAGCCCGTCGGCGTCGAGGCCGTTGGCGGGCTCGTCGAGCAGCCACAGGGGCGCGCCGCTTGCGATCACCCGCGCCAGCGCCGCGCGCTTGCGCTGGCCGGTCGAAAGCATCCGCACCGGCACCTCGGCCAAGGCGTCCAGCCCCATCGCCGCAGTGCCGGGGGCATTGTCCTTCACCCAGAAAGCGAGGGCGTCGCCGAGCCTCTGCCGCTCGTCGAGCGCGAGATGCTCGTCGGCGAGCGCGGCCTCGGTTCGCTCGACCGTGCCCGCCGCCGGGCGCAGCAGCCCGGCCGCCAGCCGCAGCAGCGAGGACTTGCCGGCGCCGTTGGGGCCGCGGGCCAGCGCCGCCTCGCCCGGCCCGAGCGTGAGGCTGAGCCCCTCGAACAGCAGCCGCCCGCCGCGCACGCAGGCGACATCGCCGAGCGCGAGCAGGTCACTCAACCCGCCTGCTCCTCGATCGCGTGCATCTGGGCGTCGGAGAAGCCGAAATGATGGCCGATCTCGTGGACGATGACGTGGGTGATCAGGTCTTCGAGGCTGACCCCGGTTTCGGCCCATTCGTCGAGCAGGGGACGGCGATAGAGATGGATCATCGGCGGCAGCTCGCCCGACGTCCAGCTATCCTGCTTGTCGAGCGAGCGGCCCGAATAAAGGCCGGTGAGCTCGAACGGGTCCTCGATGCCGAGCTGGGCCAGCACCTCGTCGTCGGCATAGTCCTCGATCCGAAGCACGACGTTGGCGAGATGGCGGCGGAACGTCTCCGGCAGCCGCGAGATAGCAGCTTCCGCCAGAAGCTCGAGCGCCGCCGCGTCGGGCGCAAAGGTTTGACCAGACCCCATCCCTGGGCGACATAAAGCGCGGGGAGCTTAGGAGGAAGAGCCATGGCTGTGCTGACGGAGAGCGAACGGGACCAGGGGCTGGCCGGCCTGACCGGCTGGGCGTTCGACCAGGACCGGAACGGCATCGCCAAAAGCTTCACCTTCGCCGATTTCGGCGAGGCCTTCGCCTTCATGACCCGCGTCGCGCTGGAGGCGGAGAAGGCCGATCACCATCCTGAATGGTCGAACGTCTGGAACCGCGTCGACATCCTCCTTTCGACCCACAGCGCCGGCGGAGTCACCGGCAAGGACATCGCGCTCGCCGCGAAGATCGAGGCCATTGCCGACCGGGACTAGGCTGCGGCTTGCCCCGACGCGCGCCGCTTACTAGAGGGTCGCCTTCCAGTGCATGCGGAGCGGTGGCCGAGTGGTCGAAGGCGCTCGCCTGGAAAGTGAGTATACGCCAAAAGCGTATCGAGGGTTCGAATCCCTCCCGCTCCGCCACATATCAAACCAGACAGGTGCATCTAGGTCCGAAAAGCCTAGCTTTTCGGCCAATTCTGGTTCTATGACCGTCCATCGCTATCCAAGGCCTTCCAACCAAATCCGGGGGCACTTGGGGGCAGAATGGGGACATGATCCCGGCAATTGGGGCACCGATGCTCACCGATCTCAAAGCCAGAAATGCCAAGCCGCAGGCCAAGGATTATAAGCTCGTGCTTGCGACCCGGTATGTCGCGCGCCTGCTGGCGAACGCACGGGTCGTGGGCCATCTGGCCCAGTGCCACCCAGAGATTCTGGCGGAGTTTCAGAAGTTGAGAGAGGCGCAAAAGGCGTCGTAGGGTTTCTCAAAGCGCGAGCTCGATCCCAAGCGGGCGTGAGCCGGTACTTTCCCCCGGGTGATTGGTCTCCCTGCTCTGCGAATTACAGCGCTGCCTTGGACAGTAGGAATTGGATTTCGGTCAACCGGTCGGTCGTAACCAGTCGACCGCCCCGCGCCGATCGGAGATGGCAAGCAGGTGCCTTCTAGCTTTTCCTTGCCGGTAAACTGTCAGCGTCAATTCCAGTTCGCGTGCCATATCCACCACTCCGCGCGTACGCGGCCATTCCAAACCGATGACGTGGACGTCCCTCCGATGCGATGCTTCCATAAGGTCTCGCCTGACCTGAGCGCGTTCTAGGGCGCCGAAGTGATGCTCCGTCAGTGCATGGAGGACGCAAGCCTCGACCCCTTCGGCAACCGAAGCCAGTACGCTTCCTATGAGTTCGCCGGCGCTGCCGCGCCGCACCGAGACCGGGGCCCGCAGGCAGATTTCCATCGCCTGCTGCAGGAACATTTGGCGCCGATGGTCGTCGGGGGACGCAAAGGCGATGAGCCAGTTCCGGCCTTGGGCCGTTCCGATATCCACGGGAGAAACGTCGATCCCCTCGCGCAGCACAACCTGTGGAATCACTATTGTGGGCGGAGCCGCCCGATTGCGCACTTCGCACGGTATGACGAGTCCCGCTTGCGCCGGGCCAACGGCGCCAGCGCCGAAGTCATACTGATATCTATCTAGATTCAGGTTCAGCCCAGCGCATGCACCTAGTTCTATCAGAGCCGTCGGAGTTCCGCCGGCCACGGACCGCACAGAGTTTAACGCGAATACGAAGGCAGCGCTGCGCCGGACTTCGTTTATCTGCACCTCGGCCGAGCGACTGAGCATCAGTATCAATTTGGAATTCGACAAACAGAATAATCGGAAAATGTCATAAACGCCTTTGGAGGAACGTGCGGGCGCGCCCGTAGTGACATAGAACTGCGACAACGGAGAATTGTCTCTTTCCAAAAGAAGGAAGTGTACTGCTGCCATGAACCGATTGCAGACATAGGGTATCTGGGAAATCTGGGCGAGCAGCGACAGCATCTCGTCGTCTTGGATCATGCCCGCGACTATCTCATCATACAGCGGCGAAATTCCCGTTCTTCCGCCGATCCAAGTGCGGAATTGCTGTACCATGTCGTTTTCGTCATGCATGTCGCCTGGGCGCATGGCCGACCCCTCTCGCGACTGAAGCGGTGCAGCGATCGTCACGTCGCGGTCCAATCCTTGAAAACGGGAAGCGCTGAGACACTCTCGAGGCTAGTCCGAGAGGTGGATAGTTGATGCAAGAACGATTGTCGCGGTGCAGGACTAAGCGGTCTGCGCTTGGCCTTAAGATAGAATGGAAGTGCGTTCCTCCAGTGGCGCAGTAACCATGACTGGAAGGCGAGATCGAGCATTACCCTATCCGGCGCTGCGCCTACCGCGTTAATGCGTAAAAGGTAACCCTGAGCAAGTGCAGCGATTAGTGCGCAGATTGTTCCCTGGATATACTCGAGTGGTGCCGATTCTTCGCCGTTATCAAAATTGATCGGAAACCCATTCCGCGCCACCGAGTATTCAGAGCCGGCTATCTCACCGACGACGTCGGGAATGGCGCCAATACTATACGAAAGGGGTCCACCTCCGTCGCCCAATAGCGCTATTTTGAGAGAAAAGAACTCATCATCGCCAGATGATATCGATATGAACTCCCGCCTCTTGCTAGATAAATTCCGGAGTCCATTGCCGAGCGCCAGCTCTCGAGTGATATCGTTACCGGTGCAACCGAATATAACATCCGATCTTTCTATTACTTCCTCTATGTTTTTGGCTGCAGATCTTTGAAAGCCCTGGTGCGCAGTTTGCCGACGATCGTAGACGACCAATCTATATCCTTCATCTCTGAGCACGTGTGCTAGGTGACGGCCTATGAAACCGAGACCGACCAAACCAACGACCTGACCGCTAGCATATCGTTCGAGGTGCCGCCGAACCCGTCTCTCTACGGCGTCGATCACGATTGGTGGTTCGCAGAGCCGCTTCACCGCACTGGACCCTGCATCCACGATCGGTATGCGAACGCTGCGGATGCCAGTTTGCCAGAACCCGCTAGCCGTTTGCTCGACCCCGGCGCCTGCCAAACCTGACGGGAGGATTTGGGACAGGTGCGTGAGCGCCTGCCCACCGTCGTCAAGGATTAGCACGAACGGAGTGCCTCGACCACGCCACCGTGCTGTAAATGACCGACCCAGCTCTTCCACATCGCGTACCAGTTGCTGCGAATGAGCGATATCAGCGCGGTACTCCCCTGGAGGCTGGATGGAGACACCCAGCGACTCCAATGCTTCTACGCTGCTGAAGCAGGTCGAATAGACCTTGCCGCAGAGGGCGATCCGATCGAAGCCGAGCCCGAGTTCGTTCAGCGCCCAACAAAGCGCAAGTGACTGAGCCATGATGTGCTGCACGCCAAGCAGCGCGACATTCTGGTCGAAGCGGAATCCGCTTGCACTAAGATTGGCCACGAGCCCGCGGACAAGCGGCATCCGCTCGACGACACGTTCGACCGCGGCCACGGCAGCAGCGCTTCGCGTCTTCACCCGCGCGTGGCTCCCCCGAAATTGATTGGAGTGACTCGAATGGCGCCGGCCTGGATGAATTGACTCAGGCCAAGCCGGACATCCAGACCCGGCGATGCATCGGCCGGACAATGATCTTGGCGCAGCATTTGCTGCAGTTCGGCATCGAACGCTTTCTCATAAAAGCGCATTTCGAGAGGAACATGGCTTCGGACATCGCTTAATACATTTTCTGCTCGCTGCGGCGCCGGAACGTCGGCGTGGGGCCCGAAGGACCTCTTGAAAAAGTAGAACGATCGCTCGTCGGCAAGCGACGGGCGAAAGATCGCCGGGTAGAAATCGGCCCCCCTCGGACGACTGCCTTTCTTGTTCTCCATTTGAATTTCAAAGAGTCGGCAGCTGTTATCGTAGAGTTGCTTGTGCAGATCGGCGGCCGGTAGGATCTGTTCATCGCGTTCCGTGCCGTATACCGGGACGAAGCCAGGCCGGTAACCGTGGGCGATCTGGCGAACGGCAAGTAGGTCGGCTTGGTCGGTGCGCTGGTGCTGGGCAACCATTTCCAACGTCGCCTCGGCACGTGCATGTGCGATGGCCATCTGTGCGATGGACAGCTCAAGTAACGCGCGGCTCGCCTCGCAATCCTCCAGAACCAGGTCGATGAACGAGCGGGGGAATATGGCCAATTCCAGCCGCCAAGACGAGCGCGCGGCATCCAGTAGGTGCGCAAAAAACTTCCCAAAAGACAATGCGCTTTCCGCAGACATCTTAATGCCTGCCCGTATGTTCTCCGGACAAACCCATCCGAGCTTCTTAGCCAGTCTCATCACATCTCCGCGATTTCCTACCGGCGGGAGTACGAGCAGCGTAGTCGCCCCGGCCGAGGCCGATAGCGCCGATTGCAGACCGCCGGATGCGAAGTTTTCGAAAAGGCCGACGAATGTCCCTTGGGGAAGGAGCGACAAAGGAATATTGCGGTGCGTCTCGCCCGGGACCTGTCCATGCAATTCGATGGTCTTCGAGACGACGATAGACAATGGAATCGAGATATTGCCATATGCGCTCTTCATCTCCTCTCCATCATCCAATAAATCCCAATTGAACACGCCCTTGCTTATAATGCTTTCGCCGTAGGGTATGCTGGCAAGGAGGAGTTGCTCGCCTTCATACCTGTGCAAGGCGCTCACCAATTTCGTTAACTCGTCGCGCTCACCTATACGTCGACTTACCTCGCCCCACGTACTGGCGCTGGTCGTTACCGGCTGCATCAGACCCCCTCCAAAACGAGGCTGCTCTCACGAATCGTTATTCGCTGGATCCCCGGAATGTTATCGAACTCGCTCCCATGTGAAACAAGAACGACTCCAAAACCAGCCTCCGCCAGTCGATGAAACAAGTCGCCGAGCGCGGATCGACCTTCCGTGTCACTGCCTATAGATGGCTCATCGAAGAACAGCCACGGGGAACGCGACGCTAGAGCTGCGATAACCGAGAGTCTCTTGCCGACAAATGACGGCAACTCGAACGGCTCGACGTCGCGAAAGTGATCTAGGCGGGAAGCCCCAATCAGGGCTGCCACGTCGAGTCCGACACTTCCCTCCAGAAAAGTCGGCCTGATGGCGGCGCGCGCGGCAACCTTCTCAAGGTACTCGCTGGCCGTGCGCCCAAACAGCTGGTCCTGATGATTTTGGAACCCGTAGAATATTAAATTAAGTTCCGATCGATGCGGAGCGTGGCGGCATCCTGCCACCAAGATTTCCCCAGCATTCGGCCTCAGAACTCCCACAAGCAATCGCGCCAATGTCGATTTGCCGCTTCCGTTCGGGGCCTGTAGCAAATAGGTCCGGCCGGCACGGAGAACGAAGCTAGTGTCGGTGAAAACCGTGGCGCCACCCTTGTAGCGAAAGCCTATGTTTCGCAGCTCTAAGTCGGGCGCATTCACACGAACGCCCCGAAGGGTTCGCGCGACGTCGGCCAGGCCGGCGTTGAGATCCGGGATGCCGGGCTTCCGGTGGTGGAGCCGGTCCCGGGCAGCAGCCCTCGCGACGAGGCCGCCGTAATTGTCGGCGATATGAATTTCGCGGGGCAGCTCACTGAGCATCGATATTGCAGCGCCGCGCGCGAGGGGGTCGAGTTGTTCGAGCAAGCCGTCGACGCAGAGGATGGGGCGGCTCGATCTCAGGGCGCACGCCAGCACCAAACGGACTTGCTGCCCGCCCGACAGAGTGAGGAGACTTTGGCTTGGCGCTAAGTCCGATACCGGGTTCACGTCTGTCGAGTTAGTCGATGCCTGCTGTGCCGGTGCCATGTTATGAAGAAAGGTCTCGCCAGCCACGGTGCGCGCGAAACCAGAAAAGTTCACGACCGGGTTCGGATGGAGATAGATGCCGTCGGGTCGCGAAGCGTTCGGCCATGCCACGTTCCGCAGAGCTTCGGAGCGTCCCGACAAATTGGGTCCCAAGTGATAGGTGATGCTCATCGCCCTGCGCCCGCCATCAGCAGACCCATCACTACGGCGGTTGAGAATAGAACACAGCTACCGCGAATAGCCGCCGGCCGGTCTCGAATGGGCTGGGGCGGTGGGAGCGTCAGGAAGCCATTGCCGCCCCACTTGCCTTCTGCGCGGGCAACCACCTCGCTCAGACTCGTCGTCCACGTGAGCGCGGCCACCGACCCTAAGCGCCGCAGCAGCGCGAGTTTTCCAGGGGCGAGGAAGCCTTGAGCCCGCAAGGCGGTAATGCTGCGCATGGAGTTCTCGGCAACAGTCGCGCCCATCGTCGCGCCCGCAGCAAGGACGGTGGCGGCTGCCGCGGGAATCCTCAGTTGTCTCAGTGCTACGAGCGCTTCCCCGTCCGGCACTGTCGCGAATGCCAGGACGATCGCGGAGGACCCCACCAGAGCCCTAAGCAGTGACAGAAAATTGGCATTGGCCGCTATCAGCCGCCGCATCGGTTCGATCGTCCACTCGAGCGTGATCCCGTCGACGAGCAACCAGAGAATCCCCGAGAACAAGATAATGGGAGTGATCGTCGTCGCCAGGCGCAGGGCTAGACGATGTTCTCCCGCGCCCAGATAGGCCGCGAGCACAATGGCAGCAGCCGGCGCCAACTGATCCCGGCCCATCGACGTCGCGACGACGATGCCGGCAAGGCCAAGGGCAATCCGACTGAGCATCGACGCTCGCATTTCTACCGGGCGACGAACAGCGAGCGAACACGATGCGGCGTGGCCATCAGTAACGCCACTGCCGCGGCAAGCTGAATGGTTTTGTCGAGCGGTTCCGAAGCTAGGCCAGTTGCGAGCACCGAACTGTAAAGCGTTTCGCCAGATTTCAAGAGAACCGCGACTATCACGGAAGCGCCAGCCCCTGTGATTCCGCCGAAGACATAGGTGATTATCGGCGCACTGACCAAGCCAGCTACGACGCCAAGCCCAACGCCCAGGGCTATGACCCGAATGGCCCCCCCTCGGCCGACGCGGCCGCCAGAAATCGTATCGCGCAGAAGCGGGCGGGCAACCAGCATGCTGTAAGCGGCTATCGCTATCTGCGTGGGGATGAACCACATGATCACGGGGTTGATCAAAAGCCCTTCGATGACGAAGCTGGCCGCCCCGACCAGCGCTGCGAGAGCAAATCCCCTCCACCGAAGTGCGCCGGCCAGGATAGCAAATGTGATCGTTCCGACGGCGTCCAAGTAAATCGGCAGCTTTGTAATGTACACGACGGCTCCGAGGCCGACATTGAGTGCGATGCAGAGCCCTGCGACTCCCAATAGGGTAGCGTTCGTTTGGGCGGCCGAGGCGTGGGACGAGGTATGCATGGCTTGGTCCTCCATAACCGCGTGAGCCATGAGCCCGCAGGACGCGGAATGAAATGAAGACTACCACCCAGGATTCGCGCATGGCATTTTGCCGGTGCAAATCGATGGAGCAAAACGCGCTTGCTTTTGCCCCTTTGTTTCCTCCTCCCTGGGTGCGATTCGACCTGACTGAGGTCCCAGCCTCTCCGGGCACCGCGTGCTCGAAAAAACCTGGCTTGCGCCGACGTTTTAATTGAGGGCTACCCGCGTTAATTGAGGGCTACCCGCGCGCCGATAAAACGCCTCCAGCGGCGATAGTCAGGCACTTGGGCGCGTTATTCCTGACAAGGATCAGTGAGCAGGGAGGATGGAAGCTGCGACTGCAGCTAAGCGACGATTCCGGCCTCTAGCTTCTGGCGTTGATCCCGACTAGTTTCGTGCGATGGAGGGGGAAATGTCGCGGCGCACTTCCAAGAAACAGAAGCTGTCGATCATGGTATCGTCGAGCGTCTATGGGTATGAAGACCTGCTGGACCAAATATTCGCGGTCTTAAACCGTTTCGGTTATGACGTTTGGATGTCGCACCGCGGCACGGTAGAGGTCAGGTCAAATGATCACACCTTCGATAGCAGTCTGCAGGCAGTGGAGAAGTGCGACCTCTTTCTGGGAATCATTTTTCCCCGATACGGCTCTGGGCTCGCCAAGGGCGAGCTATCGATCACGCACAAAGAGATACTTCGTGCTATCGAGCTCAACAAGCCGCGCTGGTTCCTAGCTCATGAATATGTCGTTTTTGCCCGGCAGCTCCTGCGGGGGCTAGGCCACGACACTCCTTCGAAAAGGCAAGCGCTCGCCTTCACGGGCGCGGGCACGCTGAGGGACTTACGGGTTGTCGATATGTACGACGCAGCGTCCCGCGAGGAGATCGAAGAGGTGCTGGACCGCCGAGGCAATTGGGTTCAAAAGTTCGGCTCCTCCGACGAAGCGCTGCTTTTCACCACGGCCCAGTTTCATCGCTACAGGGAGATTGAACAGTATCTCACCGAGAACTTCGCGGAACCGGCATCCGTCCAGGAAGCGATAGCGGCCAAGCGCAATGAGCAGTGATCTGATCCTCCGTCAAATTCGCGGCGGCGAGTCGCTTCACGTCGAGTTCAAGGCATCGACCTCACCGCGGAGTAACCTGGCACGCGTCGTTTGCTCATTCTTGAACACAGAGGGCGGGACCGTCTTTTGCGGAGTGGACGATCTGGGCAAGGTAGTGGGAGTAGAGAACGCTGAGGACGAGCGTCTTGCCCTCGAACAGGCTCTACAGCGCGCTATCTCGCCGACTGCCCTGTTCACCCTGAGCGTCGAACTTGTCTCCGGTCTTCCGCTCGTGGTCGTGGAGGTCCCGGAGGGTAAGGACCGACCGTACGTCGTGGATGGGGCGGTATTCGTCCGCCAAGGGGCGGTTACGCGAGCCGCAGATGCTCGGACGCTACGGAGCCTCGTACAGGACCAGGCAGCGGCGCGCGAGCGGTGGGAGCGCCGGCCTGCCACGCTTCTCGAGCTGGAGGATCTGGACAGGGACGAGATCGAGCGCACTGTCGTGGATGCAAGGACGAGCGGCCGGTTGGATTTTCAAACGCCCGACGACACGTTCGCCGTCCTAGGCGAACTGTCGATGGTGACCGCGACCGGGTTAACTCAAGCTGCCGAAGTGGCCTTTGCCCTGCACCCTGCACGGCGCCACCCGCAGTGCAAAATCCGCGTAGTTAGGTACGCCTCCGAAAAAACGAGCGACCATTACCTGGACGACCGATCCTTCGACGGACCGCTAGTGCGCACTTTCGACGACGTTTTCGAGTCCATGGCTAGCCACGTGCGTGTGCATGCTTACTTCCCGCTCGAGAGCACAAGGCGGGAAATTCGGCCGCAATACGCTGTCGAGGCCTTGCGCGAGGGATTGGTGAACGCGATTGCCCATCGCGATTATTCGTCCTTCTCGGGCGGGGTAACGATTTCGATCTATCCGTCGCGTATCGAAATCTGGAACTCCGGCCGCTTGCCGGCCGAACTCGTCCCGGCCGATCTGAAGCAGGTTCACCCCTCGATTCCGACAAATCCGGATATTTCTCACGTCCTATACCTTCGACGCCTGATGGAACGTGTCGGTCGAGGTACGCAAAAGATCATCGCGGCCAGTAAGGAGCTGGGCGCGCCTGGTCCGCGGTGGAGCGATCGTCCTAGTGGCGTCACGTTGACCATCTTCGCGGCCACCAAAGATGCGACGATTCCACTCGATCTCAATGTGCGGCAGCGGGAGTTGCTCCGACAGCTCTCGCCTGGAGATGTCGTCCAGCCGCTCGACTATGCGGCCTCTGTCGCTGATCGGGTTTCAATTCGCCAGGCACGCCGCGATCTTTCCTTGCTTGAGGAAGCAGGTTTGCTCGAACGCCGCGGTGCGGCTCGAGCTACCCACTACGCGCGCACCGACCGGGATGTTGCCTGACGGCGTATCCGGCCATATCCGGCCATCCAAAACATGGTGATTGAGGGGGAATCCTCAGGGCCGGAAATTCGCGGGTCAAAGTATCGGGACAAAAACGGACCCCGAATGCGCTCGCGCTTTTATCGGTGTCCTACCAGGTTCTATAACGCTGCTCGGAAACGTTCCAGCAACTCGAGGCTGCCGCTACACCGGCTGAGTGGGCGCGCGACGCCAAGTGCGCGTTTCCAAAAACCTTATTGCGATCAAGTTCTGAATAAAGTGAGAACCGGATATGTCCCGCAGGACGAGCAACGGCACATTCGGACGACCATAGGTCCGATGCGATGAGCTCTCAACAAGGCGCCGATTGGATGGGGAACCGGAACGCTTCCCCGCAAGGTGGGACATTCTAGGGGGCATCGGCTCATTTCCGGAAAGTTGAACTACGCAATATCAAGCAGTTAGTCATGCAATGCGGATCCCTCCCGCTCCGCCACATTGCAAACCAGTCGCGTGCCGGATCGTCCAAGCCTGGCTTTTCCGGTCTTCGAACCGAACCCGGACGGCGGTTCCGCTCCGGGTCATTCGGCCATGGCCTTCTGGAAGAATGGGGCGCTCATTCAAGGCTCCAGCGCCCCGCTTTCCTGCTGCCGTGCGACTTCCGCCGAAAGGGCTTTTAGCGGCACGTCCGTGTCAGCCAGCGCCTCCGGCTCGGCGACTGCACGTTGCACGACGAGCGCCCGGCCGTGGACGTAATCCTTCGTCGCGTTCACGCAGTCGAGCGCGACCACGGCACCACCACGAAGATAGATGACCGAAAAGCTTCGGGAGCGAGGATCTCCGCGAACGACGAGGTCGTCATAGCCAAGCGAAAGGCCCACGGTCTGAAGGCGCAAATCATATTGATTCGACCAGAACCAGGGCACGGACTCATAGACATCCGTCCCACCACAGATTGCCTTCGCCGCGATAACGGCCTGGTCGTTGGCGTTCTGGACGGATTCCAGGCGGATCACCGCGTTTTCGGCGAAGGCATTGCTGTGCTCGGCGCAATCTCCGATCGCGAAAATGTCGACCAGGCTCGTGCGGCATTGCCCGTCGACGCGCACACCATTGGAGCCTTCCGCGCCGGCCTCGATCAGCGACTCGACCGCCGGAACGATACCGATGCCGACAATAACCATCTGGGCCGCAAGCAACTCGCCCGACGTCAGGAGGACTCCCCCGGCACGGCCGTCCTTTTCAACGATGCACTCGACGCTGGCGCCCAGCCGGACATCGACTCCGTGTGCCCGATGCTCCGTTTCGTAGAAGCGGGACAGAGGTTCCCCGGCGACGCGCGCCAGCACGCGATCCAGAGCTTCGAGGACCGTGACCCGTTTGCCGAATTTCACCAGCGTGGCGGCTGCCTCGAGCCCGATATAGCCTCCGCCGATTACGACTGCTTCGCCTACGTCATGCAGCTCCGAGATCATCCGGTCGACATCGGCTCGGTTGCGGACAGTGTGGACGCCGGCAAGCTGGTCTCCCGCGCGGCTTAGCCGTCGCGGACTGCCTCCCGTCGCCCAGATCAATTTGCCATAAGCCAATGACGCTCCGTCGTCTGTGGTGACCTGATGCGCAGCAGCATCCACATGCACGACTCGCGTGCCGAGAAGGAAATCGACCCGCCTGTCTGCCCAGGCTTCGGCGCTTTTGAAGATCATGCGCTCCCAGGCTTTATCACCCGCGAAATATTCCTTGGAAAGAGGGGGCCGGTCATAAGGCAGGTACGGCTCGTCGCCTATGACCGCTACCGATCCTTCGAACTTGTTCTGGCGCAGCGCGCTCGCGGCTTGGGCACCGCCATGGCCTGCGCCCACGATCAGGACGTCAAAGTGCCTGAGTGCCTTGCCTCTCGCTGTGGGGTCGAGTGTCATGGGTTCCCCATTATAAGGTCTGATGGCAGCACCCGCGTCAATCTTCGAGGGCGATTTCACAACCAATCCGTCCGGATCCTGTCAAAATTGAATCCAACTGGAAAGGCGCGACAGCCCGGTAGGAGATGCCCACATCTGCGGGCATCATGCTCGTTAATTCCGCGTTTCTTTGGAGACAAGACGCCACAGAAAATTCCCCGGACCGGCCGATCCACGAAGGGGCCCGGGCCTTGCTGGTTTAATATAGGTTAAAAAAGCTTGACACCCTCCCCGCGTCGCTTAATATGACTGACGAATCATAAGTCATTTATGAGTTCGAATCAGGAGGAGGGTGTC
>JAXDPA010000026.1:0-17340 GCA_034668685.1 Sphingomonadales bacterium | reverse complement strand
GGGCCCCCTCCACCGTGCTACGCACGGTCCCCCTCCCCGTTCCGGGGAGGAGTTTCCAGCGCCTCGGCGATCAGCTTCCTGCTATTCTCGATGCCGTAGAGGGCGATGAAGCTGCCCATCCGCGGGCCCTGGCTGGTGCCGAGCAGGGTCTCGTAGAGGGCCCGGAACCAGTCGCGCAGGTTTTCGAAACCGTGGGACTTGCCGACTTCGAAGACCATGTTCTGGATCGCGTCGCCCGGGGTGTCGGCGGGCAGTGAGGCGAGCCGGGCGTCGAGGTCGCGAAGCGCCTCGGCCTCCTTCGCATCGGGCGCGCGCTTGCGCAGCGAGCCGGCGACGAAGTCGCGGAAGTAGGCGAGCGCGTAGCCGATCAAGGCGTCGAGCTCGGGATGCGTCTCGGGCGAGGCGTCCGGGGCATAGCGCCTGACGAAGCCCCAGAGCAGATCCTTGTCGTCGGTCGAGGCCACTCCGACGAGGTTCAGGAGCAGGGCGAAGCTGAGCGGCATCCGCGCCGGCGGAACCTTGCCGGCATGGACGTGGTGGACGGGGTTGCCGAGCCGCTGCTCGATGGCCTGGTTCGGGTAGGCGGCGAGGAATTGCTGATATTCGTCGACCGCCTTGGGGATGATCCCGAAGGAGAGCTGCTTGGCCTTCCGCGGCTCGCGGTAGAGGTAGAAGACCAGGCTCTCCTCGGGGGCGTAGGTCAGCCATTGGTCGATCGTCACGCCGTTGCCGCGGGTCTTCGAGATTTTCTCGCCATTCTCGTCGAGGAACAATTCGTAGTTGAAGCCTTCCGGCGGCCGGGCACCGAGGGCGCGGACGATCTTCGAGCTTTGCGTGACGCTGTCGATCAGGTCCTTGCCGGACATCTCATAGTCGACTCCGAGCGCATACCAGCGCATCGCCCAGTCGACCTTCCACTGCAGCTTGGCGCCGCCGGCAAGGACCGACTGCTCGACCTCCTGGCGGCTGACCGGATCGGTGTAGCGGACGATGCCGCCTTCGGCGTCGACCACTTCGACCGGCACCTGCAGCACCTTGCCGCTCTCCGGGCTGATCGGGAGGACCGGCGAATAGGTCCGGCGGCGCTCCTCGCGCAGAGTAGGCAGCATGATGTCCATGATCGCGCCGTAGCGGCGCAGCACCTGGCGCAGCGCGCCGTCGAACCGCCCCGAGCCGTAGCAGTCTGACGAAGCGAGGAACTCGTACTCGAAGCCGAAGCGATCGAGGAATTCCCTCAGCAAATTGTTGTTGTGGGCGGCGTAGCTGTCGTGCCCGCAGCCATAGGGATCGGGCACGCGCGACAGCGGCTGGTCGAGATGCTGGTGCATCATCTCCTGGTGCGGCACTCCGGGCGGGACCTTGCGCATCCCGTCCATGTCGTCGGAGAACGCGATGAGCCGGCTCGGCCAGTCGACCATCTCGGCGAGCGCGTGGCGGACCATCAGCGTTCGCGCGACCTCCTGGAAGGTGCCGAGATGGGGCAGGCCGGAGGGGCCGTAGCCGGTCTCGAACACGATCTCGCCCGAAGGCGGCCCGTCCGGATAGCGCTTCAGAAGCTTGCGCGCTTCCTCGTAAGGCCAGGCCTTCGACACCGAAGCGGCGGACCGAAGCTCGTCCGGGACGTTCACAGTTGCCCTTTCGTTCCCGCTGCGCCATTTCCTCGGGGGATGGCCGCCTCTTTGCCTTATCCCGCGCTCCACGCAACCCATGGCGGCATCTGGCTGGCCGGGCCGGACGGCGAGGTAAGAGCGCTGGGGCGTGGCGAGGCGATCGCCCGGGCGGCCGAGACTCCCGCGATCATGCTCAACGCGCCGCTGATCGGCCAGCGGCTCGGCTATCCCGATCTGTCCGGGCTGGACCTGCTCGAGCTGTTCGCCTTCGTCCACCCCGCCCGCTTCGCGGTGCCGACGCCCAAGGGCATGGCCGAAGCGCTCGGGCTCGAGCCGCCTTCGTCCGACGCCGAGGCCGCGCCCTTCCTGCTCCGCGCCGCCGAGGCCCTGCTCGACCGGCTGCAGGGCGACTGGCCGGAGCGGGAGGGTGCCTGGGCTTCGGCCCAGTCGCTCTACCGCCTGCGCTGGACCTGGGCGCCGGCCATCGCCGACCGGCTGAAGCGACCGGAGCGGGACGAACGCTGGCTGTTCTCGCGCCTGCCCGAATGGGAGGAGACGAGCGGCCGGCCGCCGCCCGGGACCGTCCGCCTCGAGGCCGCGGAGGCAGTAGCGCGGCTCGGCCGGCTGGTCGGCGACGGCGCCGAGGTCCGTCAGGGCCAGCGCGATTATGCCGCCGCGGCCTCGGACGTCTTCGCGCCCCGCGTCGCCCGCGACCGGCCCAACCTCCTGCTCGCCGAAGCGGGCACCGGGATCGGCAAGACTTTGGGCTATCTCGCGCCGGCCACTTTGTGGGCGGAGCGGGCCGACGGCGCGGTCTGGGTCTCGACCTACACCAAGGCGCTCCAGCGCCAGCTCGATCGCGAAGGCGCGCGCCTGTTCCCCGATCCGGCCGAGCGCGCGAAGAAGGTGGTGATCCGCAAGGGCCGCGAGAATTATCTCTGCCTGCTCAACCTCGAGGATTCGCTGCAGGGCGGCTTCTCGGGCCGCGCCGCGATCCTCGCCCAGCTGGTCGCGCGCTGGGCGGCTTATTCGAAGGACGGCGACATGGTCGGCGGCGATCTGCCGGGCTGGCTCGTCAGCCTGTTCCGCCGCGCCGGCGCGACCGCGCTCACCGACCGGCGCGGCGAGTGCGTCTATGCCGGCTGCCCGCATTACCGCAAATGCTTCATCGAGCGCGCGGCGCGGGCGAGCCAGGAAGCCGACCTGGTCATCGCCAATCACGCGCTCGTCATGGTCAACGCCGCCCGCGGCCGCGACCTCGCCAACGCCCCGACGCGGATCGTCTTCGACGAGGGCCATCATCTGTTCGAGGCCGCCGATTCGACCTTCGCCGCCGCCTTGACCGGCCAGGAGGCAATCGAGATGCGCCGCTGGATCGTCGGCCCGGAAGGACGCAGCCGGGGCCGCCGGCGCGGCCTCGCCGCCCGGCTGATGGACGTCGCTTCGTACGATGAAGCGGGGGCGGCGGCGCTCGAGCAGGCGGTCGAGGCGGCCCAGCTCCTCCCCGGCGATTCCTGGCTCGGCCGGATCGCGGAAGGCCTGCCGTTCGGCCCGCTCGAGAAGCTGCTCGCGGCGGTCCGCGGCACTGTCTACGCCCGAGCCACCGCCCAGGACGCCGGCTACGGCATCGAGACCGAGATGGCCGAGCTCGACGGCGCGATCGTCGAGGCGGCGGCGCCGGCGGTCGAGGCGCTGGAACGCTTGATGCGGCCGCTGGTCGCGCTGGGCAACCGGCTGCAGGCGGTGCTCGAGGACGCGCCCGACTGGCTCGACGGCGCCGCCCGTGCGCGGATCGAGGGCGCGCTCGGCGGCCTCGCCTGGCGCACCCAGACGCTCGCGGCCTGGATCGGCCTCGCCGGCCGGATCGGCGGACCGGCCGACCCGGACTTCGTCGACTGGCTGGCCGTCGAGCGAGTCGACGGCCGGGAATACGACATCGGTCTCCACCGCCGCTGGCTCGACCCGACCCGGCCGCTCGCCGAGACGGTGCTGAAGCCCGCCCATTCCGTCCTCGTCACCTCCGCCACACTGCGCGGCGGCGAGGGGTGGGAGGCGGCCGAGGCGCGCACCGGCGCCGCCCATGTCGGCGGTGCGGCGCGATTCGAGGCGGCGAGCCCGTTCGACTATCGCGCCAATGCCGAGGTGATCGTCGTCACCGACGTCAAACGCGGCGACGTGCCGCAGCTCGCCGGCGCCTATGCCCGGCTGATCGAGGCGGCCGGCGGCGGCACGCTCGGCCTGTTCACCGCGATCCAGCGGCTGAAGGCGGTCCACGCCCGGATCGCCGACCGCCTCGCGCGGATCGGCCTGCCGCTCTACGCCCAGCACGTCGACCCGATAGATACCGGCACATTGGTCGACATCTTCCGCGACGATCCGCGCGCCTCCTTGCTCGGCACCGACGCGCTTCGGGACGGGGTCGACGTCCCCGGCGAATCGCTCCGGCTGGTGGTGATGGAGGGCGTGCCCTGGCCGCGGCCGACCGTTCTCCACGCGGCCCGGCGGGCGGCGGGCGGCGGCAGCGCGTATGACGACCGCGTGGTCCGCGCCCGGCTCGCGCAGGCGTTCGGTCGCCTGATCCGGCGCGAGGGCGACCGGGGCGTGTTCGTCCTCCTCTCGCCGGCCACCCCGAGCCGGCTGCTCACCGCCTTCCCGCCCGGGGTTGCGGTGCATCGGCTGCCGCTCGATCTGGCGCTGGAGCGGGTGAGGTCGCGCCTTCCAACCGCGGACACTTTGGGGCATCAGGCCGAGCCGGAGAGGGTGGCGGACGAGGCGGAATGAAGACCCTGACCTTGCTTCGGCACGCCAAATCGGGCTGGGACGATCCGGCCACCCGGGACTTCGACCGTCCGCTCAATCCCCGCGGCCGCCGAGCCGCGCGGACGGTGGCACGGGAGATGCACCGCCTCGGCCTCGGCTTCGACCGAATCCTCGCCTCTCCGGCGCGGCGGGTAGTCGAAACGATCGCGGAAGTCGCCGCCGAATTCGGCCCGCTTCCGGCGGATTATGACGAGCGCCTCTATCTGGCTTCCCCGCAGACGCTTCTGGAGATCGTCCACGAGGCGCCTCGCGATGCCAAGCGGTTGCTCCTCGTCGGCCACAATCCCGGGCTCGAGAGCCTGGCTCTGATCCTGGCCGGCGCGGGACCGCTGCGATCGGAGGTCGAGCTGAAATATCCGACCGCCACCCTCGCGGAGATCGTGCTGCCGGTCGCAAGCTGGACCGAGGTCCGCGCCGGCGCCGGCGAGCTGAGGCGCTTCATCCGTCCGCGCGACCTCGATCCGGAGCTCGGCCCGGAGGACTGAGGCTGCTTGACTCCGATCGTTGCGTAGCGGCAACAAGAGCCGCCCTCGCGGCCCGTATCCCGCTTCAGAAAATCCCGAATCTGTTGGGGAGGAAACATCCATGCACAGACTGATCACGGCCCTGCTCGTCTCGGCCTTCGCCGCCGGCCCGGCCCTCGCGGCGAGCCCGCTCGACGGTACCTGGAAGGCCGATCTCGCCTCGGTCAAATGGCCGAGCAAGCCGGACGTCTATGAGATCAAGGGCGGTACCTACACTTGCCGGTCCTGCGTGCCACCCGTCACCGTCAAGGCCGACGGCGCCTTCCACCGGGTCACCGGCCACCCTTATTATGACGAGCAGGCGGTCAAGATCGTAAACGCGCGCACGGTCACTTTCGCCCAGCGCAAGGGCGGCAAGGCGATGGGCGAGGCGACCGACACCGTCTCCGCCGACGGCCGCACCATGACCTACACCTTCCGCGACACCAGCAGCCCCAACGGCAAGATCGTCACCGGCAGCGGCACTGAGGAGCGGATCGGCCGTCCGATCCCCGGCGCTCACGCCCTTTCCGGATCCTGGCGCAACACCAGCATGGGCGACATGACCGACGCCGGCCTCATCGTCGCGATGCGGACGGAAGGCAATATCGTCCACATGTCGACGCCGACCGGGATTTCATACGCCGCGCGGCTGGGCGGACCGGCGGTCCCGGTGAACGGCGATCCGGCGCACACGATGGCCGCGGTGAAGCGCACCAATGCCTCGACTTATGTCGAGACCGACACGCGAGGCGGGAAAGTCGTGCAGATAATCACCATGACCGCGCTTGCGGGCGGCAAGGCGATGCACGTCGGAGTCGTCGACCGGGTGCAGGGAACGACCTGGAGCTACAAGGCGCTGAAGCAGTAGGTCCGGCGGAGGCGGCCGCTCAGGCGGCGGTCGCCTCCAGCGCCTCGACTAAAGTCTGCCGGATCGCGCGAAGCGCCTCGACGGGGACGGCGCCGGATTCGTTGGCGGCCGCCGGAGGAGTGGCCTCGGCCCCACCCTGGGCCTCGCGGGGCTCGGCGCCGCCGCTCTGGAGGAGTTGCTGGACTCCGCGGATCGTATAGCCGTCCTGGTTGAGCAGGCGGTGGATGCGATGGGCGAGCTGGACGTCGGCGGCGCGGTAATAGCGGCGGTTGCCCGCCCGCTGCAGCGGCTTCAGCTGGGGGAAGCGCGTCTCCCAATAGCGCAGGATATGCTGCGGAACGCCGAGGTCGCTGGCCAGCTCCCCGATCGTTCGGAACGCCTGTTCGCTCTTGCCGGATGCGTCCGCCATGGCCGGCCTCAGCCGCCCTTGGCGATCCGCTCGCGCATGATCTGACTGGCGCGGAAGGTGAGCACTCGGCGCGGCGCAATCGGCACTTCGACGCCGGTCTTGGGGTTGCGGCCGACCCGCTCGCCCTTGTCCCTGAGGATGAAGCTGCCGAAGCCGGAGATCTTCACATTGTGGCCGTCCGACAGGGCCGCGCACATATGATGGAGGATCCGCTCGACGATCCCCGCCGATTCGGCGCGCGACAGGCCGATCTCGCGATGGACGACGTCGGCGAGGTCCGCCCGTGTCAGTGTACCGGCGTCGACCCGCCTGATCGTTCCTGCGTCGGCCATCTCGTCTTCCCTCCCCCGAGACTTCAAGGCTAAACCATAGTCGAGCTTGGCTTCCTGTGCAAACCGCGTCTGCGGTGGGACGCCTCGGGGTCCGGACCGGGCCCCTAATAGCGGACCACCGCCGCGCCCCAGGTGAAGCCGCCGCCCATCGCTTCGAGCACGAGCAGGTCGCCGCGCTTGATGCGCCCGTCCTTGACGGCGGTGTCCAGCGCCAGCGGCACAGAGGCGGCCGAGGTGTTGGCATGCTGGTCGACGGTGACGACAACTCGCGCGGGATCGAGCCCGAGCTTCTTCGCCGTCGCGTCGAGGATTCGCTTGTTGGCCTGGTGCGGAACCACCCAGTCGACCTCGGCCGCTTCATGGCCGGAGGCGGTCAGCACCTCGTTCAGCACGTCCGCGAGGTTGACCACGGCGTGGCGGAACACCTCCTTGCCCTTCATGCGAAGCTTGCCGACGGTTCCGGTCGTCGAGACTCCGCCGTCGACGTAGAGCAAATCGTTGTGGCGGCCGTCCGCGTGCAGCCGAGTGGCGAGAATGCCCTTCTCCTCCCCCTCCTGCGCCTCGAGCAGGACGGCGCCGGCGCCGTCGCCGAACAGGACGCAGGTCGCCCGATCCTCCCAGTCCAGGATCCGGCTGAACGTCTCCGAGCCGATGACGAGCGCATGATCCGCCATGCCGCCCTTCACCATATTGTCGGCGACCGAGAGGGCGTAGAGGAAGCCGGTGCAGACCGCCGCGACGTCGAAGGCGATGCAATCGTCGATGCCCAGAGCGGTCTGGACTCGGGTGGCCGAGGCCGGAAAGGTCTGGTCGGGAGTCGCGGTCGCGAGGACGATCAGACCGACCTTCGAGGCCGGCACGCCGGCAGCCTCGAGCGCCTTCTTCGCCGCTTCGGTGGCAAGCGTGGCGGTGGTCTCGCCGTCGCCGGCGATGTGCCGCGCTTCGATCCCGGTGCGCTCGACGATCCATTCGTGGCTGGTCTCGACCTTGAGCGCCAGCTCGGCGTTGGTCACCCGGCGGGGCGGCAGCGCCGAGCCGGTGCCGACGATGACGGAGCGCCTCATTGCGCGGCGGCCTGGGTGCGGTGGGCGGCGACCCGGTCGAGATCCTCGATGATCTTGCGGGTGAGGTCCTCGCGGACCATCCGCGCCGCCACCCTGATGGCGTTGGCGACGCCCTTGTCGGTGGCGCTGCCGTGGCTCTTCACGATGAGGCCGTTGAGGCCGAGGAAGACCGCGCCGTTATGGTTGTTGGGATCGAGATGGTGCCGGAGCAGCTCGGTGGCGGGCCGTGAGATGAGGAAGCCGATCTTCGAGCGCACCGAGCTGGTGAAGGCCCGGCGAAGGAGGTCGGTGACGAAGCGCGCGGTGCCCTCGAGCGACTTCAGGGCGATGTTGCCGGAAAAGCCGTCGGTCACCACCACATCGACGTCGCCGCGCGACAATTTGTCGCCCTCGATGAAGCCGTCGAAGCTGAGGCCGAGATAGTCGGCCTCGCGGAGCACGGCGGCGGCGTCCTTCAATTCGTCGGTGCCCTTCATCTCCTCGGTGCCGATGTTGAGCAGCTGCACGCGCGGCCGCTCGAGATCGAGGATCACCCGGGCATAGGCCGCGCCCATCACCGCGAACTGGACGAGGTTGCGCGCGTCCGATTCGGTGTTGGCGCCGAGATCGAGCATGACGAGGTCGTTGGCGCCGAGCGTCGGCAGCAAGGCGGCGAGAGCGGGCCGATCGATGCCCGGCATGGTGCGGAGCGCCAGCTTCGACATCGCCATCAGAGCGCCCGTATTGCCGCCGGACACGGCGGCCTGGGCGGCGCCCTCCTTCACGGCCGCGATCATCTGGCCCATCGAGGTGGTCTTGGCGCGGCGGATCGCCTGGCTCGGCCGGTCGTCCGCGCTGATCGTCTCCGCGCAGTGAACGATCTCGGTGACGGCCCTCAGAGCCGGACGAACGGCGAGCTCGGGCGCGATCGCCGCGGCGTCGCCGAACAGCAGGAAGGAGAGATCGTCGCGCCGCTGATAGGCAAGCTCGGCGCCGGCAACCATGGTCGCGGGCCCGTGGTCGCCACCCATCGCGTCGATGGCGATACGCGGCCCGCTGCCCACTTATCGATTCTCCTTATGCCGCCCGGCCCCGGTCTTACGCCTCGACGGGCCGGATTTCACGTCCGTTATAATGGCCGCACGCGGCACAGAGGTTGTGCGGAAGCCTGAGCTCGCCGCAATTCGGGCATTCCTGGTAGTTGACCGGCTTCAGCGCGTGATGGCTGCGGCGCATGTTGCGCTTCGACGGCGATGTTTTTCTCTTGGGGACAGCCATCCTGGCACCTGTTCCAATAAGCTAGGGTTCGCATGTGGCGAGCACGGTGCCAAAGGTCAACGGCGGGTCGGCCGCGGGCCATGGCGGCCGGAAGGCTCGCTTCGAGCGGCCCGGCCTATAGCGACTTTCCCCGCTGTTGCAAGCACAGGGCCGGCATGCGACTCTTGCTCCCGTCAGGGGAGGCCGCGCCATGATTCTGCCGATCACGCTCACCATCACGGCGGCCGCCACCCTGCTCAACATATGGCTCGGCATGCGCGTCAGCCAGCTGCGCAGGGGCTACCGGATCTCGATCGGCGACGGCGGCAACCAGGCTTTGATCGCCCGGATGCGGGCGCAGGCCAATTACGTCGAGAACACCCCCTTCTTCCTCATCCTCCTCGGCCTGACGGAGCTCGCCGTGGGGCCGCATCTGTGGCTGTGGGTCGTCGCTTCGCTCTATATCCTGGCGCGGATCGCACACGGCCTCGGGATGAGCCGCCCGAGCCCCGACAGGCTGCGTTTGCGCATGATCGGAATGATCGCGACCGCGATCATCCTTGTCGGCCTCGCGCTCCACGCGCTCTTCCTTGCTTATTCCCACCTTCCGAAGGCCGGACCGGTGAATTACGCGGCCGTCGCGACGGACCATGCTTGAGCTGCTCGCCGCGGCGCTCGCCGCGGTGGCGCCGTCCGCGATTTGCCGCGGCGTCGCCGAGCCGGTGATCGACGTCCACCTCCACGCCTATGAGGGCGACATCCGCTTCGTCCGCCGCGCGCCCAACCCGCGCACGGGCGAGCCGAGCGCCGCCACCGACGGAGCTTCCCACCGCCGCTTGACGGTCTCGGAACTGGCCAGGCTCGGCATCGTCCGGGGAATCGCCAGCTCGGAGGGACTGACGTCACCGGCCGAGAAAATGGTCGCGGAGAGCGACGGCCGGGTCCTGCTCGGCTTCGGCCGGGACGGAGTGCCCACCAGCCAGGATCTCGCCGAGATGCGCGCCCTCGCGGCGGCGGGAAAGCTGGCCCTGCTCGGCGAGATCGCGCCGCAATATGCCGGAGTCGCGCCCGACGATCCGCGCATGGAGCCCTTCTGGGCGCTCGCCGAGCAGCTTCAGATCCCGGTCGGCTACCATATGGGCAGCGGACCGGCGCTGATCACGCAGCAGGGGGCGCCCGCCCATCGCGCGGCGCTCGGCCGCCCACTGCTGATCGAGGAGGTGTTGGTCCGCCACCCCCGGCTCAAGCTGTTCATCATGCACGCCGGCTGGCCGTTCGCCGACGAAATCCAGGCGCTGCTCAATTCCTATCCGGGCGTCTATGTCGATCTCGGCGCCATCCACTGGTACGAGAACCGCCAGGCCTTCCATGCCTATCTGAAGCGGCTGGTCGACGAAGGCTTCGGCAAGCGCATCATGTTCGGCTCCGACCAGATGGTGTGGCCCGAGGCGATCGGGGAGGCGCTCGAGGCCTATCGCGAGGCGGATTACCTGACGCCGGAGCAGCGCCGCGACATCCTGTTCAACAATGCGGTGCGCTTCTTCGGCTGGTCAGACCTGGCCGGCTGCGGCGCCGGCTAGCACCCGGTCGGCGACGAACGGGTTGGTCTGGCGTTCCTGGCCGAAGGTGCTCATCGGCCCGTGGCCGGGAACGAAGGCGGTGTCGCCGCCGAGCGGCCAGAGCCGCGTCGTGATCGCGTCGATCAGATCCTGGTGGTTGCCCATCGGGAAGTCGGTCCGTCCGATCGAGCCGCGGAACAGCACGTCGCCGACAATGGCGAATTTGGACGGCGGGTGGTGGAAGACGACGTGGCCCGGCGTGTGGCCGGGGCAGTGATAGACGTCGAGCACTAGCTCGCCCACCGTCACCTGGTCGCCGTTCACAAGCCAGCGGTCCGATTCGAAGACCTTCCCGGTGATCCCGTAATTGCGCCCGTCATCCTCCAGCCGCGCGATCCAGAAGCGATCTGCCTCGTGCGGCCCCTCGATCGGCACCGCCAGAGTTTCCGCGAGTATCTTCGCCGATCCGCAATGGTCGATATGGCCGTGGGTGAGCAGGATCTTCTCGACGGTCACGCCGTGCTCGCGCGCCGCCGCCTTCAGCCGGTCGAGGTCGCCGCCCGGATCGGTGAAGGCGCCCTTCATCGTCGCGGTGCACCAGATCAGGCAGCTGTTCTGCTGCAAGGGCGTCACCGGGACGATCGCGGCGCGGAGGGGCGGCTGGTTCATGGAGCGCGACATGGCGGCGCGGCGGGGAAGTTGCAACCGCGGCGGCGGCCCCTCTAGAAGCGGGCCGCGATGACGCTTACCCACCTCCAGCGGCTCGAGGCCGAGGCGATCCACATCCTTCGCGAGGCGGCTGCCGAGGCGGAGCGGCCGGTGATGCTCTATTCGGCGGGCAAGGACAGCTCGGTGCTGCTCCACCTCGCCGTCAAGGCCTTCGCCCCGGCGCGGCCGCCCTTCCCGCTGCTCCACGTCGACACGACCTGGAAGTTTCCGGAGATGTACGCGCTTCGCGACCGGGCCGCCGCGGCGGCGGGGATGAAGCTGATCGTCCACCGCAACCCCGAGGCGGAGGCGCAGGGGATCAACCCGATCGACCACGGATCGGCGCTCCACACACAGATGTGGAAGACGGACGGACTGAAGCAGGCGCTCGAGCAGGGCCGCTTCGACGTCGCGATCGGCGGCGCTCGGCGCGACGAGGAGCGCGTTCGGGCCAAGGAGCGGATCTTCTCGTTCCGCGCGGCCGGCCAGCGCTGGGACCCCAAGCGACAGCGACCCGAATTGTGGCGGCTCTACAATGCGCGCAGGGCCAAGGGCGAAAGCTTCCGCGTCTTTCCCCTCTCCAACTGGACCGAAGCGGACGTCTGGTCCTACGTCGAGGCCGAGGGGATCGAGGTCTCCTCGCTCTATTTCGCGGCGCCGCGGCGGACGATCGTGCGCGACGGCACCATCCTCGCCCTCGCCGACGAGCGGCTCGTGCCGCGGCCGGGCGAGGAGGTGAGGGAACGCATGGTCCGCTTCCGCACCCTCGGCTGCTACCCGCTGTCGGGCGCTGTCGAGAGCCGGGCGGCGACCGTCGGCGACATCCTCGCCGAGATGGCCGCCAGCCGCCTCTCCGAGCGGCAGGGCCGGCTGATCGACCGCGACGGGGCCGCCTCGATGGAGCGCAAGAAGCGCGAGGGCTATTTCTGATGCGGCCCCCATTCGTCATGCCAGCGAAGGCTGGCATCCAAGCTGGCTCACAGCACCGCATGGATTCAGCATGGACCCCGGCCTTCGCTGGGGTGACGGTGGGATTCTGATGGCCACCGGCTCCGAGAAAACCCTGCTCCGCCTCGTTACCTGCGGGTCGGTCGACGACGGCAAGTCGAGCCTGCTCGGCCGATTGCTCTACGAGACCGGGTCGGCCTTCGAGGACGAGCTGGCCCAGTGCGACGGCGATCTTTCGCGCCTGGTCGACGGGCTCGAGGCGGAGCGCGAGCAGGGCATCACCATCGACGTCGCCTACCGCTATTTCGCGACCGACAAGCGCAAGTTCATCGTCGCCGACACGCCGGGACACGAGCAATATACCAGGAACCTCGTCACCGGCGCCTCGACGGCCGACGCCGCAATCCTGCTGGTCGACGCCCGCAAGGGCGTGCTGACCCAGACCCGGCGCCATGCCTATCTTTGCGGCCTGCTTGGGGTCACCAACATCATCCTCGCGATCAACAAGATGGATCTCGTCGGCTACGACGAGGCGGTCTTCGAGCGGATCTTCCGGGACTTCATCCCCGTGGTCGAGGCCCTGGCGGACTTGCGCGAGCGGGCCGGGCAGATCATCCCCGTGCCCGTCTCCGCGCTCACCGGCGACAATTTCACGCACCGCTCGCCGAATACGCCCTGGTTTTCCGGCCCCACTCTGCTCGAGCTGCTGGAGACGATCGAGCCGGAGGAGGCGCGCTGGGCAGGCGAGCCGTTTCGGCTGCCGGTCCAGTGGGTGAGCCGTCCGGACCAGGATTTCCGCGGCTTCGCGGGCATGGCGGCGGCCGGACGGGTCGGCGTGGGTGACACGGTACGGGTGATGCCGGCGGCGACGGTGGCGCGGGTCGAGCGCATCCTCGTCGGCTCCGAGGATGTCCAGGAGGTGGCCGCCGGGCAGTCCGTAACCCTGACCTTCGACCGCGAGGTCGACTGCTCCCGCGGCGACATGATCGCGGCCGAGCCGCTGCCGGAGGTCGCCGACCAGTTCGAAGCGACGATCGTCTGGATGGCGGAGGAGGAGCTGGTCGCCGGCCGCCAATATGCGCTGAAGCTCGGGACGCAGAGCGCGCTGGCGACGATCCAGCCGCCCAAATACGAGATCGACGTCGACAGCTTCGAGCATGCGGCCGTCCGCACGCTCGGCCTCAACGGGATCGGAGTCGCCGACCTCTGGACGGACAGGCCGCTCGTCTTCGCGCCCTATGCGGAGAATCGCGACCTCGGCGGTTTCATCCTGATCGACCGGGTGACCAGCGACACGGTCGGCGCCGGCCTGATCCGCTACGCTCTGCGCCGTTCCCAGAACATCCACGCGCAGATACTCGAAGTGACTCGAGAGGCGCGCGCGGCGATCAAGGGCCAGCGCCCCCGCCTGCTCTGGTTCACCGGCCTGTCCGGTGCCGGCAAGTCGACCATCGCCAATCTCGTCGATGCGCGCCTGCACGAGCTCGGACGCCACACCTTCCTGCTCGACGGCGACAATGTCCGCCTTGGCCTCAATCGCGATCTCGGCTTCTCCGAGGCCGACCGGGCCGAGAACATCCGCCGCGTCGGCGAGACCGCGAAGCTGATGCTCGACGCGGGCCTCATCGTCCTCGCCGCCTTCATCAGTCCGTTCCGCGCCGAGCGCCGGATGGTCCGCGAGATGCTGGGCGAAGGCGAGTTCGTCGAGATCTATGTCGACGTTCCGCTCGAGGAAGCGGAGCGGCGCGATCCCAAGGGCCTCTACGCCAAGGCCCGCGACGGCCTCATCCCCAATTTCACCGGCATCGGCTCACCCTACGAGCCGCCCGAGCGGGCCGAGATCCGCATCGACACGACGCGGCTGACGGCACAGGAAGCGGCGGAGGAAATCATCGCCCATCTGCTGGAAGACCGGAGATGAAACGACTCCTCGTCCTTTGGACCCTGCTGCTCCCCGGCTGCGCCACCGTGACGCGCACCGCCCCGCCGGCGGCGGGCAATTACGCCTGGGCGACGTTCGACACCCGCGGCATAGAGCGTTCCGGCACCTCCGGCCTCGCCGACCGCGCCAGCGGCCGTGCGCTCACCATCGACGACCCGGTGCGCATCGCTTCGATCACCAAGCTCCACGTCGCGCTCGGCGTCATGCGCCTGGTCGAGCAGGGCAAGCTCGACCTGGACCGCGACGTCTCCGACTATCTCGGCTGGCGGCTGCGCAATCCGAGCTTTCCCGACGCCGCGATCACGCTCCGCCTGCTCCTCTCGCACCGCTCGAGCCTCACCGACGGCATCGACTATGCGCTGCCGGTCGACACGACGGTCGAGCGGGCGGTCGCGGATCCCAAGGCCTGGGAGGCCGCGCACGCGCCGGGCACCTTCTTCCACTACACGAACCTGAACTTCCCGGTGATCGCGACGGTCATGGAGCGGGCGACGGGCGAGCGGTTCGACCGGCTGATGCAGCGCCTCGTGCTGACCCCGCTCGGGCTTGACGCCTGCTTCAACTGGACGACCTGCTCGGATTCGACGGTGGCGCGCGCGGTGGTGCTCTATGCGCCCGACGGCAAGCCGGTGAAGGACGGTCTCCAGGGCCGCCGACCCGCCTGCCCGGTCGTCGCCGCCGCCGACGGAAGCTGCGCCTGGGAAGCTGTGCCGCTCGGCATCAACGGCGCGCTGTTCTCGCCGCAGGGCGGGCTCCGGATCTCGATCCGCGACATGGCCAGGGTCGGCGCGATGCTGCTGCGCGACGGCCGCCTGCCGGACGGCACGGTCTTCCTGAAGCCGGAGAGCCTCGCGGAGATGCGCCGTCTCCACTGGCGCTCCGACGGGTCGAACGGCGAGACCGAGCAGGGCTTCTACTGCGGCTACGGCCTCGCCACCCAGATCCTCGCGCAGTGCCCCCCTAGCGACGACCCGTTCGGCGACGGCCGCCCGCGCATCGGCCATGCCGGCGACGCCTACGGGCTTCGCTCCGGCCTGTGGATCGACCGCGCCAACGGCCGCGGCATCGCCTATTTCGCAACCGGCCTCGGCGACGACCCGCCCCGCGGCCGCTCCGCCTATCGCGCCATCGAGGAATGGCTGGCGGCGAAACTGGGCCGCTAGTCCCGCCTAGCCGTCATGCCGGACTTGATCCGGCATCCACCTGCCTTCACGCCTTCGTGAGAAAAGAAGGTGGACCCCGGATCAAGTCCGGGTGACGAGTCAGCGGCCGCCGAGCAGATTCCTTTGCCAGAAGAGCAGGCTGGCCCAGAATTGGTAATCCTGGTTGGCCTTCCTGGCGAAGCCGTGGCCTTCGTCCTTGCCGAGCAGGTGCCAGGCCTCGCCGCCGTTCGCCCGCACCGCCCTGACGATCTGCTCGGCCTCCGACGGCGGCACGCGCGGGTCGTTGCCGCCGGTCACGACGAACAAGGGCACGCGCAAATCCTTGACGTGGGTGAGCGGCGAGATGGCGAGCAGCTTGGCGCGCTGGATCGGATCCCGCTCGTCGCCATACTCCACACGCCTGAGATCGCGGCGATAGGATTGGGTGTTCTCGAGGAAGGTGACCCAGTTGGAGATGGCGACGACGCAATTGGCGCCGCGCAGCTGGTCGCCGTAGCGGATCGCGGTCGCGTAGCACATGTAGCCGCCGTAGCTGCCGCCGGTAACTCCGATCCGCGAGGGGTCGATGCGCGGATCCTGCTTCAGGCGGACGAGAAAGGCGCCGACATCCTTGACGCTGTTCTCCCGTAGATCGGGGCCATTATCGAGGCTGACGAACCTCTTCCCGTACCCCGTCGAACCCCGCACGTTCGGGTAGAAGATCGCGACTCCGAGCTCGTTCAGATAATAATTGTTGCGCCCCAGGAAGCCGGGGCGCGACTGACCTTCCGGGCCGCCGTGGATGTTGATCAGCAGCGGGCGCCGCCCGGGGAATTTCGCCGGATCGGGCCGGTAGAGGAAGCCGGAGACGCGCTCGCCGTCGAAGCTCGTCACCTCGACCAGCTCCGGCTCGACATTGGCTTTGGGGTCGAGACCGCCGGTCTCGCTCTCGGTCCAGCGGGTGACGGCGAGGGTCGCCGGGTTCACCGAATAGACGTCCGACGCCGCCTTGGCCGAGGCGAGGGCCAGTCCGATCTCGCCCCACGGCGCCACGTCGATCCCGCCGACGGTGCCGGCCGGAAGCGCGGTCACGACGCGGCTTCGCCCGGTGCGCGGATCGAGCAGCTTCAGCCGGCTCGCCCCCGCTTCGTTGACGACATAGGCGATGAACCGGCCGTCGTCGGAGACGTCGAAGCTCTCGACGTCCCACTTCGCCTCCTTCGCCACTGGGGTAAAGCGGCCCGTCGCGGGGTCGAGGCGGCCGAGGCGCTGGAAGTCGGAGCCCTCGTCGGACGTCACCCACAAAGTGCCGTCCGGGGCGAACTGGGCGCCGCCATAAGCGATCTGCTTGCTGTGGTCGCCGATCGGGGTCATCCGCCCGGTCGCGATGTCGATCCGGTAGAGATCGCTCTTATTGACCGAGATGGAGTTGGAGACGATCCCGCTCCGCCCGTCGGGCGCGAAATCGAGCAGGGACCAGCCGCCGCCCTTCACCTCGGCGAGCCGCCGGTCGGTCGATCTGTCGCGCGGGTCGACGATGTAGAGGTCCGAATCCGTGCCGTTGCGACGGGTGGACGTGTAGGCGAGCCAGCGGCCGTCGTGGCTCCAGGCGTTCATCTCGTTGCGGCTCTTGCCGTCGGTCAGGAGGACGAGCCGCCCCTTGTCCAGCCGATAGAGCTGCCAGAACTCGCTTCCGCCGACGTCCTTCTGGACGACCATCACGTCGCCCTTGCCGCGGGAATAGCTCGCCGCCGCGATCGGGTCGGCCTCGAAGGTGATCTGCCGGCGCATGCCCATCGGCCGCGCCACTTCGTGGACCTGGGCGGTATTGGCGAAGCGGGTGGTGATGGCGATCCCGTGCGTCCGCGGGTTCCACCCCTGAAGCGCCGCGGTCCGGAATTCCATGTAGGGCCGGGTCTGCTCGGCCAGGCGGTCCGGCACCGCCGGAATGCCGTCCGCGACGAGGGCGGCGGGCTTCTCGACGTCGGCCAAAGCGGGTGGGGCGAAAGCGACGGCGGCGGCGATCAGCCCTAGGCGAAGGCGCATTCGGAAACTCCCTCCGTAGAAGGGGGCGGAAGCTAGGGAGGAGCGGCCAAGGTCGCAATCCCCTCTCCCTTGGGAGAGGGGTAGGGGTGAGGGGTCGCGGCCTTATCGGATAGGCTCGAGGCCCCCCCCCCCCCCCCCCCACCCCCCCCG
>JAXDPA010000025.1:0-55406 GCA_034668685.1 Sphingomonadales bacterium | reverse complement strand
CCTGGGAGAGGGGAAAGGGAGCGTCATCGCGGGTTCAGCCGGCCCGTGCTAACGGCGGGCGATGAACCGCGCCCTTCTACCCCTCCTCGCCGCCCTTGTTGCCGCCCCGGCGCTTGCCGATCCGCCGAAGCCGCCGGCCGCGGAGGAGGTACGGATCCCGTTCGCCGATTTCGGCGGGATCCGAAGCTTCCAGGCGTGGAGCGACGACGTCGTCTATCTCGAGGACCGGCACAATCAATGGTACCGGGCGCAGCTCTACGGGCCCTGCTACGGCCTCGGCTGGGCGTTCGGGATCGGCATCGACACGAACGGAAGCTCGTCCTTCGACCGCTTCAGCCAGCTGATCGTGGGGCGCGAACGCTGCCCGATCCAGTCTCTGACCCGAAGCGACAAGCCGCAAAAGCCCTGGAAGAAGCGGAAGTAACGCCCCTCCCTGGAAGGGAGGGGTAGGGGGTGGGTCCGCCGAAGGCGCCGAAACTCCGGGTCAGATGAAAGTCTCGCTTCGCTCGACTACCCACCCCTAGCCCCTCCCTTCCAGGGAGGGGGATCAGCTCCGCTTGTCCTCCAGGATCGCGGCGCCCTTCTTGCGGAGGAGGGCGGCGATGGTCTGGCCGAAGAAGGAGAGGGCCGGCGGCAGGACCACCTCGAGGCGGACGTTCGCCTCGTTGACGTCGATATTGGCCTTGATGTCCTGTCCCATCGCCTGGACGCGCATCGCGAGGCGGTTGCCGGTCCAGCGGCTGTCGACCTGGGCGCCGCCCGGTATCTGCTGGCCGAGGCGGCCCATGTTCGCCTCGATCCGCCGCCGGGCCTCGGCGGCGCCGAGGCTGTGGGGAAGCTCGACGACGATCGGATTGCTCATGAAGGCGCCCTAGCGGCTGCCCGGCGGCGCGCCAAGCGATTGTGGCGCTTGGGTTACAGCGGCGTCACAATTTTTGCAGCGCAGCAAAAACCGCTGCGTCCCCGGCGGAAAATGGCCTAGATTTCCCCCAACCGCAGCCGGGGGGCTGCCTTTTTCTCGGGAAGACGCCATGACCAGCCTGACGCGCGCCGCGCTCCTCACCTCGCTTTCGACCCTCGCTCTCGCCGCCGCCCCGGCCTTCGCGCAGAGCGGGCCGCCGCCGGGACCGACCGCCGAGAGCCAGGCCGGCAACCCCAATGCCGAGGCCAACCAGGGCATCGACAACCAGGCCGCCATCGTCGTCACCGGCACCCGCCGGACCGATCGCACCGTCGCCGACAGCCCGGTGCCGGTCGACGTGATCGGCTCCGACGCGATCACCAACACCGGTCAGACCGAGACCAACCGGATCCTCAACTCGCTGGTCCCCTCGTTCAACTTCCCGCAGCCGTCGATCGCCGACGGCTCCGACGCGCTCCGCCCGGCGACGCTGCGCGGCCTCAGCCCGGACCAGACCCTGGTGCTGGTCAACGGCAAGCGCCGCCACGTCTCCTCGCTGCTCAACATCAACGGCACGGTCGGCCGCGGCAGCGCCGCCGTCGATTTGAACCTGATCCCGGGCCTCGCGATCAGCCGCATCGAGGTGCTTCGCGACGGCGCCTCGTCGCAATACGGCTCCGACGCGATCGCCGGCGTGATCAACATCCAGCTCAAGACCTCCAGCCACGGCGGCCGCGCCAGCGTCACCTACGGCAAGTACATCACCACGATCGACAACGTCGCCAACGTCACCGGCCTTCAGCTGACCGCCGCCGGCCAGCCGCAGCTCGACCCCGCCGACAACCGCTATCTGCTCGCCAACACCGACGGCGACCGCAAGGCGCACGACGGCACCCAGGTGACGGCCGGCGCCAATTTCGGAATCCCGCTGGGCCCGCACGGCTTCATCAACGCGACGGCCGAATATCGCTATCGCGAGCAGACCAACCGCGCCGGCTACGACCTTCGCCCCAACTACAACCGCCCGACCGCCGCCTTCGACCCGCGCGAGGCGACGTTCAACCGGCTCGAGTTCCGCTTCGGCGATCCCAAGACCCGCGACTATAATTTCTTCGTCAACTCAGGCTTCGAGTTCGGCGCCGGCTGGGAGCTCTACGCGTTCGGCTCCTACGGCCACCGCTTCTCCGACAGCGCCGCCAATTACCGCCAGCAGAACAATTCGGCCAACCGCGACTTCGGCGCGATCGCGCCCAACACCACGCCGAACGCCGCCAACTTCGTGCCGCTGACCCCGAACGGCTTCCTGCCGCTGATCGACACGACGCTGAAGGATTATTCCGGAACGGTGGGCGTGCGCGGCGACCTCGGCGGCTGGAAGACCGATTTGTCGATCGGCCGCGGCCACAACAGCTTCGACTATCAGGTCAACAACACGCTCAACACCTCGTTCGGCACCGCCAGCCAGACCTCGTTCGACGCGGGCGGGCTGCGCTACGGCCAGACCGTCGCCAACCTCGATCTCGCCAAGGAATATCAGGTCGGCTTCGCCAAGCCGCTGTCGGTGGCGTTCGGCGCCGAATATCGCGAGGAGGATTTCAAGATCCGTCCGGGCGAGCTCCAGTCCTACGCGATCGGCCCGCTCTTCCGGCCGTCCTTCACCACCACCGCCGCCAATTGCGCGACCCAGCAGGGCGTGTTCAACGCCGGCACCGGCGTGTGCAGCTTCCCGGGTCGCGCCGCGGGCGCCGGAGCGCAGGGCTTCCCGGGCATCCCGGCCAATGCGGCGACCGACGTCAACCGGCACAGCTATGCGGCTTATGCCGAGCTCGATACCGATCCGATCGAGGGCCTGACCACGACCATCGCCGGCCGCTACGAGCATTTCTCGGACTTCGGCGCGACGTGGAACGGCAAGTTCGCGGCGCGCTATGAGCTGGTCAAGGGCTTCGCGCTCCGCGGCTCGATCTCGAACGGCTTCCGCGCCCCGTCGCTGCAGCAGCAATATTTCACCACCACCTCGACCAACTTCATCGCCGGCGTTCCGGTCGACATCTCGACGGTGGCGGTGAGCAGCCCGGTCGCCCAGGCGCTCGGCTCGAAGCCGCTCAAGCCCGAGAAGTCGGTCAACCTCAGCCTCGGAGCGACCGCCAATCCGCTGCGCGGCCTCACCTTCACCGCCGATTTCTACTCGATCAAGATCAAGGACCGAATCGTCCTCACCGAGAATCTCGGCGCGGCCGGCAGCGGCACCGCGGCCCAGAACGCGGCGGTCAAGGCGGTGCTCGACGCCAACGGCTTCAACAGCGTCGGCGCCACCCGCTTCTTCATCAACGGCCTCGACACCACCACCCACGGCGTCGACGTCGTCGCGGCCTACAATTTCCGCGCCGGCGACATGGGCCGGTGGACGCTGACCGCGGCCTATAATTACAACAAGACCAAGATCGACCGGCGCCTGAACGCATTGGGGCCGCTCGCCACCATCCCCGGCCTCGTCCTGTTCGGCCGCGTCGAGGGGATCCGCTTCACCGACGGCCAGCCGCGCGACAAGATCGTGTTCAGCGCCGACGGCGACATCGGCAATTTCGGGATCACCGCCCGCACCACCCGCTACGGCAAGGTCGTCTCGCCGGGCGCGGCGGCGCCGATCTCCGACCCGACCAGCCTCACCGCCTACGGTCCGGACGACATCTTCCTCAGCTCGAAGTGGATCACCGATTTCGAGCTGCGCTGGAAGGCGGGCGACCGGGCCGAGTTCGCGATCGGCGCGAACAATCTGTTCGACGTCTATCCGGACCGCTCGCCGTTCGGCCCGCGCCCGGCCTCGATCGGCGGGGTCTATCCGGCCAACCAGGAATATATCCCTTATTCGATCTTCTCGCCGTTCGGCTTCAACGGCCGCTTCCTCTACGGCCGCATGTCCGTCAATTTCTAAGCGGACACGGCCAGGCGAAGGAAAGGGCTCCGGCAGCGATGCCGGAGCCCTTTTCGTTCTGCACCCTTCGAAGGGGGAAGAAGGCAAAAGGCGACTTCTCCAATCCCTTTCATGGGTAACGCGCCGGTAACCAGTCGCCAGAACCGGCCCTTAACCGCGCCCGCCTAATCCGGCCCCCTCTAGCTGCTCCGATAAGCAGGCGAGGAACCAGGATGCGGGCGCTGAAGCGGCTGATCGGCCTTCTCAGGAACGAAAAGGGCAATGCGCTGATCATCGGCGCGGCGACTCTTCCGCTGATCCTCGGGTCGGCGGCCTTCGCGGTCGATTCGATCCAGATGGCGCTGATGAAGCGCCAGCTCCAGCACGCCGCCGATTCGGCCGCCATGGCCGGCGCCTACGCGCTCGAGCAGAATGTCGATCCGGAAGACGCGGTCCACCACGACCTCGACCAGAATTACTTCCCGATCCTCACCCAGGCGGAATCCGTGGTGGTCGGCCCGAGCGGCGGCTACCAGCAGACCGTCCGGGTGCAGCTGACCACCGCGAAGAAGCTGCCCTTCTTCTCGCTGTTCACCCATTCGACGACCACGATCACCGGCGACGCCACGGCCGCCCTGGTCCAGACCGGCAATTTCTGCATGTTGTCGCTCTACAACGGCACCGACGCAGGCATCGACGTCAACGGCACGGCCGATGTCACCCTGGGCTGCGGCATGGCCGCGAACTCGATCGGAACCCAGGCCGTCACCGCCGGCGGCAATTCCACCATCACCGCGTCACCGATCATGGCGGTCGGCGGGCTCGACGGGACGAGCAACAATTTCGTCGCTCCGACCAAGCTCCAGCCCCATTCGCAGGCGCAGGCCGATCCCTTTGGAGGGGTTCCCAATCCCACCGTGCCGAGCCCCTGCTCGCCGGGCGGCGACCTCAGCGGAACGACCACCTTCACCGGCAGCGGGCCGTTCTGCTTCACCTCGGTCAGCATCAAGCCGAGCGACTCGGTGACCTTCCCGAACAACAGCACGATCTACGTCAACGGCGGCGACGTCGACATCAAGGGCGACTTCACCGCCCTGAACTCGACTTTGATCATGACCGGCACCAACGGCCAGGCCGGCAACTTCACGATGAACTCGCAGGCCAATTTGAGGATGACCGCGCCGACCAGCGGCACCTACCAGGGCCTGATCATCTACCGCGACCGCCGCGCCGCCAACGTCGGCATCAAGATCAACGGCGGCGCCAATTCGCAATTCACCGGCGCCATCTACATGCCCTCGACCGACATGACGTTCACCGGCAACAGCGGGATGAACGTCCAGTGTCTTCAGATGGTCGGCCAGAAGCTGATCTTCCGAGGCACCGCCCAGCTCAACAACACCTGCAGCGCCGCCGGCCAGACCAACGGCTTCAAGCTCACCTACGTCAAGCTGATCGCGTGACCATGAAACAGCGCCTCGCCTCCCTCCTCGTCCGCCTCCGCCGCGACGATCGCGGCGCGAGCCTGATCGAGTTCGGGATCATGGCGCCGGTCCTCGCGTTGCTGGTCGGCGGGGTGATCGACCTCAGCGAGGGCCTTTCGGAGCGCTACAAGATCCAGCAGGCGGTGACCCGAAGCCTGGAGCAGCTCCAGGTTCAGCCGGCCCAGGCCGACTACAATAAGACCGACGTCGACTACACCTACCTGCAGACCGAGGCCGCGACCGCGGCCGGCGTGCCGACCAGCCAGGTGACCCTCACCAAATGGCTGATGTGCGACGGGGTCAAGCAGGCCTCGTGGACCGGCACCTGCCAGACCGGCCAGGACACGGCGCGCTACGTCCACCTCCAGATCGTGAAGACGTTCAGCGGCTTCTTCTTCATGAAATCCAAGCAGATGACCGCCACCGGCGCGGTGAGGGTGCAATGAGCATGATCCGCAATCTCCGCCGCGACGAGGACGGCGCCGGCGCCGTCGAGTTCGCCCTGGTGGCTCCGGCCCTGCTCGGCTTCATCATCGGGCTGACCCAGCTCGGCATGCTGTTCTTCGCCAACGCCGATCTCCACAATGCGGTGGCGGCCGGCGCGCGCTCGGCGGTGATCTTTCCCCGCCCGGACGACAGCACGGTCATCTCGCGGATCACCTCGATGCTGACCAAGCTCGACCAGACGAAGCTCACCACGCCGACCATCACCCACGGCACCGACGGCAACGGCAACGATTACGAGGACATCGCGGTCACCTACCAGGTCCCGCTCAACTTCATCTTCTTCAAGACGCCGGCGATCACCCTCCACGAGAACCGCCGCGTTTACGTGCAGTCGCTGAACCAGGCGGCGCCGACCACCAACCCGAGCACCAGCGCGACCAGCGCCAGCACGACCAGCGCGACGAGCAGCGGCACGACGAGCTCGACCAGCGCGACGAGCAGCGGCACGACGAGCGCCAGCACGACCAGCTCGAGCAGCTGGGGGACGACCAGCACGACCACGTCGAGCGGGGCGACCAGCACCACGTCGACCTCCAGCGGCGCGACGTCGAGCGGCACCACGTCGAGCACCAGCGCGACCTCGAGCGGCACCACCAGCTCGACCAGCGCGACGAGCTCGACCAGTTCCACGAGCTCGACCAGCACGACCAGCGCGTCGAGCAGCGGCAACGCCTCCTCGACCGGCGGCCACGCCCACGGCAATTGCCAGAGCGCCAAGAATTGCTGACCGGCGGGTGAGGGGCGGCCGGCCGGCCGTTCCCCTCGCTCGCCCCGCCGCCTCCGGACTCGACTCGCAAGGCCTCGAGGGCTAGCACCCTCGGAGAGGCTTGAAATCGGGCGGGCGTGACCTATCTATTTGATATGCTGAAATTAATCCGGTTTGCGGCGCTCTCGCTGGCGGCGCTCTTCGCCTTGGTTTCCACCCCGGCTTCGGCCGACGAGCTGCCCGAGGGCCAGGGCAAGGCGGACTATCTCGCCTGGCTCGCCCGCGATCCCGGCGCCCGCGCCGAGGTCCTTTCGTTCAAATCCTATCTCGAGGCGGCCGACGTCGAGGACGTGGTTCCGACCTGGGAGCTGGTCCGCACCGCCAGCATGTGGCGCCAGTGCGACGGCCCGCGCTTCGAGGTCGCGCCGATGACCGAGTGGACGCACATCGCCCGCACCCTCCAGTTCGTTCGCAACCATGTCGAGCCGGTGATCGGCCCGGTCGAGGTCGTCTCGGGCTTCCGCGACGAGGCGCTCAACCATTGCGCCCACGGCGCCCCGCAGAGCGCCCACCGCCATTTCTACGCGATCGACATGGTGCCGCTCGGCGACGTCTCCCGCTCCGGCCTGATGCGCAGCCTGTGCAAGATCCACGATCTTCGCGGCGAGCAATACGATATCGGCCTGGGCTTCTATTCGGGGGTCCGCTTCCACGTCGATTCGCAGCGCTTCCGGGTGTGGGGCGCCGACGGCAAGAGCGCGACCAGCCCCTGCAACACCGGGGTGTTCGCCTGAGCGGGGCCTAGCCTCCGATCCGCCAGGTCGCGCGCGTGGTGAGGACGCTTCGGGTTGGCTTGCCCGCCGGATCGAGGGCCGGCTCGAACTTCGCCCGCTTGAGCAAGACTCCGCAGGTCATCGCATCGAGCGTCGCGAAGCCGCTGGTCACCTCGACCATGCAATCCTTCAGCGTCCCGGTTTCGTCGATCATCAGCATGACCTGGCTGGTGCCGCCCTGGTTGGCCATGTTGGCCTGGTCCGGATAGTCGCTGTCGGAGAAATATTCGGCTAGCGGCTTCAGCGACCGCGCCTTGCGGGAGAGACGATCGGCCGCCTCGCCGGCATTCCAATAATCCCTGAGGTCGGCGTTGCACTTGTCGAGCCCGTCGAGCACGGCGCCGAAGGCCGGCAAGGCGAGCCGGTAGTCGAGCGGCCCGCCGCGGAGCAGGACTTCACCCGCCTCCCGAAGGGCTTCGAGGTCGGCGCGCGCGACGTTGATCCAGACGATCTCCCTTTTGTAGTCGGCGCCGGCGAAATGGAGGCCGTTGGTGCGGGCCGAGGCTCCGCCGAGATTGGTGACCAGCTCGAACTGGAAGGCGTCATGCGCCTGGCCGGGGCGCACCACCATCAGACGGACGACCGTTCCGTTCGGCGACGGGCGCAAGGCGAAGGTGACCGGCTTGTCCGGCGTGCCGTAGGTGGCGACCGCCATGCACGCGGTCATCCCGTAATCGAGGTTCCACGGCTTCAGCGGCCGCTGCAGCGGCGGCGGCGCCCCGTCCGCGGCGGAGAGCGCCAAGGCGGCGCAGAGCGCAATGGCTAAGGCACGGAAAAGTCTCGGCATGGCGGCTTAGTGCCACGCGGCCCGCTCAGGCACAACCGAGCCTCTAGCCGGGTGCCGCCGCCGCCGCCGGCTGCGGATGGTGCGGGACCAGGATCAGGGTCCGGCCCTCGACCCGCCACGACGCGAGCTTCGACAGCAGGTTCATGCCGACCACGTCGAGGTTTCCGAACGCCGGCGAGACGACGACCTTGAGGTCGCGCGCGACGACGTTGCCGAGGCGCAGCTCGCTCACCGTGCCGGTGCGCCCCTCGGCGAGGCCGTTCGCCGTCCGCAGCACCACCGGCACCGGAGCGGCGCTCGGCGCCACGCCGGCGGCCGCCGCGGTCTCCTCGGACAGCGCGGTCACCGTCGCGCCGCTGTCGATCAGCATCCGCCTCTTCACCCCGTTGATGCTGGCGTCGGCCCAGAAATGGCCGTCGCCGGCCATCCGGATGTGCACCTCGCCGCCGGTCACTTCCTGCCGGTCGAGCCCGAAGCGCGAAGCCAGGCTGGCGAGATGCGGCTCGTAGGGCGCCTGCTGGAGCAGCAGGAAGAAAGCGAGAGCGGCGAGCCCCAGCGAGAAGAGCAGCCGCACCACCCGCCCGATCACCGGCAGCCGCATGACGAGACCGAGCAGCAAGGCCGCGACCAGGGCGTAGAGCGCGAGATGCTGCCACTCGGGACTCGTCGCGATCGGCATGACCCGCTTCTAGCCGCGGCGATCGCCGAATCGAAGGTGCAAAAGCGATGCTGCGCGCGCGGCGGATGGATGCCCGGGCGCCTCAGAAGCCTCCGATCCGAACCCCTTCGCGCTCGTTGTCCCACACCATCGCCAGCACCGACCACAAGCCGTCCGCGCCCCTCACCAGCTGGATCGAGTTGATGCCCCGCCGCTCCGGCTCCGCGTCGTCGGGCGAGCGCCGGGCCTCGTAGGCGCTCCACACGTGGGCGATGTTGCCGAAAATATCGACCCGCCGCCCGATCTCGACCTCGTAGAAGGCGTTCGCGGCGAAGAAGGGCGTGGTGTCGGCGGCATATTGCTGGGGGCTCATCATCTTCATCGCCGGCCGGCCGTCCTCGCCGATCCAGGTGCGCACCTGCCGCGCCTCGGGATGGAAGACTTCCTGCTGCCGCGTCCAGTCGCGCGGCCCGGCAGGCCCCGAGATCATCGCATAGATTTCGTCGACCACCGCGCCGACGTCGCTTCTGTCCACCATCACCTTCTCCCGCCCGCGCATCGGGTCGGCCGCTTCATGGGTGCAGTCTTCGGCGACCTTTCGTTGCCTGTAATCATCGGACCTCGCCGCCAAGCCGAAGGGAGGATCCGCGCTCAGTCTTTCTTGTCGATCGCGCGCACGGCGAAGCCGACGATCTTGCCGGCCCAGCGGCATTCGAACGAGCGGCGCGCCGGGCCCTCGCCGATCGTGCCCCAGACGATCGCCTTGCCGGGGCCGGGATATTCGACGTCGATGACGTGCGTCGCGCCCTGCTGCGCCGCGCGCGCGGTGCAGGCGGCCCGAGCGTCGGGTCCGACATCGACGTTCGGGTCGACCGGCGGGCCCTTCGCCACCTGAGAGGCGATCGCGCTCGCGGCGCCGACGGCCATTCCGGCGACGCAGCCGCCGAGCGGCATCGCCTCGAGGGCGAGAAGGGCCGCAGTCCGTCCGCGCATGCCGTTTTCCTTTGCTGTCGGGGCCTGCTCTCCCACGCCGCCGCGGCCCCGGCAAGCCCTCCGCGAGACCGCCGCCGCGCCGGCCCCAGCGCCGCTTTGCCTCTCCGGGCCCCGGCTGCTAGGGCGCCGCCAAATGACCGAGCTGTCCAGAATCCGCAACTTCAGCATCATCGCGCACATCGACCATGGGAAGAGCACGCTCGCCGACCGGCTGATCCAGCTTACGGGGGGGCTGACCGAGCGCGAGATGGTGCGCGGGCAGATGCTCGATTCGATGGACATCGAGCAGGAGCGCGGGATCACGATCAAGGCGCAGACCGTGCGGCTCGACTACCGGGCGAAGGACGGCAATGCCTACGTCCTCAACCTGATGGACACGCCGGGCCATGTCGACTTCGCCTACGAGGTCAGCCGGAGCCTGGCCGCGTGCGAGGGCGCGCTTCTGGTGGTCGACGCCGCCCAGGGGGTCGAGGCGCAGACCCTCGCCAACGTCTACCAGTCGATCGAGCACGACCACGAGATCGTCCCGGTCATCAACAAGATCGACCTCCCCGCCGCCGACGTCGACAAGGTGAAGCGGGAGATCGAGGACATTATCGGCCTCCCCGCCGACGACGCGGTGCTGACCTCCGCCAAGACCGGCATCGGCATCGACGAGGTCCTCGAAGCGATCGTCGCAAGAATACCCCCTCCAAAGGGGGATAGGGACGCGCCCTTGAAGGCGATGCTGGTCGACAGCTGGTACGACCCCTATCTGGGCGTCGTCATCCTCGTCCGGGTGATCGACGGCCGAGTGGTCAAGGGCCAGAACGTCAAGTTCATGGCCGGCGGCACCACCCATCTGGTCGACCGGGTCGGCGCCTTCCGCCCCAAGATCGAGGCGATGGACGCGCTCGAGGCCGGCGAGATCGGCTTCATCACGGCCCAGATCAAGGACATCTCCGAGACCCGCGTCGGCGACACGATCACCGACGCCCGCCGCCCCGCCGCCGAGGCGCTGCCCGGCTTCAAGGAGGTCCAGCCGGTCGTCTTCTGCGGCCTGTTCCCGGTCGACGCCGCCGATTTCGAGAAGCTCCGCGAAAGCATCTCCAAGCTCCGCCTCAACGATGCGAGCTTCAGCTTCGAGATGGAGACGTCGGCCGCGCTGGGCTTCGGCTTCCGCTGCGGCTTCCTCGGCCTCCTCCACCTCGAGATCATCCAGGAGCGGCTGACCCGCGAATACGATCTCGACCTGATCACGACGGCGCCGAGCGTCGTCTACAAGATCCACCTCACCCACAAGGACGCCCAGGGCCACCAACTGATCGAGCTCCACAACCCGGCCGACATGCCCGACCCCAACCGGATCGCGAGCATCGAGGAGCCGTGGATCGAGGCGACCATCTACGTGCCGGACGAATATCTGGGGCCGATCCTCAAGCTCTGCCAGGACCGCCGAGGCATCCAGAAGAACCTGACCTACGTGGCGGGACGCGCCCAGCTCGCCTACGAGCTGCCCCTGAACGAAGTGGTGTTCGACTTCTACGACCGCCTGAAATCGATCTCGCGCGGCTATGCGAGCTTCGACTACCACCAGATCGGCCACCGCGAGGGCGACCTCGTCAAGATGAACATCCTCGTCAACGGCGAACCGGTCGATGCGCTGAGCATGATCGTCCACCGCGCCGCGGCCGAGGCCAGGGGGAGGCACATGTGCGAGCGGCTCAAGGACCTGATCCCGAGGCACCTCTTCAAGATCCCCATCCAGGCCGCCATCGGCGGCAAGGTCATCGCGAGAGAGACGATCGCTGCGCTTCGCAAGGACGTGACGGCCAAGTGCTACGGCGGCGACGCGACCCGGAAGCGCAAGCTGCTTGAGAAGCAGAAGGAGGGGAAGAAGCGGATGCGCGAGTACGGAAGCGTTTCGATCCCGCAAGAGGCCTTCATCGCGGCGCTGCGCATGGGAGAGGAATAGCCGTCACCCCACCTTGAAAGCCCAGGCGGGGTCCTGTCCGGCCGAGAGGATGCGGACGATGCGGACGCTCTTCTCGCCGATGAGGTAGTAGATGGTGGCGCGGCGCTCGAATGCGACGCTGCGAAGCCCGGGGATCAGCAGATCGCGGGGCGTGCCGCGTCCCGGGAAGTCCGCAAGCTTGCGACAGGCTTCCCGGATGCGCCGGTCGTAAGCGAGCGCGGTCGTGAGATCGGCCTCTTCGGCAACCCAGGTAAAGATGGATTTGAGGTCCGCGACCGCACCGGACCGCAGCACCACCTTATAGGCCACGCTTCGCCTTGTACTCGGCGATGTGCCGGTCGACCTCCGCGAACGCTTCTTCGGCGGGGATGTCGGGCCGCGGGTCGTCGAGCGACTCCCTGATCTTTTCCCGCACGTACGCCTGCCATGCTGGATCGTCCTCGTCGATCGGGGGCAGGATGCGGTCGAGCTCGGCTTCGGAGAGCGCATCGAGCGGCTCGGCGGCGGTGCCGACGGGCGCAGCCTCTCCCTCGCCTTCGGGGCTTCGGTGCTGCGCGCGGCGGTCCATGGGTAGCTCCTTGGGGGTGAAATCTAGTCTCTCGTTGCGGGTGCGGCAAGGCAGTCGGTTTTCAAAATCGCAACTTCCAGCTACATTCTCGACGTGAACGAACAATCGCCCATCGACTCGGAGTTCGCCACGCCCGAAGAGGCGGCGGCCTACGACAAGTGGCTGCGCGAGAAGGTCGCCCGCTCGCTGGCGGACGAACGGCCGACGATCCCCCACGACGAAGTGATGGCCGAGATACGCGCGATCATCGAGGTGAAGGGGCGCCCGCCCAAGGCCTGCTGACCCTCGTCTGGAGCGCTTCGGCTCGCGAGGATCTTCGATCGATCATCAGCTACAGTGCCGAGCGTAACGCGCCGGCAGCCGCGAGCCTGCAGGCGGCCATCGAAGCGTGAGCCGACCGGCTGCCCTGGCATCCCTTCCTCTACCGGGCCGGCCGAATTCCGGGCACGCGAGAGGCGGTGGTCCATCCCAATTACCTCCTGATCTATCGGGTGACGGAAGGGACGGTGGAGGTGGTGAGCGTGGTCCACGCGCGGCGGGAATACCCATGACAGTGCAATGCTACGGCGGCGCGGAAGCCATGGCTGCTGGAGAGGCACAAGGAGGAGTCAGCGGCATCCCTCGCCACGGAGCTGGGCGTTCATCAGGCCCCCGGACTGCTGAAGATTCCGCCCATGCTTTCAAGATCCCATCCAGGCGGCCATCGGCGGCAAGGTCATCGCGAGGGAGACAATCGCGGCGCTGCGCAAGGACGTCACCGCCAAATGCTATGGCGGCGACGCCACCCGAAAGCGGAAGCTCCTCGAGAAGCAGAAAGAAGGCAAGAAAAGGATGCGCGAGTATGGCTCGGTGAGCATCCCGCAGGAAGCGTTCATCGCCGCGCTGCGGATGGGGGAGGAGTAAAACGCTAGAAGCAGCGATCCCGCTTCATACGGGGGAAAGAGCCTTGATCGTGGACGATCTTCTTCACATTAAGGGCGTGCTTCACAAGTTCATGTTTATTGGAATATCGTAACGTCGTCAGTCCTTGGACATCCGTTGGCAGACCTACGCCGTCCTTCTCGAAAACAAGTACTCTATTTCTATCGATAGCGCCGGCGAATAACCCATATTCAAGAAGAACATTATCTCGCGCCGACCTCCTCGCGCTGCGCCGGCGCAGGAAGCCACGAAGGCTAGAATTTTTCTCCACTATGTCATCCGGTGTTGCCAAGATGATCGCAAAGTCCGCTTCGTCAGCCTGCTTCAGAAGGCTGTTGATCGTGAAATCTGAGGGCTTGAATATATCAGGATCTGTCCAACGGCGGCACTCTATCTCGGGGCCGCTGAGGATGTCTGCTATTGCATCCAGATCAGCTTTTGCCGCTCCAGATGATGCGATGAACACCACTGGAGTGTCGTTAGGTTTAACGAAAAAGCGGTCCCGTTCTCGAAGCCTCTCGACGAGTTCACGGCCCAGGTTCTGCCAGAACACAGGAAACTGATTGCCGATCTGGCGCATGGCTGAGCCATCAACCTTAATCGTGACAGTTCCCTCATCGCAGCTTGAGACGTCGGCAGAGCGACCACGTGCCGGATCAAGCAGCGCCATTTCGCCAACATGGCAGCGGTGGGAGCGGACTGCGTGTTGATGGCCGCTCGAGACGATCGCTACAGAGCCGCGTATAATGAAGAATATGTCGTCGCTGAACTCCCCAGCGCGTATTAAGAATTCGCCCTTGGCAAACTCGATCGCCGCTCCGACACTATCGATCGCTTGAGCCAGCGCCTCGTCGCCACAGATTGCGTGCTGCTCCAGCAGAAGCGCGATCCGTAACTCGCGAGCGGTGGTAGCAGTGAGGTCGGTCACTTATCGCTTCCTCGGCAGCGGACAGTCGCGCATTGTTGCACAACAGATTTCTCGCGGGTGCGCCCCCCAAAACTCAGTTTCCTTCGCCCTGCGCTTGTATTCAAGTTTCACGAGGGACAAGACGAGTTGGCGCTGTTTGCACGCTGTCCGCAGCACTCGGTACGTCCGTCTATGGGGCCCCTTGGGCAGCGGCGCCTTACGTCTAACGCAACCGCGCGGGCATGGCGCGCGCAGGTTAACGAGGCGGGTTGCATCTTTCGTGAGGCGGGGAAGCTCCTCCGTTAACCAGCCGACGCGGTTGTCATGGGCTTGTTTGACGTCGTTTTCGAAGATCGTCCCTCTTACCAGTTCTTCCATTTCAATCTGGAGATCGGAAGCATCGCCATGATGGAGAAAGCGGGTCGGCCAGAACCCATTTCGATCGGCAAAAAATTGGGCTCTCAGGAATTTATCGAGCCACTCCCACCACGTGTCGGCTTGGTCGTTTGTGGCAGGCTGAAGCGGCTTCCCTTTCCCGAGGCAGAATGTACCCGGCGCTTCAATGTGACGTTCTGGGCACCCTTTCGGCCAGCGAAGAACGTCTCGTTCAACTACGCGAAGCCGTCCCTGTACCCAAGCGCGAAGCGCGACAGAAGGCATTGGTCGGCCGCTGTCGCCAACGACCGCCGCATCAATATGTAGCTCTGTACCGGCCTGGCTGACGGTTGCCCAACCGGGACATCGGCTTGATATCAGTTTGAGGAACTGGTGCACGGGTCACAGTGCGGCCTGAACTCTTCGTGCGGCCTGAAATCGTCCGCATGCGCAGCAGTAGACGCGAGCGCCGGCGCCGCCGCCGCGAAAAGATAGGCTACGTCGTCATAATTGATATTCTGCTTAAAACGATCACCGAAGTAACGACGCTCACTCAGTGAGAGGTATTCGAATGCCACCGGGCCAAGGGCCAGACCAGATCCCTCTATGTCTTCCTGCTCTGCTTGCGACCGTATCGTCGCCGTGCTGCTCGCAATGCGCACGCTCCGGTTGCCCCTAATGCCAATGCGGCTGATGGGGGTTTCACCTACTTCGATGCCGATCGCGAGACCTAGATCCTGCAGCCCTCCAAGGCGCTGCTGCACAATTTCAAAGCTCCCATGGAGACCGGCCGCGCACTTGACGGCTTCTCGCACCGTACGAGCCAGATCCACCTCCGCCGGGGTTCCGAAGGCGAGGACGCCGTGCATGCAGTCGCCGATGTATCTCACCTTCCGGGAGCTGAAATCGTCTCTCAACACGTTGTGGAATTCACCGCGCAGTACGTGGAGAGCGCGGACGGCCTCGCCCTCGCGACCGGAGCGCATGCACTGGTCGATGAACACAGTGTACTTGTCGAGGTCCGCAAAGATGCTCGCGACAGGCATGCGGATGCTGTTGCCGGGAGACAAGCGGTTGTAGTCGATCGACCGGAGCGGTGGCGTGTGCGCATGGAATTGAAATGAGGTGATGTCGCCAGTAGCCGAACGCTGCTCCCTTATGTCGCGGCGCCAATCCTCGACGAGCCGATTCACTTGCGTTTGATCGCCGGTGAGGTGACCTGGAACATCAAATCCGCCGATAGAAGCCGCGATTCGAAAGGAGAGCAACTCCGAGGGCCGTACCGGCACGGCACTCTCATCAACTAGCCCACGGTATAAGTGTGGCAAGCCTACGATCCGTCGGACCTGATTCGACGGGAAGATTCCTTCGCCCTCGCCGCCGGCCAGCTTGGCCGCATAGTTGGCCGCACTTCCGAGGAAGAGCGGCTCCTGCTCACAGCCCTTGCCATCATTGATTGCAATGCACTTGCCGGTATCAATACCGATCTTCAGCCGCGGGTCGAAGTCAAAACGCGCGATCTCCTGGTTCGCGAGTCGCGCCAGCCCTTGCAGAGCTTGGGCAAGCATGAGAGCTTTGAGAACGCGCGCAGCTTCGTTTTCAGGCGGATCAACAATCACGCAGTGAAGGCGCGCTCCATGATAGTCGACCCGCTGCGCTCCAAAATCCTCCACGACGCGATCCATCGCCCCGTAGAGCAAGTGCAGAAATGCCAAGGCGCGCTTATGCGAATATTCCGTCTCGCTACCGTTCTCCAATCTGTACTCGTCATAATTCGAGAGGCGGGCGTAGACGTGCACACCGTCCACTAGAACGGCACGGTCACGGGGTATCGAAATGAGGGCGTCCCGCGCGCTCAACTGCGTCGCTCTGGCTTCGCTCAAGATTTGGCGTCTGCGTTCGATCCCCTCAACCAATATGGCCGGCCGCTCTCTGATCAGGCCGTCAATTCGCGCTTGCGCCCTCTGATAATCCCAAGCCATCGAATTCGCTCCGCCGTTGGGGGGCAGAGAACGTAGGATGAACGGAGCGCCCTTCAAGGGGCCGAGGATGACTTATCCACATAAATCACCGAATATCTCAGATCAGACAGGCGACGGCCCAACAAAGTCATGGCGCCAGTGCGGCGCGGAGGATGCGCCGGATCGCCTCCGGCCGGCTCGGCCTCGGCTCCGGCTGTTGAGCGATCCAGGCGTCCAGCGCCGCCTCCAGCTCCGGGTAGAGGCGCAGGCCGATGTTCGGGCCGATGCCGGTCCGCGGGCGGCCTCTGCCTCTTTTTTCGGAACCGGCTATTGCTGCGTCCCTGAAATGCAAAGCGCCTCCCGCAATTTCCGCCGTATTGCCTCCGGCCGCGAAGGCTTTGGGTCCGGCTGCTGCCCGATCCAGGCGTCCAGCGCTTCCTCGATGTCCGGATAGAGCCGCACCCCGATAACCGGCCCGATCCCGGTCTTCGGCCGTCCCCGTCCTCTTTTCTCGTTAACGGGTATTGACCTGCTCCGGAATAGGAGTTAACAAGTATTCAAACCGGAGCAAGGCGGCTTCCTTGCTCCGGCTCTGACCCCCTCACGCCTTGGTTAGGAGGCGAAGGATGGCTGGCGCCCAAGGTAACCGAAGCCAAGAAGAAGCGCTAGGCACTGGCGCCGATACGAACGCCCAGGAAGCCCCTCCACCACCCTGCGGGTGGTCCCCCTCCCCATCGCTTCGCGACAGGGAGGACGAGTGGGGACAAGCGCTCGCCGGCTTCCGCCAGGCCCTGGAGGCGGTGGCGGCGATCGAGAAGGCCACCGCCGGATGCTCGGTCGAGGAGGAGGAGGCGTGGCTGCCGACGCATGCGGCGGCCTGCGACGCGATGGGGGCAGGGTTGGCGCGGGCGATCGCGGCGCCGGCGCCCGATCTGGGGGCTTTGGCCGCGAAGTTGGACCTTGTGTTCGCACACGCGGTGGAGCCGGGGGCGGTCGACGACGGGGTGGTGGAGGCGCTGGTGGCCGACTTCCGGCGGCTGGCGTCCGTCACGAACTGACGTCGGTCCTGTCGTCCTCGCGAAGCTCAGGACATAGGCCGGCCGGCGTCGGGCGAGTCTTCGCGCTGCTCCGGCGACGCACGAGCGTCGGCGTCGCCGCGCTCGCCGCCCTCCTGCTGCTCGCGCCCGACCCGCGCAGCGGCGTCGAGCCAATGCTTGCGGTCGACCCGGGCGGCTTCGATGTCGGCGTCGGTGATCCGGCCGTCGGCGCGGCGGGCGGCCCAGTCGGCGCGGGCCTCGGCCTCCCAGGCGACCTGCGCCTCGGCGTCGCTTGCATATTGCGCCTGGTAGCGGAGGCGCTTGGCGGCATGGTCCTCCGATCCCCAATAATGTTCGAGCGGCTCGGTCCTGTAGCCGCCCCGGTCCTCGAGCAGATGGCACGGCGGCGCCGGGCGGGGCGGGTCGCCGCATTCCTCCCAGTGGCCTCGCCGGGCCTCGTCGAGAAGCTTCGACATGGGGGTCTCGGCGACGGCGAGCAGGTCGTGCGGCCCGAGGCGCGCCTCCTTGAGGAGCGCCATTCCGTTGCCGCTCACGACGTCCAGCGCGACCTCAAGGCAGGTGACCTGGCGAAGGTAGAAATCGGCCTCGGCGATTCGGCCTTCGAGGCGCGCTTCCCGCTCGAGGCGGAGCCTGATCAGATATTTGTCGACGAGGCGCTGGAGGAGCTCGACGTGGGCCCGCTCGGACCCGGGGTCGGAGACGTCGTTGGCCGGGGCGGGAAGCGGCACCGCCGACGCTTCGGTCCGCCGCGACTCGGCCCGCGACCAGGGCGGATCGGGCGGGCGCCAGCCGGCCTGCTCGGCGGCGACGGCGCGGAGGCCCTCGGCGAGGCGGCGGCTGCGCTCGTCGCCGGCGATCGCCATCGCTTCCTCGCGGGCGGCGCGGAAGCCGTCGCTGCCCGGCGAATCGAGCAGCTGCTTGATCCCGAAAGCGGACTTGCCGACGGCGCGGGCGGCGGCGCGATCGCTGCCGGTCAGCGAGAGAGCGGCGATATAGGCGCGCTGGACTTCCTCGTCCCAACCGTCGGCGCGCTTCATCCGGCGCGGCACCGGCTCGAAATCGAGCAGGGCGCCGAACGCCTCGAACACGTCCTCGCCGGCGAGGCCCTCGGCTCGGCAGCGGTCGCAGACGACGGGGATCGGGCAAGACATGATGGGGAACATAAACGGAACATACAAGGCTGCGCAAGCCTATTGGGTTCGCCAGTGCGCGAAAACCTGCTCCGAAACGGATGTTCGGGCGGCGTCACGAACTGAATTCGCGAGGTGACCTGCGGTCGTCCTCGACTCCGGACGAGCTCGCGCCGTGAAGGCCCGGCGCGCCTCGCCCTCCGACCGCGCCGTCTCTCGGCCAGGAACGGCGGCGCCAGGCGCCGGCATTCCCGGCTTCGGCGCGGGTGGTCATGGCAAGGGCCGTCACGGGACTGGATCCCGTGACGTGGGTCCTGTCCGCCTTGCGGCAGGCCAGCCGGCACTCGGGGGTTCCCAGCAAAGTAGTAATTTGCCGGGAACCCCTCGACTCCGTGAGCAAGTCGCGATCGCTACGCGTTCGCTTCCTTGGTCGGACCCATCAAAGTACTACTTTGATGGGAGCCCTCTCACGGGCGGCTTCGGCTTCAGTAGCAGACGCGGACGCGGCGGTGGTGGCGCCAGGTCCAGCGGCAGTGGCGATTGTTGCGCCAGCCTTCATGGCGGCCGTTGTCGTGGCTGCCGCGCCAGTGATGGCCGCCGCGGTCGTCGCGATGGTCGCGGTCCATGTCGCGGTCGCGGTCGCGGTTCATGTCGTGCCGGTCGCGGTCGCCGCTCATGCTCTGGTCGTGGCGGTCGCCCTGCCAGTTGGGATCGTGCCGGTCCTGCGCGGCGGCGGGGGCCGCGGCGGCGAGGCCGAGCGCGAACGCGCCCGCGAGGGCTGCCTTGAGGATCATCGTCTGTCTCCTTGAACGGGGTCGAAGTGCGGCCCTTGCGCAAGCGGAACGAAGCCGGAGGCGGAAGGGTCCGCAGTGGAACGCAGAGCCGTCACGGGACTGGATCCAGCAGCAGGCCGGTCATGCCCCCGGCACGACCCGAAGGATGCGGGGCATCCTTCACCCGCTGCTCTCCGGACGAGCTCGCGCCGGGAGGGTCGGCGCGCCTCGCCGGCCGGCCTCGCCGACTGGGAGCCCATCGAACCAGTAGTTCGACGGGAAGCCTCCGTTCGCAAGTTGCGGTCGCTACGCCCCCGCTGCCTTGCTCGCGGGCGGCATCAGCCCGTGCCGCGCCAGGCTCTCGGCCAGGATGGTCTCGATCAGCTGCTCCTGGGTCCAGCCGGCCGCCGTGGCGCTCCGGCCGTAGACCTTCTTGGACCACAGGTTGGCGTTGAGGTTGAGCTCGAGGAAGTGGAGGGCGCCGGTCTCGCGGTCGAGGCGGAATTCGTAGCGGCCATAGTCGAACGGGCGGAATTCCTCGGCGATGTTGCGGGTATGGGCGGCGATGATCGGGGTCCAGTGGGGGTCGTCGAACTCGACGAGCCGGTATTTGTGCTTGCGGTCGTCGAGGTCGCGCTTCTCCCGATAGGTGCGCAGGTGCGAGGGGTTCTTCTGCTCGAACAGCATCATCGGCATGACCACCGGCTCGCCGGCGATGGTCAGCACCGGAACCTCGACGTCGGAGCCGATGAGGAACGGCTCGACGATGGCGTCGTGGCCCTCGCCGTGGATCTTCGCGATCGCCGCCTCGACGCCCGCCCAGTCGCGCGCGTCCCGGACTCCCCAGCTCGCCGACGAGGCGTTGGGCTTGATCACCAGCCGCTCCCCTTCCGGGCAGCGGGCGGGGTCGACCGGGGCGCCGCGGCGGTAGATCGCCCAGGGCGCGGTCGGGATTCCGCGGGCGGCGGCGGCGAGCTTCGAGAAATGCTTGTCATCCGACACCCCGCGCAGGATCGGCGACGCGCCGAGGAAGGGGAGGCCGTGGCGGGTGCACAGCAAGGGCAGCATCATCTCGGAGTTGAGGAAACCGCCGCGGTTCAGAAGCGGGAACACGAAATCCACGTCCGGTTTGCCGAACAGCTCGTCATACTGGTTGGCGAGCCGGAGGTTGAGGCCGAGCCCGCGCAATATCTCCCGCACCTCGGCGTGGTAGAGGGCGTGGTTGCCGTCCTCGGGATGGAGGTCGCCCTCCCACAGCGCGTGCTTGGCGATGAACAGGATCCGGAGGCGCCGCTTGGCCTCATCGGGGATCTTGAGCGGGCGGGGCAGTGTCAAAGCGGGGGCCTTGCTTGAGGAAGTGGCGCGGCGGACATAATGCGGGGCGCGAGGAAGGCCAAGGGCGATGGGAATGCGCGAGCTGAGCGAGGCGAGCCGGCTGATGACGACGGGCGGCGACGAGCGGCTCGTTCTCAGGGACGGGACCGGCCTCAACAAATATCATTCGGCGCCGCGGCCGAGCGCGGTACTGGCCTACGCCTCGTCGACCGCCAACGACATCTCGGCCGCCGCGCAGGCCCATGTCGACGGGGTGGTGGCCGAGCTTGGCGGGGAGCTCGACGGGGCGGGCTACCAGGCGCGGCTGGAGGGGCTGCGCGCGCGCCTGCGCCGCGCCTACGCCCTCCCGGACCAGGTCGACATCGTCTTCGCGCCGTCGGGGACCGACCTCGAATATGTCGCTTTGGCCGCGGTCGCCGGGCGCGGCGCCGCGGGCACCCACAACGTGTTGCTCGGCGCCGACGAGGTCGGCACCGGCTGCATCCATTCCGCCTTCGGCCGCTATTTCGCGGCGACCACCGCGCTCGGGATCGCCACCGGGGCGGGAACGCCGGTGCCGGGCTTCGGCGACACGAAGGTCGAGCTGGTCGACGTGCCGGTGCGCGACCCGGCCGGCCAGGTCCACCCCTCGGCCGAGATCGCGGCGCGGATGGACGCGGCGATCGCCGCCGCCGCGGCCGACGGTCGGCACGTGCTGGTCCACGTCGTCCACGGCTCGAAGACCGGGCTCATCCTCCCTTCGCGCGAGGATATCGACGCGCTGGCGTCGCGGCACGGGGCGGCTGCGACCTTCGTCGTCGATGCGTGCCAGGCGCGGATCGCCGCGCCCGCCATCGCGGAGTATCTCGAGCGCGGAGCGATCGTCTTCGTCACCGGCTCCAAGTTCATGGGGGGCCCGCCGTTCAGCGGCTTCGCCTTCCTCCCCGCCGGTTTCCGCGCCCGCGCCGAGCCGCTCGCCGAGGGGTTGGCGACGATCTTCCGCCGCGCCGAATGGCCGGGCGGCTGGCCCGGCGCGGACCGGCTCGAGCACGGCGCGAACCTTGGCCTGCTCCTCCGCCTCGAAGCGTCGCTGTTCGAGCTCGAGCGCTTCCAGCGCCTCGGAGTCGACGAAGTGACCCGGATCATCCTCGCCTTCCACCAGGCGGTGCGCGACGAGATCGTGGATCGGACGCCCGCTCGCCGGGTCGCTCCCTATCCGCCGGGCGAAAAGGAGACGGCCGAGACCCATCCGATCGAGATGCGCACCCTCTCGACCGTCGACCTTACCGGCTTCGCCGCCGGCGGCGCGAGCTTCGAGGATGCGACGCGCTGGCACCAGGCGATGCTCGCCTACGGAGTCCGTCTCGGCCAGCCGGTCAAGTGCGTCAGGCTGCCGGACGGGCGCTGGGGCGCGACGCTGCGCATCGGCCTCTCGATGCCGCAGGTGGTGGAGCGCGAGGGACTCGACGACGAGACCCTCGCCAGGTCCTTCTCGGCGGACATGGCGAGGGTCAGGCAGGCGCTGGAGACGGTGGCGGGGGTCTAGGCTCCCGCCTCCGGCTCCGCGCGGCCGCCCCAGTTGAGGTTGCGGGTGAGGTACATCACCGCGGCCAGCGCCGCGAACAGCAGCAGCGAGCCGATCAGCAGCGAGAAGGCCTCGAGACTGAGGAGGATGTAGAGCACGCCGTACAAGGCGGTCAGCAACCCGAAGATGAAGGCCGCTCGCCGCCAGCTTCCCAGCACCGCTGCCGAATAAGCCGTGTCGAGGCCGACGATCGCAGCGCTCGCCGCCAGATAGGCCGGGGTGAAGCCGATCACCTCGGCGAAGGCCAGGAGAAGCGCGAAGAACAGGATGAGCGCCGCGCCGACCAGCAGATACTCGACGGCGGAGACGGGGACCCCGCCGATCAGGTCGAACAGCAGGAAGGCGAGGAAGGTGAAGCCGATGAACAGGAAGCCGTATTTCACGGCGCGGTCGACCTGCGAATAGAGGTCGACCGGCTGGATCAGGCTGACGCCGGCTTCAAGGTTGCCGGTGAGGGCGTCCGGCGTGCCGGAATCCTCGGCGCGCGAGGCGGCGCGGTCCGAGGCGCTGGTGGCGGGGCCGGTGGCGATCAGCGACTGGCCGAGGGCGAGATTGCCGATGCGGTAGGTCGCGTCGAAGCCGGCCGAGCTTACCGTCCGGCTTTCCGGCAGGAAGCCGCCCTGGAAGGAGGGGCTCGCCCAGGCCGAGCGCAGCCGCCAGCGCGTCTCCCCCGCCTGCGGCGCCAGCGACAGGCTGCCGTTGCCGCGCACGCCGTAGGTGAAATCGACGTCGATCGGCGTGGCGGAAAGGCTTGCCGCGTCGAGCCAGGCGAAGAAGCCGCCGCCAGCCGTCACGGCGATTCCGCCCCCGGGCTGCAGCCTGAGCGGCTTGCCGGCGGCGAGGATGCGCGGATTGGGCGCGAGGCCGCGCGGATCGCTGATCCCGAACCGAAGCTCGGCGCGGTCGAAGGCGAGGTCCGCCGGCGCGACGCCCGAGCGCGCGAGGTCGGCGGGCATGACGAAATGCGCCTTGCCGGTCACGGCCGCGTCGTAGACGACGACCTCGTAGATCGAGCGCTTCCGGCGCTCGGGCCGGACGTTGGTGGCGAGGTCCACGGTTTCCGGCGACAAGGTAAGCTCCTGCCAGACCTGGCGGGTATGAGTGACCTGCTTGCCGTTCTCGTTGACGGTCTCGGTAACGTTGGTCCGGTAAGGAATGACGAGCAAAGGCCCGGCGATGGTCTGCGGGCCGCCCCAGCCGGTCGCGATGCTCGCCATTGCCTCGACCGACTGTTGCTGGCGGTCGTAGACCATCAGCCAGACCGAAAAGAGCGGGATCGAGAGCAGAGCGGCGATCAGGATGGCGAGCCCCAGCTTGGTCGATGGGGCGCGCGCGGCGGCGGACGTGTAGCTCATGGCATCCTCCTGTTCGCCGCGGGGTTAGGTCGTCGGGGAGGAGGGTCAACCCGCCCGGACTGGGCACCGCGGCTCCCCTGAGAGGGGTGCAAGACATCACCTCGCGGTCTCCACGGCCGCTGCACGGCCGGGGGCGCTCAGCCGGTGGGTTGAGGATATTTGAGGCCGCTGGCGCAGTTGAACAGGACGATTCGCGCGTCCGCGGAGACGAGGCCCGCCGCCAGTGCCCGGCGCCAGCCGGCCAGGGCAGCGCCGCCCTCGGGACAGAGGAGCAGCCCGTCGCGCCTCGCCGTCTCCCTCACGGCGGCGGAGATCTCCTGCTCCGACACGGCCAGCGCCGCGCCGCCGCTCTCGCGAACCGCGCGCAGGATCAGGAAGTCACCGATCGCCTTGGGCACCCTGATGCCCGAAGCCGCCGTATGCGCGTCTTCCCATCGCTCGGCCCCAGGCTCGCCTCGTTCGAAGGCACGGACGATCGGCGCGCAGCCTTCCGCCTGGATCGCGAACATATGCGGCCGCTCGGCGCCGATCAGCCCGATCGCCTCGAGCTCGGCGAACGCCTTCCACATGCCGATCAACCCGGTGCCGCCGCCGGTCGGGTAGAAGATGGCGTCGGGAAGCCGCCAGCCGAGCTGCTCGGCGAGCTCCAGCCCCATCACCTTCTTGCCCTCCAGCCGGTAGGGCTCCCTGAGCGTCGCCATGTCGAACCATTCGCCCCGCGCCGCGCCTTCGGCGACGAGGCGGCCGCAATCGTCGATCAGCCCGTCGAGGCGGTGGACCTCGGCGCCGTGCGCCGCCATCTCCGCGAGGTTGGCCGCAGGCGTGTCGGCGGGGCAGAAGATGGTGATCGCCATCCCGGCGCGGGCCCCGTAGGCGGCGAGGGCGGCACCGGCATTGCCGTTGGTCGGCATCGCGATCCGGGTCAGGCCGAACGCCTTCGCCATCGAGACGGCGACGGCGATTCCCCGCGCCTTGAACGAGCCGGTCGGCAGCCGTCCCTCGTCCTTGACCAGAGGCGCCCCGGCGCCGGCCTCCCGCCCAAGCGCCTCGAGCGGCACCAGCGGCGTCGCCGCCTCGCCGAGGCTGACCACGTCCTCCGCCCGCCGCACCGGCAGCAGCTCCCGCCATTTCCACAGGTCCGGCGGCCGCGTCGCGAGCGCCTCCCGGTTCAAATGGGCCCGGACGCCCGCCAGGTCATAGCGCACCAGCAATGGCTTTCCGGCCCGCGACAGCCCTTGGAGGCGATCCGCGTCGTAGCGTTCGCCGGTGGCCGAGCATTCGAGGTGGGTGACGAAGGTCGGCCGATCCACGGCGAGGTTGTCGGCCCAGCGCATCGCCGGGTCAGTACACCCGCGGCTTCGGCTTGATATACTGGACGTCGTCGGAGAGCGTGTAATCGTGGACCGGGCGGTAGTCGATGCGGACGCCCCCGCCTTTGCCGCCCCAGCCGTCGAACCAGCTCACCGTGTGCTTCATCCAGTTGGCGTCGTCGCGCTCGGGATAATCCTCGTGCTTGTGGGCGCCGCGGCTCTCCTTGCGGTTGGCCGCCGAGTGCATCGTCACCACCGCCTGGGCGATGAGGTTGTCGAGTTCGAGGGTCTCGACGAGGTCGGTGTTCCAGATGAGGGAGCGGTCGGTGACGTGGATGTCGTCCATCCGGCGGTAGACCTGGTCGATGTTGCTCTGGCCTTCCTCGAGCGTCTTCTCGGCTCGGAAGACGGCGCAATCCGACTGCATGGTGCGCTGCATGGCGGTGCGGATCTCCGCGGTGGGGCTGCCGCCCTTCGAGAAGCGAAAGCGGTCGAGCCGGGTCAGCGCCAGTTCGTCGCCGGCTTTGGAGGCCTCGGGCAGCGGCGTGTTCGGCTTCAGTATCTCGCCGACGCGGTGACCGACCGCGCGCCCGAACACGACGAGATCGATGAGGCTGTTCGAGCCCAACCGGTTGGCGCCGTGCACCGAGACGCAGGCCGCCTCGCCGACCGCGAACAGGCCCGGCACCACCGAGTCCGGGTTGCCGTCCTTCAGGGTCACTACCTCGCCGTGATAATTGGTCGGGATCCCGCCCATATTGTAATGGACCGTCGGCACCACCGGCAGCGGCTGCCGGGTCAGATCGACGCCGGCGAAGATCTTGCCCGTCTCGGTGATCCCGGGAAGCCTTTCCGCCAGCACTTTCGGGTCCAAGTGGTCGAGGTGCAGCCAGAGATGGTCCTTGCTGGCGCCGACTCCGCGGCCCTCGCGAATCTCCATCGCCATCGAGCGCGAGACGACGTCGCGGCTGGCGAGGTCCTTGGCGGAGGGCGCATAGCGCTCCATGAACCGCTCGCCCTCCGAATTGGTTAGATACCCGCCCTCGCCCCGAGCCCCTTCGGTGATCAGCACGCCAGCGCCGTAGATCCCGGTCGGGTGGAACTGGACGAACTCCATGTCCTGCAGCGGCAGCCCCGCGCGGAGCGCCATCGCATTGCCGTCGCCGGTGCAGGTATGCGCCGAGGTGGCGGTGAAATAGACCCGCCCGTAGCCGCCGGTCGCCAGCACGGTCGCGTGGCTGCGGAAGCGGTGGATCGAGCCGTCCTCGAGGCACAGGGCGATCACGCCCCGGCACTCCCCGCCCTCCATGATCAGGTCGAGCGCGAAATATTCGATGTAGAAATCGGCGTCGTACTTCAAACTCTGCTGGTAGAGCGCATGGAGCATCGCATGCCCCGTCCTGTCCGCCGCGGCGCAGGTGCGCTGGGCCGGCGGCCCCTCGCCCATATTCTGCATCATTCCGCCGAACGCGCGCTGGTAGATCTTGCCCTCGTCGGTGCGCGAGAAGGGCACCCCGGCATGCTCCAATTCGTAGACCGCCGCCGGCGCCTCGCGCACCAGATATTCGATCGCGTCCTGGTCGCCGAGCCAGTCCGAGCCCTTGACCGTGTCGTACATGTGCCAGGTCCAATGGTCCGGCCCCATGTTGCCGAGCGACGCGGCGATCCCGCCCTGCGCGGCGACGGTGTGGCTGCGCGTCGGGAACACCTTGGTGATGCAGGCCGTCTTCAGCCCCGTCTCCGCCGCCCCCATCGTCGCCCGCAAGCCCGACCCGCCGGCGCCGACGACGACGACGTCATAGGCGTGGTCGATTATCTTGTAGGCGGAGGGAGTGGTTGCCATCGGGGATGCTCGCGAGTGGAGGTGCCGCGGGCGCTTCTACCCCTCGCGCGGGGGGATGCAAGGGTGGGGGACCGCCGTCGGGGCGCGACGAGGCCGGCGGCGGTCCGAGGGGAGCCGCCGCCCGGCCGGCCCGCTCAGCTGATCGCGTAGGCGAGCTTGATCGAATCCGCCGCGGGATTGGCGAGCTGGTAGAGGATCATGTCGCCTTGCCCGACGCTGATGAAATTCTCGCCCGGAGCGATCAGCGTGGTGGTGCCGCCCTGGTGCCATACCTCGATCAGCTGCGGCGGCACGCTTTGGGCTTCGTAATAGACCCACAAATTGCCCCCGCGCGGCACCACGATCTGGACCTGGCCCGGAGGCGAATTGACGACCTGGAGCCAATAGGGGCCCGGCGGATTGCCGACCTGCGCGTGGGCGGCGGCGGCGCCCCTCGGCTGTCCCTGGTGCTTCTGTTTGTCCATGACCCTCTCCCCGGCCTCCCGAACGGAGGCGAAGGCGAGGCTGCGCCCCGCGACCCGCGGGCGCAACGGCCAAGCCGGACCGTTATGGATGGGCTTTTGAGCCGAAGACGGGGATGCGGGGGTGGCCGGAGCGGAAGGGGGGGTGGTTCGCGTGGAGGCGCGAAGGAAGGTTGGCCCCGGTATGGGGTCGATCGTTGAACGTGATCGGACGAAACGGCACCGGCGCAGGGGACGGTAAGTCACCGTCCCCCCGCCCGAAGCGGCTTGCGATCGCCGCGCCGGGCTCCCCGTCCCGCTAGCGCGCGCCGCGCAGGCAGGTGGTCGGCAGCGGGCCGAGCATCGCGACGACGGCGTTCTTCGCGCCGTGGATGCGGACGCCCTTCACGCTTTTGGGCGCGTTCGGCCAGACCTTCAGGGCGCGCACGAGGCTCAGCCTCTGGATCACGATCCCCGAGGGCGGAGTCGCGTCGAAGTCGAAGTCGTAGATGCCGTCGGTCGGGGCATGGACGTAGACGAGCGGAGTCAGCGTGGGCTTCGTCCAGCCCCCGGTCGGCACCGTGCCGACGGCACAGATGCGCAGGCCGTGCGGGGATTTGACCACCATCACGGACGCGGAATTCACCTTCGTCACCAGCTTCGGCGCCGTCGCCTTGGCCTCGGCGGCGGTGCCGGCGACGGCCAGCGCCACCGACGCCGCCATGCAAATCATTATCGCCGCGATCTTCATCTTTCCCCTCCTCAATTCGGTCGACTCGAAGTCGAGTCGCCCGTGCCCAAGGAATAGCTTATGCCTTCTGGGGCAGGGGGCAAGCAGAATAGGAAAAGGGTCTCGGTCATTACTTCCGCGTCTCGACGGGGACGAGCTGCCCGAGGAGCGCCGGCGCGGCGGGCGAGGGTCGAGAGGCGGTTCAGGCCCTTCGCCACCCGGTCACGGCCGCGTCGCCGGCAGGCCCTTCCTTCGGAACACGAAGGCGCGCGCGCCCATCGGAAGCTGGATCGCCCGCGGGGCGGGGAGGCGGTCGAGGCGGAGCTTCTGGGCGGGCTGGGTGCCGTCGACCTCGAAGCCCTCGTCCTCGAGCGCTCCGACATAGACGTGGGGCAGGAGGTAGGGGCCGCGGGCGTCGCGCTCGACGTCGTAGCGGATCGACTGGCCGCCGTTGAGGGCGAGGCGGCCCCTGGCGAGCGTGACGGTGCCGCAGCAATCGTTCTCGAACACCCCCTCCTCGCCCTGCGACGGCGGCGGGCCGCCGAGCAGCCACCAGCCCCCGCCGCCCAGCGCCGCGAGCGCCGCCGCGCCGGCGAGAACCCAAAGCTTGCCCATGCCCCGTCTCCTTCCCGCCCTTCCTAGACCGGGCGGGCGGCGGGGCGCAAAGGGGGGAGGGCGGGATGCAAGGGTGGGGGTGGGCAAGAGGGTTGGGCCCGCCGCGCGGGAAGCCGCGGATCAGGCGCCTGTAGCGTAGGATTCGAGGTAGCTGCACTTGCGGCAGCGCCAGGCGGTGATGTCGTACTGGGCGCGGCCCTTGAGGCGGATTCCGCTCCAGAAGCTCTTCTCGGGCGCGCCGCTCACCCATTTCTCCGCATCGCCGCCACCGTGGGTGCGATCGAGGATGAAGCCTTCCTCCATCGCGCCGCCGCATCTGGGGCAGGGGCCCGGCATGTCAGTGCGCGGGCGCTCCGGCGACCGCGGCGCCGGCGGCGAAGGCGATCCTCAGCACCGAGAAGAGGGCCAGAGCGGCTCCGGATGCGGCCGCGAAGTTGAGCAGCAGGATGAGGAAGAATCGATTGCCCTCGTCGTGGACATAATCGTCGATCGAGACCTGGAGGCCGTCGCGCAGGTGGCGGAAGGTGACGATGACGAGGAGGATCATCGGCACCGCCGCCCAGGGATCGGCGAGCCATTCGCGGACGGTCGCGTAATCGAGCCGCCCGAGGCGCAGCAGCGAGACGAGCAGCCAGGCATAGAGGACCAGAGCGGCGATCGAGGTCGCCCGCTCCCCCCACCAATGCTCGGCGCCCTCGCGGGCCGGGCCGAGGCCGCGCACCCGGGCGATCGGGGTCTCCATCGCAGGTTCGGTCTCCATCAATGCGCTCCCTTCACGATCCACAGCCACATGAGGGCGGTGAGGACGAGCGAGCCGGCGAGGGTCATCAGCGCCCAGAATTTGTTGCGGCCGAGCTCGAAGCCGGCGCCGGAATCCATGACGAGGTGGCGGAGGCCGGAGAGCGTGTGCTGCCAGAAGGCCCAGGTCAGGCCCAGGCCGACGATGATCCCGAGCCAGCTCGTCGCCCAGCCCATGAAGGTCGCATAGGCCTGAGGCGAAGCGGCGGCGGCGGCGAGCCACCAGACGAAGGCGGCGGCGCCGATCGTGGCGAGCGCGCCTCCGGTCACCCGGTGGAGGATCGAGACCAGCATGTGCGGCCCCCATTTCCACACGGTGAGGTGGGGCGCCATCGGGCGGTTGGGGTTGCGGGACAAAAGCCTCTCCTCGTCGGACCTTGCGCGCTTTTAGGCCCGGCGGCGGGGGATGCAAGGGCGGCGGCGCGGCCCTTCCCCGGCGGCGATGCGTTCCCTAGAGAGGCGCGACGAGGAGGATGAGATGGCCGATACCAGCACGGACGAGCGGACCGGCGCGGGCGCCGAGGCCGCGCCGCTGCCCTCGCTCGAGGAGCTGCAGCAATGGACCTGGGTGATGGGCCGGGCGCAGCAGATGATGCTCGAGCATGTCGCCAGGGCGATGGGCGAGGCGCCCGCGCCGGACCCGAAGGCCGCCGCGCATCTCCCCTGGATGACTATGTTCGGCGACCCGGCGAAGCTCGCCGAGGCGCAGGTCGGGCTGTGGACCGAGGGGCTGAACATCTGGCAGCGGGCGCTCGGCATGGAGGGCGCTCCGACCCGGCTCCAGGAGAAAGCCGACAAGGACCGGCGCTTCGGCGCCAAGGCGTGGAAGGACAATCCCCTCTTCGACATGATCCGCCAATCCTATCTGCTCGTCTCGGAGCGGCTGCTCGGCGGGGTCGACGCGATCGAGGGGCTGGACGAGAAGCAGCGCGAGCGGCTGCGCTTCATGACCCGCAATTTCGTCGACGCGATGAGCCCGTCCAATTTCGTCGCGACCAACCCTTTGGTGCTCGAGCGGGCGGTCGAAACCAAGGGCGAGAGCCTCCTGAACGGCCTCCAGCACATGCTCGACGACCTCACCAGGGGCCAGCTCACCCACACCGATCCGGAGGCGTTCGAGGTCGGCCGAAACATCGCGATGACGCCCGGCAAGGTGGTCAAGCGCACGCCGCTCTACGAGCTCATCCAGTACAGCCCGACGACGGACGCGGTCCTGGAGACCCCGCTGATCATCTTCCCGCCGTGGATCAACCGCTTCTACATCCTCGACCTCAATCCGAAGAAGAGCTTCATCCGCTGGGCGGTCGAGCAGGGGCTGACCGTGTTCATGGTGAGCTGGAAGTCGGCAGACGAATCGATGAAGGACACCATCCTCGACGATTATGTGCTGCGCGGCCAGGTCGACGCGATCGACACGGTGCGCGAGCTGCTCGGCGTTCCGGCGGTCCACGCCATCGGCTATTGCGTCGCCGGGACGACGCTCGCCGCGACGCTGGCGTTGCTCGAGGCGCGGGGGCAGGCGGACAAGGTGGCCAGCGCCACCTTCTTCACCGCCCAGGTCGATTTCTCCGAAGCCGGCGACCTCAACCTGTTCGTCGGCGACGAGACCCTGCAGCTGATCGACCAGATCGCCGCCGAGAAGGGCTATCTCGACGGGCGCTACATGGCGGCGACGTTCAACATGCTGCGCGGCCGCGACCTCATTTGGAACTACGTCACCAACAATTACCTGCTCGGCGAGGATTATCCGCCGTTCGACCTGCTCCACTGGAATTCGGACACGACCAACCTGCCGGCGACCTGGCACCACGCCTATCTCCGCGACTTCTACCGCGACAACAAGCTGGTGCTGGCCGGCGAGCTGACGGTCGACGGAACCCCGATCGACATCCACCGGGTCTGTACTCCGACCTACGTCCAGGCCGGGCGCGAGGACCATATCGCGCCGGCGGCGAGCGTCTGGAAGATCACCCATTATTTCGAGGGGCCGCTGCGCTTCGTGCTGGCCGGGAGCGGCCACATCGCCGGCGTCGTCAACCCGCCCGAGGCGCAGAAATACCAATATTGGACCAACGAGAAGAAGGTGGCGACGCTCGACGAATTCGTCGCCGGCGCCACCGAGCACAAGGGCAGCTGGTGGCCCGACTGGCGCGCGTGGATCGAGACGCAGGCGGGCGGGAAGGTCCCGGCGAAAGGCGCGCGCGTGCCCGGCAAGGGGAAGCTCAAGGCGATCGAGGACGCGCCGGGGAGCTATGTGAAGGCGCGGTAGGGGGCCGTCACCCCGGACTTGATTGTCTAGGCCGCCATGTCCCCCGGACATGGCTGCGGACGTCCGGGGGACGTCCGCACCTAGACAATGGGTCCACCTGCTTCAACGAGCTTAGAGAGAGAAGGTGGATGCCGGATCAAGTCCGGCATGACGGGATTGCCCTCGCGCGCCTTGTGCTCCGTTCATCGGCTTGTGGTCGGCGAGGACAAGGGATTCTGGTGCGCGGCCCCTTCGCCGACTGAGCCAAGTCCCTCATTCACTGTCGAATCTTCCGCGAAAATCGCGCACAAGCAAGGCGGGGAGGGGTAATCATGATTCGCATTCCGTTCGCTCGGGCGCTGGCCGTCCTGCTTTTGCTCGCGTTCGCGCCATCCACGGCCGCCACGGCTCAGCCGGGGCAGCCCGCGACGGCGGCAGCCGACCCGTCCGGCGACTGGCTGGGCGTGCTGGCTTTGGGCGGCAACCAGCTCCACCTCGCTTTTCACTTCCGCCGCAACGGCACTGCCTTGTCGGGGACGATGGACAGCCTCGATCAGGCGGCCATGGGCCTGCCGCTGGCGAACGTCCGCGCCGAGGGCGGCACGCTCGCCTTCGACGTGCCGGCGGTCGGCGGGCATTATTCCGGCGCCTGGGACGCGTCCGCCGCCGGCTACGCCGGCGAATGGAACCAGGCGACGATCAAGCTCCCGCTCGCCCTCGCTCGGGGCGGGGCTCCGGCGCGGCCGGTCGTGCAGGGACTCGACGGCAATTGGGACGGAAAGCTCATGCTCGGCACGATGGGAAGCCTGCGCCTGGTCTTCCACATCGAAACGACGGCGGCCGGTACCGTCGCGGCGATGCAAAGCCCCGACCAGGGTCCGGGCATCATTCCTTTCACCGCCATCGCCCGCGACGGCGGAAAGGTCGTGCTGGAGGCTCCGGCGATCGGCGGCCGCTTCGAAGGCACCCTCTCCGCGGACCAGGCGACGATGACCGGCCGCTGGTCGCAGGGGGGGCAGGAGACGCCGCTCGAAATGAAGCGACGGCCGGCGGATGCGCCGCCGCCCGCAGCGCTCAACCGCCCGCAAATGCCGAGGCGGCCCTATCCTTATCGCGAGATCGAGGTCGGCTACGACAATATTCACGGCGGCAACCGCCTTGCCGGAACCCTGACCGTGCCGCCCGGGGCCGGGCCGTTCCCCGCCGCCTTGCTGATCACCGGCTCGGGCCCTCAGGACCGCGACGAGACGCTGATGGGACATAAGCCCTTTCTGGTGCTCGCCGACTATCTCACCCGGCGCGGCATTGCCGTCCTGCGGGTCGACGACCGGGGTGTGGGGGCCTCGACCGGAGACTTCGCTCGAGCGACATCGGCGGATTTCGCGACGGACGTAGAGGCCGGCATCGCCTTCCTTCAGACCCGCCCCGAAATCGACCGGCATCGCATCGGGCTCGTCGGCCATAGCGAAGGCGGCCTGATCGCGCCGCTCGTCGCCGCGCGCAATCCGGGAGTCGCCTGGGTCGTGATGATGGCCGGCCCCGGCGTGCGCGGCGATCGCATCATCGTCTCGCAGGAGCGGCTGATCGCCGCGGCGGCGGGCGTGCCGGCGGCGCAGCTCGACAAGAACGAGGCGTTGGAGCAACGCCTCCTGTCCGCGGTCGAGAATGCGCCGGATGCCGAAACCGCTCGCACGCAGGCCAAGGCGCTGCTCGTCGCCCAGAACATGTCCGACAGGGCAGCCACCGCCGCGGCCGCGGCGGTGAGCTCGGACTGGTATCGCGGCTTCCTCCGCTACGACCCGGCGGCCGCGCTCCGGCAGTTGCGCGTGCCCGTCCTTGCAATTGCCGGCAGCCTCGATCTGCAGGTGCCGCCGGAAGAGAATCTGGCCGCGATCCGCTCCGCTTTGGCGGCCGACCGCGACGCGACCGCCGTCGAGCTGCCGGGCCTCAACCATCTCTTCCAGACGGCAAAGACCGGCGCCGTCGCGGAATATATGCAGATCGAGGAGACGATTGCCCCGATCGCTCTGAAGACGGTCGGCGACTGGATCGTTGCCCATACCCGTTAGGGGGAGGCGAAGGTCACCCGCACTGGGCGCGGTGGAGGAGCTTGTGGTCGGCGAGGACCAGGGCGACCATCGCTTCGACGACGGGGGCGCCGCGGAGGCCGACGCAGGGGTCGTGGCGGCCCTTGACCCCGAGCGCGGCGACCGACGAGGTCGGCTTGAAGGCGGCGCGCACCGTGATCGGCCCGCCGGTCGAGATGCCGCCGGTGATCCCGCCGGCCAGCGCCGGATCGGCATTGTCCTCGCCGCGGAGGCGCGCGGCTTCGAAGCCGGCGCCGATCTCGACGGCCTTGACCGCGTTGATCGACATGATCGCAGCGGCGAGCTCGGCGTCGAGCTTGGCGTAGACCGGCGCGCCCCAACCGGCGGGGACGCCCTCCGCCACGCATTCGATCAGAGCGCCGAGCGAGCTTCCCGCCGCCCGCGCGGAGTCGAGCATCGCCGACCATTGCGATTCCTCGGCCGAGCCGCCGACCTCGGCGACCCGGGCGGCGATCCGCACCTCCGGGATCACCAGCCGAGCGACCGCCCCCGCGGCGACGCGCATGGCGGTCTCGCGCGCCGAGGCGCGCCCGCCGCCGCGCGGGTCGCGGAGGCCGTATTTGGCCTCGTAGGCGGCGTCGGCATGGCCGGCGCGGGGCGGCATATCGGCATAGTCCTTGGGCCGGGAGTCGACATTGTCGACGACCAGGCTGATCGGCGTGCCGGTGGTCCGGCCCTCGTAGGTTCCCGAGAGGATCCGGACCCGGTCCGGCTCCTGGCGGGGCGAGGTGTTGGGCGACAGGCCCGGGCGGCGCGCATCGAGCCAAGGCTGGATGTCCGCCTCGCTGAGCGCGAGCCCCGGCGGGCAGCCGTCGACCACGCAGCCGATCGCCGGCCCATGGCTCTCGCCCCAGGTGGTGAAGCGGAAGACCCGGCCGAAGCTGTTGTGGCTCATCGTGCCCTCACCCTGCCGAGCCTCGCGGCTCGGCTGTCCCTCTCCCTGAAGGGGAGAGGGATGATTGTACCCTCTCCCCTTCAGGGAGAGGGAGGGGCCCGGCGCGCGCAGCGCGGCGGGAGGGTGAGGGCACGCGCCCTTCGAGAATGGCGAGGATGGCGGCGAGGACACCCTCCAGCTCGTCCGTCACCTGGTTGTTCCAGAAGCGGACGACGCGGAAGCCTTCGCGCTTGAGGTAGGCGGTCCTTGCGCAGTCGTAATCGTCGCGGTCGGCGTGCTGGGTTCCGTCCACCTCGACGATCAGTTTCGCTTCCCAGCAATAGAAATCGGCGATGAAAGGGCCCACCCATTCCTGGCGCTTGAACTTGAAGCCGCCGAGCCGGCGGGTGCGCAGGCGGCTCCACAGCCGCCGCTCGGCGGGCGTCATCTCACGGCGGAGCTCGCGTACCCGTTCGAGCGCTTCGGTGCCGTCGACTTTTCTCAAAGGTTCGTGCCCTCACCCTGCCGAGCCTTGTGGCTCGGCTGTCACTCTCCCTGAAGGGGAGAGGGTTTGTCTAGGTCGTCGCTATGTCCGGGGCGTCTTCGGCTTTCATGCCGATGACGTTGTAGCCGGCGTCGACGTGGTGGATCTCGCCGGTGACGCCGGAGGCGAGGTCGGAGAGGAGATAGAGGCCGGCGCCGCCGACGTCCTCGATGGTGACGTTGCGGCGCAGCGGGCTGTTATATTCGTTCCACTTCATGATGTAGTTGAAATCGCCGATCCCGCGCGCCGCCAGAGTCTGGATGGGACCGGCGGAGATGGCGTTGACCCGGATATTCTCCGGCCCGAGGTCCATCGCCAGATACTTGACGCTGGTCTCCAGCGCGGCCTTGGCGAGGCCCATCACGTTGTAGTGCGGGATGACTTTCTCGGCGCCGTAATAAGTGAGGGTGAGGAGGCTCCCCCCGTTCGGCATCATCGCTCGGGCTTTCCTCGCGACCGCGGTGAAGCTGTAGGCCGACACGTGCATCGAGAGCAGGAAGTTTTCCAGGCTGGTGTCGACATATTTGCCGCGCAACTCGTTCTTGTCGGAGAAGCCGATGGCGTGGACGACGAAGTCGAGCGTTTCCCATCGCCCCTGCAGCGTGGCGAAGGCGGAATCGAGGGCGGCCATGTCGGAGACGTCGCATTCCAGGAGGAAGTCCGAGCCGACCGATTCGGCAAGCGGCCCGACGCGCTTCTTCAGCGCTTCCCCGGGGTAGGAGAAAGCGAGCTCCGCCCCCGCCTCGGCGAGCTTCTTGGAGATGCCCCAGGCGAGCGACTTGTCGTTGGCGAGGCCCATGATGAGGCCCCTCTTGCCCGCCATCAAACCCGTCATGCCGTCTCCCCTTGGACCGGGCCGTGGGCGATTTCCTCTTTCGCCTCGGCCACTTCCCGCCTGGTCGGTTCCGGCGGTTCCGCCAGCGCCGCGTTCAATTGCGCGCCGATTACCACGCCGAGCCCGATGATGAAGAAGAAAATCAAGGCGATGATGACTCCGGCAAGGCTGCCGTAGGTGAGGTCGTAGCTGCCGAGATGGCTGAGCACGACCGGAAGCAAGGCGGTGGTCGCCATCCACCACAGGCAGACGAAGGCGGCGCCCGGCCATTTGCGGCACTGGATACGCCGGTAGCGCCGCGGGGTGAGCGAGATGAAGATCAGGTAGATCGATCCGAACAATACGAGGCCCGGCACGATGTGGAGCAGGGCGACCAAGGCGATCAACTTGTCGGCATAGGGAAAGACGTGGGCGATGAACTGCTGGAGGCCCGACAGCAGGATCGAGACGCTGAACGAGACCAGCATCAGGATGACCGCGGCGACGATCAGCCCGATCGAGCCCAGCCTGTATTCCCAGAAAGGCGCGCCGGACGTCACGCCATAGGCGCGGCGGAGGATGTCGCGGATCGTCTCGATGAAGCTCCCGGTCGTCCACAGGCCGAGCAGGGCGCCGAGCCAGAGCAGGCCGCCGGAGCGGGCGTGGAGGACGTCGGAGATCGGCTTCCTCAGGACTTCGGCGACTCCGTGGGGCATGGTCTGGAGCAGAGCCGACACCGCCTGCATCCCGCCTTCGGTCTGGCCGAACAGACGCGCCACCGCGGCGGCGACGATGACGAACGGGAAGAGGGTCATCAAGGCGAGGTAGGCGAGGTTGCCGGCGTGGATGAAGCCGTCGGTGTAGACGCCGATCGCGATCCGCTTCAGCACCTCGAACGGATATTGGCCCGGCCGCATCTTGTCGCGAAACTTGCCGAACCGCGCCCGCGCCTTGGCCAGCCTCTTGCGTCTGGCCTCGGGAGATTGCGGGGACGGTTCGGGCAGCACGGACTGCTAGACGCCCAGCGCCGCCCGCGGGTTTCCTTTTTTGCCGCTCCAGCCCTCGACGAAGGCGGCGAGCTCGGCATCGTCGGCCGGAACGTCGACCATCAGAGTGACGAGCTGGTCGCCCCGGCTTCCGTCCTTGCCGGTGAAGCCCTTGCCCTTGAGGCGGAGGGTGCGGCCCGAGGTCGAGCCCTTGGGCACCGTCACCATCACCGCGCCGTCGACGGTCGGCACCTTGACCTTGGCGCCGAGCAGGGCCTCGTCGAGGCGGACGGGCAAATCGAGGCGGATATTGTCGCCGTCGCGGACGAAGAAGCGGTGCGGCTTGACCGAAATGGTGACGATCGCGTCGCCGTTGCCGCCGGGCCCGGGCTGGCCCTGGCCGGCGAGGCGGATGCGGGTGCCTTCCTCGACGCCCTTGGGAAGCTTGATCGAGATGGTCTTGCCGCCCTGCAGGGTGACCCTTTGCTCGCGGAGCGCCGCCGCGTCCTCGAACGGGACGGGCAGGCGGTAGGCGATATCGGCGCCCTTCTGGGGCGGGGCCTGGCGGCGGCCGCCGCCGAAGCCGCCGAACCCCCCGAACGGGCCCCCTCCGCTCCCGGCGCCGCGGCGCTGGCCGCCGCCGAACAGGCCCTCGAAGATGTCGGAGAGGTCGACCTCCTCGCCGCCGCCCATGCCCGCCATTCCGGCCATGTCGGGGCCGGGGCGGAAGCCGCCGGCGCCGCCCGGCCCGCCGCCATAGCCGAACGGGGCCTTGGGATTGCCCTCCTCGTCGATGTCGCCGCGGTCGTAGCGGGCGCGCTTATCCTTGTCGGTGAGGATGTCATAGGCCTGGGTGACCTTGGAGAAGCGCGCCGAGGCGGCCGGATTGTCCTTGTTGCGATCCGGGTGAAGCTCCTTGGCGAGCTTCCTGTAGGCCTTCTTGATCTCGGCCTCGCCCGCGTCGCGCTTCACGCCCAATTGTGAATAAAGGTCCGCCATCGCCCGCTTGCTTCTCCACCCCGCGCCAAAAGTCCAGCCTCGAAGGGGGCGCGGCACTGTATCAGATGGGTAAGGCACCCGAGGGGTGCAAGCGGGGAGCGGGGCCGCGCCGCAACTCGCCGGGCGCGGCGAACGGCCCGGCTCCGAGCCTGGAACGAAGGTCCCGTTCCACCCGCTTTGGCATTGGGTCCGCGGCGCGGATGGCCGCGCCTGTAGGCGCGGGCCCGCATTCTGGAGGTGCATCATGGGCAATTACGGCGACGACCGCCACGGCGGCGGGGATCGATGGCGCGACCGGGGACAGGGCTACGGCGATCGCGACGATCGCAGCTTTATCGACCGGGCCGGCGACGAGGTCCGTTCCTGGTTCGGCGACGACGAGGCCCAGCGGCGGCGCGAGGCGGATCAGAGGCGCTGGGAGCAGGAGCAAAGGATGAGCGGCCGCCGCGACAACGACAGCGGCCCCGGTACCCTTGGCGGCGGCGGCTTCGGCACCGGCTGGGGCAACCAGGAGGGCAGGAGCTGGAATCGCGAGCGGCCGGGAGAGCGCGGCGGTTCCGGCGCCTATGGCGGGCGCGACGAGGAGCGCGGCGGCGCCGGCGGCGAACGCCGCTATGCGCGCGGCGAGCGCGAGGGCTGGTTCACCGATTCCGAAGGCGGCGAGCGCGGCCGGCGCGAGGGCGGGTCGGGCGGCGGCGGCTACGGCTCGGGTTACGGCAACGAGTCGGGCGAATTCTACCGCGGCTCGGGCTTCGGCGGCGACTATGAGCGCGGCCGGCGGTTCGACCGGGTCGACGCGGGCTCGACCGGGACGCACGGCGCCCACCCGATGTCGGCGCCGGTCTCGGGCGGCTTCGGCGGCGATTACGGGCCGCAGGGGTCGGGCGACAGCGCGCGCGAGGCAGCGATCCTGCGCGAGCAGGGCGGCTCCGGCCATCGCGACCCGCATTATTCGGAATGGCGGCGGCGCCAGATCGAGGATCTCGACCGCGACTATGACGAATATCGGCGCGAGCATCAGTCGAAGTTCGAGGCCGAGTTCGGCAGCTGGCGCTCGAAGCGGCAGGGCCAGCGCCAGTCGCTCGGCCGGGTCGCCGAGCATATGGAGGTGGTCGGCTCCGACGGCAGCCATGTCGGCACGGTCGACAAGGTGCGCGGCGACCGCATCCTCCTCACCAAGTCCGACCCGGCGGCCGGCGGGGCGCACCATATGGTGCCCTGCTCCTGGGTCGAGCGGGTCGACGACAAGGTGGTGCTCAACAAGAGCGCCGAAGAGGCGCTCGGCGAGTGGCGGAACGAGGAGCGCAGCGGCGCGCTGTTCGAGCGCGATGGCGAGGGCGGCGAGGGCCCGCGCAACCTCGACCGAGCCTTCTCCGGCACCTACGAGGGCCGGGAAGGCGAGCGGGACGAGCGCGAGGAATAAGCGCCGCGGCGGCCACAGGCGGCCCGGTCTCCCTCGCGCGGAGGCCGGGCCGCTTTTGTCATTGCGAGGAGCGAAGCGACGCGGCAATCCACGTCTGCTGGATTGCTTCGCTGCGCTCGCAATGACGGCTCCAGCGACAGGGGAGGGGATCACGATGACCACTAACCGCGCCTGGCATTTGAAGTCGCGGCCGCAGGGCCTGCCGACGATGGACGATTTCGAGCTCAAGGACCTGCCGCGCGAGGAACTGCAGGACGGCTGGATCCGGGTCGAGAACAAGTGGCTGTCGGTCGACCCCTATATGCGCGGGCGGATGAACGACGTGAAATCCTACGTGCCGCCCTTCCAGGTCGGAGCGGCGATGGACGGCGGCGCGGTCGGCATTGTGGTCGAGAGCCGCTCGCCGCATTTCCGGGAGGGCGAGACGGTCTTCCACATGATGGGCTGGCGCGAAGGGGCGGCGGGGCCGGCCGAGAAGTTCAACAAGGTGCCGCCGATGCCGGTCGAGGATTTCCAGTGGCTCGGCAATCTCGGGCTGACCGGAGCGACCGCTTATTTCGGGCTGCTGCGGGTCGCGCAGGCGAAGGAAGGCGACCGCGTGTTCGTCTCGGCCGCGGCCGGCGCGGTCGGCTCGGCGGTGGTGCAGATCGCCAAGGCGAAGGGCATGATCGTGATCGGCTCGGCGGGCGGGGCGGACAAGATCGCTTACGTCCGCGAGATCGGCGCCGACGCGGCGATCGACTACAAGGCCGAGCCGATCGTCCAGGGCCTGATGCGCGCGGCGCCCGAGGGCATCGACGTCTATTTCGACAATGTCGGCGGCGACCATCTCGACGCCGCCTTCGCCTGCGCCCGGCCCAACGCGCGGTTCGCGATCTGTGGGATGATCGAGGGCTACAACACCGGCTCGACCCACGCCTTCCGCTACATCATGCGGGTGATCGCGGCGCGGATCATGATCAAGGGCTTCATCTACACCGATTATCTGCCCGAGATGGGCGACTTCTACCGCGACATGGGCGGCTGGGTGGCGAGCGGCGCGGTCAAGGGCCGCGAGACGGTGCGCGACGGCATCGAGGCGGCGCCGGACGCTTTCCTCGACCTATTTCGCGGCGCCAATATCGGCAAGATGCTCGTCCGGCTGTGAGCGAGGACGAAGCGGCGATCCGGGCGCTGATCGACGAACGGGTCGCGGCGCTGAGGGAGAAGGATGGGGCCCGGGCGGTGGCGGTGCTGGCGGCAGACCTCGTCGCCTTCGAGCTGGCGCCGCCTTTGGTGGCGGAGCATGCGACCGACCCGGCGGCGGCGCAGGCCTGGCTCGACGGCTTCGACGGGCCGGTCGAGACGGAGGTTCGGGATCTGGTGGTGCATGTGGCGGGGGACGTCGCCTTCTCGCACAGCCTCAACCGGCTGCGGGCGGTGCGCAAGGACGGGCGAGAGGTCGATTTCTGGATGCGCTCGACGCTGGGGTTCACGAAGCGGGACGGCGCGTGGAAGATTGTCCACGGCCACACCTCGGTGCCGTTCCGGATGGACGGCAGCTTCACGGCGGCGCTGGACCTGGAGCCGTAGCCGTCATTGCGAGGAGCGTAGCGACGAAGCAATCCAGCTGCGGGCCTCTGCGCCGCTGGATTGCTTCGCTTCGCTCGCAATGACGGGCTAGGTCAGCTCGGCCAGCCTCTGCTTCACCCGCACCAGGTCGGCGACGAATCTGGCATATTCGGCTTCCTTGTCGTCCTGGACCCGGAGCAGGAAGCTGGGGTGGACGGTGACCCAGGCCTCGCCGCCTTCGGGCAGAGCATGGGCGCGGCCGCGGGTGGCGGTGATGGTGACGGCCTTGCCGAACAGGGAGCGGGCGGCGGTGGCGCCCAGGGCGACGGTGAGTGTCGGGCGGAGGATCGTGCGCTCCTGCTCGATCCACCACCTACACGCTTCGATCTCGCCGGCGTCGGGCTTGGAATGGATGCGGCGCTTGCCGCGGCGCTCGAACTTGAAATGTTTGACCGCGTTGGTGACGTAGGCCTGGCCGCGGTCGATCCCGGCGTCCCCCAGGGCGCGGTCGAACAGCTGGCCGGCGGGGCCGACGAACGGCCGGCCGGCCAAATCCTCCTGGTCGCCGGGCTGCTCGCCGACGAACATCAGCGGCGCGTCGACCGGGCCCTCGCCGAACACGGTCTGGGTGGCGTACTTGTAGAGGTGGCAGCGGGTGCAGCCCCGCGCCTCCTCGCGCACCGCCTCCCAGGCGGCCCGGGCGTTGCCGCCGATCTCCCGCCGCGACGTCTCGACCATCTCCGCCTCGCGCGCCTGCGCTCCCGCGACCAACTCCCCCACCAACGCCGTCTCGGGCAGGTTTTTCCAATATTTCTTGGGCATCTCGCGGAGCATCGCTCCGGGCTTGAGACGGGCCGGGTTGAAGATCGAGGCATAATAGGTCTTCCAGACGGCTTCGGTGGGATCGCCGTCGGGGGCGTCGGCGCGGGAGGCGCCGGGGCTCTCGGTCAGCGCCTCGCCGTCCCAATGGACCGAGAGCTCGGGCGTCAGGATCGACCAGCGCATCGCGGCGAAGCGGCGAACGAAGAAGCCCGCGGCCGCGCGGACGATATGGTGCTCCGGCTCGAACCAGGCGACGAAACGGGCGCCGCCCTCATCCTCGACCTCGCGGAAGCGCACGAAGGCGTGCATCTTGTGGATGTCGCGTCGCACCGCCTTGGCCATAAGCTCGAGCCGCTGGACGAGCGGATCGGCGGAATCGGCGATCAGGCCCGGCCGGTCCCGTAGGCGCAGCAGAAGCGCGTAGAGCAAGGCGAAGCGCTCGGGATCGGAGTGGCAGATCGCGGTCTCGGCGAGGGTCAGGAAGGCGCGCGGGACCGAGAAGCCGGAGCCGGACTGGGGAAGCGGCGCGGCGGCGCCTCCGAACAGATCGCCGCCCGCCTCGCCGACCTGCCAGATGACTTCGTCCGGCGGAACGCCGGCCCCGGCCAGCGCCCGAGCCGCCTCCCGCCACCCGTCGAAATCGTCCTCGTCCGCGAGCCGGACGACCCTCACCACAAGGTCTCGCACGGGAAATCGGCGAACTCACGATCCCGAGTGAGAAGGATCAGCCCGTCAAGCTCAGCCTGCGCCGCAAGCAGGCGATCGAACGGGTCGCGATGGCCGCCGGGATAGCTACCGGCGCGCACCGCGTGCTCCAGCGAGAGCGTGAGGACCTGGAATCCGCGGGATTCCATCATTGGACGGAAGTGAGGAATCAACGCTTCGCCATGCGGGAGGCGCCCCAGCCGGTGCTTGATCGCAACCTCGATTCCCGAGACCGGACTGACGTGCACCTTGTTCCCGGATTCGGAGATGAGCGCCATCGCCGCGGCGCTCAGCCGCGGATCGCGCGTCAGCCACCAGAGCAGCGCGTGGGTGTCTAGAAGGAGCTGTATTTCCCCTCCCAGGCGTCAAGCTCGTCATCGGGAAGAGGGTCGAAGAAGCTGTCCGGAATGGGGCCGAGATGCTCAAGCCCTCCGGGCTGCCGCCGCGGAGGATGCTCCTTCGGCTCATACGGCATGAGCAGCGCCCAGGGCTTGCCCGCCTTGGCGATGACGATCTCCTCGCCGTTCTTGACCCGGTCGAGAAGCTTGGAGAGGTGGGTCTTGGCTTCGTGGACGTTCACGATTGCGGGGAGCTTGGGGTCGGCATCGGCCATGAGGCGTCTCCTAGTGGACTAACCTAGTCCATTTCGCTCCAAGACTCAACGGGCGGTCAGATTTGAATCGTACAGCCAGCCGTTCGGGCTGAGCCTGTCGAAGCCCAGCCTTTCCCTTGTTTGGGCGGTAGAAGAAAAGGGCTTCGACAAGCTCAGCCCGAACGGTTGGGACTATCGAACAGCTCGAACTGCCGTATCCGAGGTTTGAGCCACGCCCCGAGGTCCGCCCTCTCGGTCAGCCCGGTCGGCTGCCACCCCTCCGCTTCGATGAAGGGGCGGACCTTGGCGATCGAGGCGGTGAGGCGGGCGACGTCTTCGAGGCGGAGGCGGCGCCAGCGGCGGCTGGCGAGCAGCTTGTCGACCGCCTTGACTCCCAGGCCGGGGACTCGGAGCAGGGCCTCGCGCGGGGCGCGATTGACGTCGACCGGGAAATGCTCGCGGAATTTGAGCGCCCAGGCGAGCTTGGGGTCGATGTCGAGCGGCAGCATGCCGGAGGAATCGGCGGCGGCGGCGACCTCGCCCGGGGCGAAGCCGTAGAAGCGCATCAGCCAGTCCGACTGGTAGAGGCGGTGCTCGCGCATCAGCGGCGGGCGCTTCAGGGGAAGCACCGACGAGGCGTCGGGGATCGGGGAGAAGGCGGAATAATAGACGCGGCGCAGGCGGAAGGCGTCGTAGAGGCCGGCGGCGCGCTGGACGATCTCGCCGTCGGTCGCGCTGTCGGCGCCGACGATCATCTGGGTCGATTGGCCGGCGGGCGCGAAGGCGGGGGCCGACTTGAACCGCTTCCTGGCGTCCACCCCTTCCGCGATCGCCGCCTTCATCCCGGCCATCGCGCCTTCGATTCGGGCGCCGTCCTTCTCCGGCGCGAGCCGGGCGAGGCCGCGCGCGGTCGGCAGCTCGACGTTGATCGACACGCGGTCGGCGTGGAGTCCGGCGCGTCGGATGAGCTCCGGATCGGCGTCGGGGATGGTCTTCAGGTGGATGTAGCCGCGAAAATCATGATCCTCGCGCAGGCTGCGCGCCACCTCGACGATCCGTTCCATCGTGTAATCGGGCGAGCGGATGATGCCCGATGAGAGGAACAGGCCCTCGATGTAATTGCGCCTGTAGAAAGCGAGGGTGAGGCGGACGACCTCGTCGGGCGTGAAGCGGGCGCGGCGGACGTTCGAGCTCTTGCGGTTGATGCAGTAGGCGCAGTCGAAGATGCAGCTATTGGTCAGCAGGATCTTGAGCAGCGAGATGCAGCGCCCGTCCGGCGCGTAGGCGTGGCAGATCCCCATGCCCTCGGTCGAGCCGAGGCCGCCGCTCCGGCTGTCCCGCTTCGCCGAGCCGGAGGAAGCGCAGGAGGCGTCGTATTTGGCCGCGTCGGCGAGGATGGCGAGCTTCTGCTGGATGTCGAGGCGGGGCATTCGTTCTATTTATGTTCGCATCGCCGCGGTTGCAATACGGCGCGGCTCGCCGCGTCCTCACCCGTTCGGGCTGAGCTTGTCGAAGCCATTGTTTCTGGAAGGTGGAGGGAGGGCTTCGACAGGCTCAGCCCGAACGGTGGTTCGGCAGCCATGCTCACTCTCGGTGCACGGCGAGATGCGCTTGCGCGTTTAGGCCGCCGCAACCGCTTCGCCGCGCAGGCCGCTCCGCTTGCCGCTGGCCCCGTGGCGGAGGCGCCTCGTTCATCTGGCGTACAGGCTCCGGGGCCAGTCTCGGCCTACCGGAACGCGGCGAGGGGCCGGGTTCCAAGTAAGCGTAACGGGGCATTTTTTCATGGCGATGTACGTCTATTCGACCGGCGGGGAGCCGGTGGGCTTCGTCTACGAGACCGTCATCCACGATCTCGAGGGGACTCCGCTCGGCCGGATCGTCGGGTCGCGGGTGCACCGGCTCGACGGCTCCTATGCCGGCGAATGGTTCAAGGAGATGGTGGTCGACCGGCCGACGGCGCGGCCGCGGGCGATCCCGCCGATCGCCGAGCCGCCGCACCGCACCCCGCCCGGCCGGGGCACGCCTCGCCGCATCGTGGTCGATTACGGCTATGCCGATTCCTTCGCGCTCCTCTATGAGGAGGCGGCCGCCGGCGCGTTCAGCCAGGCGGCGGAGTGACTCGGAGCCGGCGATGATCCTCGTGGTGGACGACGAACCGCAGGTGCGGGCGGTAATCGCGCGCGGGCTCACCGCGCTCGGCTATCGGGTGCGCGACGCGGCGGGCGGCGAGGAGGCGCTCGCCATCATCGGCGCCGACCCGCCGAGCGTCGTCATCCTCGATTACATGATGCCCGGAATGGACGGCGCCGAGACCGCGCGCCGGATCGCGGAGATCGATCCCGACCTCCCGATCCTGTTCTCGACCGGCCACGCAGCTCTGCGCACCCTGCGCAGCGCCGCCGGCGAGGATGTGTCGATCCTCGAAAAGCCGTTCACCCTCGAGGAGCTCGATGCTTTGATCCGCGAGATCCACCCGGGACGGCGACTGAAGACGGCGTAATTTCTCCCTTCTCCCTTGGGAGAAGGGTCGGGGATGAGGGGTTCGGGATTCGGGAAGATCGCACTGAGCCCAGACTTGGTGTCCGAACGCCTGGCGCCGCAACCCCTCACCCCTACCCCTCACCCCTACCCCTCTCCCCAAGGGAGAGGGGAAGTTGGGGTGCTCCCACCCTGGGATCAGTCTCCCTCCGCGGCCCGCTCAAGCTCCGCGACGTCGAGCTTCTTCATCTTCATCATCGCCTGCATCGCCCGGCCGGCGCGGGCTCGGTCCGGATCGCCGAGCAAGCGGGGGAGGGCCTTGGGGACGACCTGCCAGGAGAGGCCGAAGCGGTCCTTGCACCAGCCGCAGGGACCGGGCTCCCCGCCGCCGGCGGTCAGCGCGTCCCAGTAGCGATCGACCTCTGCCTGGTCCTCGCAGGAGATGCTGAACGACACCGCCTCGCTGAACTTGAACTCCGGGCCGCCGTTGAGGCCGAGGAACGGCCGCCCCATCAGGGTGAACTCGACGGTGATCACCTGCCCGGCCTTGCCGGCGGGGTAATCGCTCGGCGTTCGGGTGACCTTGTCGACCCGGCTGTCGGGAAAGATCGAGACGTAGAGGTCGGCAGCCTCCTCGGCCTGGCCGTCGAACCAGAGGCAGGGGGTGATCGAGGTCATGGGTTTCCTTTCGTGGGTCAGCGGCGCGGGGAGACGAGCGAGAAGATCGTCCCCTGCGGGTCGGAGGCCTGGATGACCCAGCTGCCGTCCGGCACCTCCATCGGGCCCATCCGCACCGTCCCGCCATTGTCACGGACCCGATCGGCGGCGGAATCGATTCCGTCGACGACGAAATAATAGGCCCAGACCGAGCGCGGCAGCTGGTCCATCTTGTTCATCATGCCGCCGAGATCGGTGCCGCCGGCGCCGAAGATCCGGTAGACGCCCATCGCGCCCATATCCATCTCGCGCGCCGTCTCCCAGCCGAACAGGCCGGAATAGAATTCGAAGGCGGCCTTCTCGCCCTGGCCGGCATGAAGCTCGTGCCAGCCGCAATGGCCCCGGGTCATCGGCGGGACGGGCGGCGGCGGATCGCCCTGCGGCTTGGGCGCGAGGATGTAGAAAAGCGCTCCGCCCGGATCGGCGGCCAGGGCGAAGCGGCCGACGCCCGGTATGTCGGCCGGGCCCATGCGGAGACTTCCGCCGGCCGCCTCGATCCGCTTCGCCGTCGCGTCGGCATCCTCGACCCCGACATAGCCCAGCCAAAGCGGAGAGGCGCCCTGGGAGGTCATCTCCTCGGTGAGCTGGAGCACTCCGCCGACGCCGCGGCCGTTCGCGCTGAGGACCATGTAGGGCGCTCCGCCGGCTTCGCTGCCGGGGTGCGGCGCGGCGGTCCAGCCGACCACCTTGGTGTAGAAGTCGATCGCCGCCGACTGGTCGGTCGTCATCAGCTCGTACCAGATGAAGCTCGCGCTCATTCCGTCTCTCCCGCGTCGGTGTCGAGGATGATTTCGAAGCCCCCGAAGATCATCCGCTTCATGTCGAACGGCATGCCGGGGTCCGGCTGGAACTCGGGGTCTTCCATCATCTTCGCATGGGCCTCGCCGCGCGCGTCGCGCGACGGCCAGACCAACCAGGCGAAGACGACGCTCTCGCCTTCCTCGGCGGCGACGGCGCGGTAGAAGTCCGTCACCTTGCCGTGGGGGACGTCGTCGCCCCACGCCTCGACCAGCCGGAGCGCGCCGTGGCGGAGGAAGCCCTTGGCGACCTTCCCGGCCATCTCGCGATAGGCGTCCTTCTTGTCGTTCGCCACCGGGATCACGAAGCCTTCGATATAGGCCATTCAGTCTCTCCTCTTGGGAATGCGTCTAGGGTCAGGCGGCGGCTTCCGCCACCACCTCTCCGGCGGGGCGGTCGCCGAGCGCGGCCATGTCCATCCACATCGGCTCCCAGATGTGGCCGTCCGGGTCGGCGATGCTTCGGCCGTACATGAAGCCGTGGTCCTGCGGCTCGCGCGGCTCGGCGCCGGCGTGGGCGAGCGCCGCCCCGGCAAACGCGTCGACCGCCTCGCGGCTGTCGCACGAGACGCAGAGCAGCACCTCGGTGGCGGCGCGGGCGTCGGCGATGGGGCGCGGGGTGAACATGCGGAACTTGTCGTGGGTCAGAAGCATGACGTGGATGGTTTCGGAGAGGACCATGCACGCGGCGGTGTCGTCGGAGAATTGCGGGTTCCGCGTGGCGCCGACCGCCTCGTAGAAGGCGATGGAGCGCGGCAGGTCGGCGACCGGCAGGTTGACGAAAATGAGCTTGGGCATGGGTCTTCTCCCTCGAGGCTTCGCGAATCGTTGTTTGACCGGCATGCGCCTGCATGTTATAAAAAGCAACAGTGAAGTTAGGAAAAACAACTAAGCAAGCTCGAAGCTATGGCGATGCCTGCGGGACGGCCCATGCGCTCGACCTGATCGGCGAGCGCTGGGCTTTGCTCGTGATGCGCGAGCTGATGCTCGGGCCCAAGCGGTTCAGCGACCTGAAGGGCGACCTGCCCGGGATCAGCGCCAACGTGCTCACCCAGAGGCTCGAGGGACTGGAGGCGAAGGGGCTGGTCGGGCGGCGCCGGCTTCCGCCGCCGGCCTCGGCGCAGGTCTACGAGCTCACGGCGTGGGGCTATGAGGCGGAGCCGATCGTCCAGACGCTCGGCCGCTGGGCGACGCGCTCGCCCGCCCACGACCCCGGCCTGCCCTTGAGCGCCACCTCGCTGATGCTGTCGTTCCGCACCATGCAGAGCGCCGAGCGGATCGGCGGCTTCGAGGGCCGCATCGGCTTCCGCATCGGCGAGGAGAGCTTCGTCGCGACGATCGCCGGCGGGCGCGTCCAGGCCGAGCGCGGCGAGACGGGGGCGGACGCGGTCTTCACCGGCTCTCCGGAAGCGATCGCCGCGGTGGTCTATGGCGGCCAGGCGATCGAGGCGATGGAGGCCGCCGGCGCGCTGGCGGTCGAGGGCGACCGATCCGCCGCGCGCCGCTTCGCCACCTTCTTCCCGCTGCCGCCCAAGGTCGGGGCGGAGACCGGGCCGGCGGGCTGACCAATCAGATGGCAGCGGGCTCGGTCTCGGAATCGCCCGGGGCCAGGATTCGGCCGGCGGCGGAGCGGACGAGGAGAAGGCCGACCGCGGCGGCGGCGACCAGGCCGGCGTGGAGCAGCCAGAAATTGGCGGCGGGCATCTTCTCGAGGAGGCCGCCGAGCCAGCCGACCAGCATGTTGCAGGCGAACAGGTGGAGATAATAGACGCCGATCATCATGCCGCCGATCGCCCGCGGGGCCGCCCGGGAGAAGAGCGCGATGCCGACCGGGAAGACGTTGGCGAAGCCGATGTCGTTGATGACGTGGAACGCGATTCCCCAGCCGAGGCCGACCTTCTGGCCGGTTGCGGCGGCGTGCCAGGAGGCGGCGGCGAGGGTCAGCGGCGCCAGCGCCGACACGACCGTGCCGATGGTGAGCTTGGTGATCTCGTCGGGTTCGCGGCGGCGTTTCGACCACCAGCGCCAGAACAGGAGCGACAGGAAGATCGTACCGGTCGAGATGAACGCGTCGATCGAGATCAGCCAGGTCACCGGCATGGTCTGGCCGAAGAAGGCGAGATTGTAGTTGGCATCGCCCCAGACGAGATAGGAGTTGAAGATCTGCTGGTTTCCGACGGCGGAAAGAACGAGCAGCGGGATCAGCAGGACCAGCACCGCGACCCGCTTGCCGTCGCCGGGAACCAGCGGCGGATGCGCGGGCGGCGCGTCCTTCTGGCCGGCGCGGCCGGTCGGCGCCGCCTCGATGGGCAGCCAGCGCCGCCCGTACAGATAGACCGCCAGCCCGATCAGCATCCCGACGCCGGCGGCGCCGAAACCCCAGTGCCACGCGACCTTCTGGCCCAGGGTGCCGCAGACCAGGGGCGAGATGATCACCGCGATGTTCACCGCCAGCAGGAAGATCTGGAAGGCGTCGGCCCGGCGAAGGTCCCCAGGCGCGTAAAGCTCGCCGACCTGGGTGGCGATGTTGCCCTTGAAGCAGCCGACGCCAAGCAGGAGGCACAGCAAGGCGAGCAGGAAGCTGACGTCGAAGGCCATCAGGAAATGGCCGGCGGCCATCAGCAGGGCGCCGATGGTGATCGTCTTCGTCCGGCCCAGCAGGCGGTCGGCGATCACCCCGCCGGCGATCGGAGTGAGGTAGACGAGGCCGGCATAAAGGCCGAAAATGGCCGAAGCGAGCGCCAGCGGCGTGAGCGGCCCATAGGCCCATTCGATCGCTGCCCGGAATGGCTTGAAGCCGGCGACATTCTCGACATGGCCGGGAAGCAGCAGCTGCTTGGTCATGTAGAGGACGAGCAAAGCCTGCATGCCGTAGAAGGAAAAGCGCTCGAACCCTTCGGCGAAGGCGAGATAGCCGAGCCCCTTGGGATGGCCGAGGAAAGCGCGGTCGACGGGATCGACGGGACGATCTTCGGTGTCGCGAACGGGATTGGCTTCGGCGACGGTCATGGTCCCTCCGGGGCTTAAGCGGCGCGAGGCTAGCGGATCGGCGGCGCGGTGCCAGTGGAATGTTCGCGCGCGTCCGTTTAGCCTCGGCTGAACGAAGCCGGAGCCGAAACGATGCGCCTGATCCTTGCCGCCGCGATCCTTGCTCTCGCCGCCCCGGCCTCGGCCGCACCGGGCGACGATCTCGCGAAGCTGATGGCGGATTTCTATGCGTGGGAGCTGAAGGAGGACCCGGTGACGGCGACGTCCCTCGGGGTGCGCGACTATGACGACCGGATTCAGGACATCAGCCTCGCCGCCGACGACCGGCGCGCGGCGGAGGCGGCGGCGTTCCTCGCCCGGCTGGACGTCATCCCGGAGAGCGGGCTCGGGGCTGCGGACCGCGCCAACCGCTCGATCCTGAAGCGGAGCCTCGGCAATATCGTCGAGGGCAATCGCTATCCGCAGCGGGTGATGCTGTTCACGACCTATTACGGCTGGCACCAGGGCTTCGCCGGGCTGGCCGAGAATTTGCCGTTCAGGACCCGGCACGATTTCGATAGCTACCTCGCCCGGCTGCGTCAGTACCCGACGCTGAACGATACTGCGTTGGCCATCACCGCCCAGGCGGTGAAGGGCGGCTACACCCTGCCCTGCTCGGTGCTCGGCAATTACGAGCGGACCATCTCGGGCGTGATCGCCGAGGATCCGACCAAGTCGCGCTTCTACGAGCCGTTCACGCGGGCGCGGCCGGCGGACGTCGGCGAGGCGGACTGGGCCGCGCTGCAGGCGGAGGCGCGCAAGACGATCGTCGAGGTGCTGAACCCGGCCTACGCCAAGCACCTCGCTTTCTACCGCACGGCCTATCTGCCCCATTGCGCGAAGTCGGACAGCGTTTCGGCCGAGCCGGGTGGGGCGGCCTATTATGCCTTCCGGGTGCGGCAGGAGACGACGACCGACCTGACGCCGGAGCAGATTCATCAGATCGGCCTCAATGAGATCGCCCGGATCACCGCCGAGATGGACAAGGTCGCGAAGGCGGCGGGCTTTCCGACGCGCGAGGCCTTCATCCAGGAGCTGCGCACCAACCGGGTCTATTATGCGAAGACCCCGCAGGAGCTGATGGCGCAGGCGGCTTTGGTCGCCAAGACGATCGACGGCAAGCTGCCCGGCCTGTTCGGCCGGCTGCCGCGCCTGCCCTACGGGATCCGCGCCATCCCGGCCGAGACGGCGGAGGGGACGACGACCGCTTATTACAGTCCCGGCTCGCCGCAGAGCGGGATCGCCGGCACTTATTACGTCAACACCTCGAAGCTCGACCAGCGCCCGCTGTGGGAGCTGCCGGCGCTGACCGCGCACGAGGCGGTGCCCGGCCACCACAACCAGATCGCGCTGCAGCAGGAGCTCGACCTGCCGCCGTTCCGCCGCGACTTCACGGCGTTCACCGCCTTCACCGAGGGCTGGGCGCTCTATTCCGAGAGCCTCGGCGAGGAGATGGGCCTCTACGACACGCCGGCCAGGAAGATGGGCCAGCTCTCCTACCAGGCGTGGCGGGCGGCGCGGCTGGTGGTCGACACCGGAATCCACGCCAAGGGCTGGACCAAGGCGCAGGCGGTGGCGTTCATGCGCGCCAACACGGCACTCAGCGACGCCAATATCGACGCCGAGGTCAACCGCTACATCAGCTGGCCGGGCCAGGCGCTGGCCTACAAGCTCGGCGAGCTCAAGATCCGCGAGCTGAGGACGCGCGCGGAGCGGGTGCTGGGGGCAAAGTTCGACCTGCGCCGCTTCCACGACGCGGTGCTGGCGCAAGGGTCGGTGCCGCTCGACGTGCTCGAGGCGCAGGTCGATGCGTGGATTGGGGAGGAGAAGGGGCGGTAGATTCCCCTCCCTGGAAGGGAGGGGTTAGGGGTGGGTCAGCCGCGAAGCGGCTTTTTGGCTACCACCTGGGGACCGGGCTCGCTGCGCTCGCTACCCACCCCCAGCCCCTCCCTTCCAGGGAGGGGAGGTACCCCTCACTTGTCCGGCGCCGGCTCCTCTCCCGTATGGCCCTGCTGGCGATCCTTGCGGTAGGCGCGGACCATCTGGTTCCAGCAGCCGGTGAAGCCGCCGGGGCCGACGGTCGAGCAGCTCTGGGCGCCGCTGCGGCCGACATATTCGAGGCTCTCGGCGCGCTCGGCCCAGCTCGGATTTTCGCCGCCGTTCCTCCGGTCGCGAAGCTCCTTGGGGATACGGTAGCGCTCGCGCTCCGGACGGCGGGCGCAGACCACGACCTCGTCGCCGCTGGCGCTGGTCGGGCAGGGATCGTTGCCGTAGACGACGACCCGGGCGATGCGGTCCGATTGGGCGGCGGCGGGGACGGTGGCCAGCAGGGCGGCGGCGCCCCCGAGGGCGGCGGCGGCGAGGAAGGCGGCTTTCATGTCTCTGTCTCCCGGGTCACGTCAGATCCTCTTCGATAAGGCAATGGCGAGTCGGCAGCCCAGGCGGATCGCTCCCGACAGGATTGGATAGCCGAAGGCCTGCTCGGCGCCGTGGGCGATGGCGGTGTCGCGATGCTCGAGCTCCTCGGACTGAAAGCGGCCGATCGTGGCGGAGAGGTCCGGCTCCTCGCTTCCGAGCGCGCTCACCTGACGTCCGTAATGGCGGTCGATCTCGGTCTCGACCGCCGCGGTGCAGGCCATCGCCGCGCCGGGGCTCATCAAGGCGGTGGCGGCGCCGAGCGCGTAGCCGGCGGCGTGCCAGACGGGCTGGAGCAAGGTCGGGCGGATTCCGCGCTCGACCATCATCGCGTCGAACGTCTTGAGGTGCCTTTCCTCCTGGCTCTGCATGCGGGCGATCGGGCCGGCGGCGGGGTGGCGGCTGCCCAGCACGGCGAGCTGGCCGCAATAGATCCGCGTCGCGCCATATTCGCCGGCCTGATCGACCCGGACCATCGAATCGATATCGGGACGCTCGTCGCCCGGGCGCCAGGCCGGGGCTTTCGGAGGAGCTTCGGCGGGAGTCACGCCCGCGGCCTGGGTCGTCTGAGGCTCAGCCATAGGATCAGCAGACCCGACACGGCGGAGAGGATAAAGTTCCATCCGGCGAGCGAGAGGCCGAGGAACTTCCACTGCACCTGGTCGCAGAGGACCATCGGCGCGTCCATGATCTGCTTCAGCAAATCCTCGGTCGAGCCGGCATGGAAGTCCGACGTGCACCCGGTGGGGCCCGGGAAATATTTGAGCTCGACCCCGGCATGCCAGAAAGCGATTCCGGCGCTGGTCAGGATGGCGAGAGCGGCCAGCCAGACGAAGCTTCGCCCCCGGTCGGGCAGCCCGCGCATCGCATAAGCGAGCACAGCGAACAGCAGGGCGGCGAAATGGGCGTAACGCTGCCACCAGCACATATGGCAGGGGTAGAGGTGCCCCCAATATTGCGAGATGTAGGCGCCGGCGAGCAGGGCCGCGGGGACGGCGAGCGCGAGCGCCTTCCCCTTGTCGAGATTGGTCATGATACCCCGTCGCCCCAGCGCAGGCTGGGGCCCATGCTGACCTGGAGACGCGTGCGGCCTTCAACTACTCCGCATGGACCCCAGCTTTCGCTGGGGTGACGTCCCCCCGAAGCTCCCACTAGCGCTTGCCGGTCTTGCCGCCGCCGCCGCCGGCCGCGGCCGCGGCGGGGCGGGCGAGGCGGTTGAGGGTCTGGACCGCGTAATAGAGCTGATAGTCGTCGATGCCGCGCTTCTTCAAATCGTCCGGCGTCGCGGCGAAGCGCGGATCGGGCTTGCCGTCGTCCTCGATGACGTCGTCCTTGACCGCCGCCTCGTTGATCAAATGGCGGCGAAGGTCCGCCTCGCGAAGCCTCGGCCGGCTCTTGTAATCGGGGTCGGAGAGCTGCGGCACCTCGATGTCGGGCGTGATCCCGCCTTCCTGAACCGAGCGGCCCGACGGCGTGTAATAGCGCGCCGTGGTGAGGCGCAGCGCGGTCTTCTCGCTCAGCGGCAGAAGGGTCTGGACCGAGCCCTTGCCGAACGTCTTCTCGCCCATCAGCAAGGCGCGGTGATGGTCCTGAAGGGCCGCGGCGACGATCTCGGCCGCCGAGGCCGAGCCGGCGTCGACCAGCACGACGATCGGGGCGCCCCGGGTGGCGTCGCCGGGCTGGGCGTAATAGCGCTCGATGTCGCCCTTGTTGCGGCCGCGCTGGCTGACCACCTCGCCGGATTCGAGGAAGACGTCGGAGAGGCCGACCGCCTGGTCGAGAAGGCCGCCCGGGTTGGAGCGAAGGTCGACGATATAGCCGGTCGGCGCGTGGCCCAGCGACTTGTTGATGCTGTTGATCGCCGCCAGCGTCTCTTGGGTGGTGGTGCGGCTGAACGTGTTGACGTTGATCACGCCGATGCCGTCCTTGACCTGCCACTTGACCGCGGGAAGCTCGATCTTGGCGCGGGTGAGGGTGACGTCGAACGGCTTGTCGCGGCCGGGACGGACGATGGTCAGGCGGATGGCGGTGCCGGGGGCGCCGCGCATCGAATCGACCGCCTCGTCCAGAGTGCCGCCGTAGATCAGCTTGCCGTTCAGGTGGGTGATGTAGTCGCCCGACTTGAGGCCGGCCTTGAAGCCGGGGCTGTCCTCGATGGGCGCGACGATCTTGACCGCGCCGTCCTCCATCGTGACGTTGAGGCCGAGGCCGCCATATTCGCCCTCGGTGGTGGTCATCAGCGACTGGTAGCCGCGCTCGTCGAGAAAGGAGCTGTGCGGATCGAGGCTGTTGAGCATGCCGTCGATGGCGCCGCGGATCAAAGTCTTGTCGTCGACCTGGTCGACATAATCGGACCGGACCTTCTGGAACACGGCCATGAACTGGTCGAGCTCGCGATAGGTGTTGACGTCGACCGCGGCGAAGGCGGCGGTGGCGGCGGGGACGATCGCGACGGCGATGACGAGGCCGAGGGAGCGGATGAGGTTGGACGAAGCCATGAAGTGGGGAATCCTGCGCAAAAATGGGTTCGGGCCGAGCTTACCCGCTTTTCTAGCGGGCGGAAAGCAACGGGAGGTGAATGCGGGCCCTAGTTGTATCGATATTCGGCGTCGAGCTTGAGGAAGCCCCTCTCCCCGGCGGAGAGAGGGGGGCGAGGCTTCAGAGCAGGTTGGTGATCGCCATCGGCGTGCCGTTGCGGCGCAGCTCGACCGAGACGCGGCCGCCGGCCGCACGGCCCAGAGGGTCGCCGCGGCCGACCCGGTCGCCTTCGCGGACGGCGAGGGCGCCGAGGTTGGTGATCGTCGTCGTCCAGCCGCCGCCATGATCGACGATCACCACTTCGCCCCAGGCCCGGAAGGGGCGGGCATAGACGATCCGGCCCGGCGC